>DAONGM010000012.1:0-22509 GCA_035404105.1 Pontiellaceae bacterium
CGATTTTGAGAGCGGAAGAGGTTCACAAGACCTATCACATCGGCAAACGCGCGGTGGAGGTGCTGCATGGCGTGACGCTGACGATCAACCGCGGCGAGACGGTTTCGATTATGGGCGCCAGCGGCGCCGGTAAAAGCACGCTGATGCATATTCTGGGCGGGCTTGACCGGCCGGATTCCGGCGATATTTTTTTCGAAGAGACCAGCCTGGTGAAAATGAATCCGGCCAAGCGGGCGGCTTTCCGCTCGAAGCGCTGCGGCTTCATTTTTCAGAGCTACCATCTGCTGCCCGAACTGGATGTCCGGCAGAATGTGATTCTGCCGTCGATGGCGGCGGGCGGCGGGCGCGAGGTGCTGGCGCGGGCGGAATATCTGCTCGAACAGGTCGGGCTGGCCGGGCGGATGGATCACCGCCCGATGGAGCTTTCCGGCGGCGAGCAGCAGCGGGTGGCGATCGCCCGCGCGCTGATGAACGATCCGGACCTGATTCTGGCCGATGAGCCGACCGGCAATCTGGATTCGCATACCGGCGAAAATATATTGAACAACCTCTTTGATTTAGCGCAATCTGCACAGCGCACGTTGATTATGGTGACGCACAATGAAGAAGTGGCCCGCCGCTGTCAGCGCGAACTCGTTTTAAAAGACGGAAAACTGGAAGAATAGGGACTGACTATGAAAATTTTTTTAAACGGCAAACTGGTTGATGAAAAGGATGCGGTTGTTTCGGTTTTTGATCACGGCCTGCTGTACGGCGACGGCGTTTTTGAAGGGACCCGTGTATATAACGGACGCGTTGCATTTCTCGATGAACACATGGATCGTCTGCTCGATTCCGCAAAAGTAATTAATTTAAATGTCGGTATGACCAAAGATGAGCTCAAAAAGGCGACGATTGAAACCTGCAAAGCCAACGGTTTAAAAAACGGCTATATGCGCCACGTTGTCACGCGCGGAGTCGGTTCGCTGGGGCTGAATCCCTTTCAGTGTAAACAGGCTCAGGTCATTATCATTGCGGCGGATATTCAGCTCTATCCGGCCGAACTTTATGAAAAGGGCATGAAGATCATCACGGCCGGCACCATCCGCAACATGGCCGAGGCGGTCAATCCGCGCGTTAAGAGCCTGAACTATCTCAATAACATCATGGCCAAGATCGAAGCGATCAACGCCGGTGTGATGGAATGTCTTCTGCTCAACTCTCAGGGGTTTATTGCGGAGGCCTCCGGCGATAACGTTTTCGCCATCAAAGGCAATAAACTGATGACACCGCCTACCTGGTGCGGCGCGCTGGAAGGCGTTACCCGGGACAAGGTGATGCAGCTGGGCCGTGAACTCGGTATGGATGTTCAGGAAACCGTTATGACGCGTTACGAGCTCTGGACTGCCGATGAGGTTTTCCTGACCGGAACGGCGGCGGAAGTTATCGCGGTTGTCGAACTCGATAAGCGTATCATCGGAACCGGCCGGCCCGGCCCGGCCACGAACAAGCTGATCAAAGCCTATCGCGACTTCGTCAACAATAACGGCACACCGATTGAATAAAGGGGCTTCTGTGAAATGTGATCTCTGCGACAAAGAAGCTGTCGTTCACCTGACGCAGGTGGTCAACGGAGAGATGAAAGAGGTTCATCTCTGTGAGGAACACGCCAAAGCACAGGGGATCGACCTCAACAGTCCGATTTCTATTACCGATATTCTGATGGGATTGAGCGGGCCGCAAAAGAATATTGCCAGCGAGCTGAGTCTGGCCTGTCCGCGCTGCGGCATGGCGCGCGAGGAATTCCGTAAAACCGGACGTCTCGGCTGCCCGGACTGTTATAAAACCTTTATGGCGGAACTGACGATGGCAATCAAAGCGATGCACCACAGCGGGCAGCATTTCGGCAAGATTCCGGCGCGCGAAGGTGTGCAGACGCGGATGAAATCGAAAATCGCCCGGCTTCAGAAAGAACTCGAAGCGGCGATTGCCCACGAGGATTTTGAAAAAGCAGCCAAACTGCGCGACCAGATCAAAAAATGCCGCGAAGACGGCACACCGGGCGAAGGGGGAGCGAAATGACCCTCGACGGACTTTTACAGCGTCACGGCGGCTGGCTTGAAACCGGGCCGGACGAAGGGCCGGTTATCAGCAGCCGCGTCCGGCTTGCCCGCAATCTGCGCGATACCACATTTCCCGGCTGGGCCTCAAAGGACGTTCGTAACCGCGTTTGGAACGAAGTCCTTCTGGCATTCGACGGCGTACCGGACAGCAAAAGCTTTTTGCGCTGGCGGATGGACGAGCTGAGTGCGCTTGACCGCGAACTGCTTTTCGAACGCCATCTGATCAGCCGCGAGCTGGCCGACCGCCAGACGGGCAGCGGCGTATTTGTTAACGAAGACGAATGCCGCGCGGTGATGGTGAACGAAGAAGACCATATCCGGTTGCAGTCGCTTCAGTCGGGAATGAATCTTCAAAAAGCCTGGGAAGTGGCCGATGAACTGGACAATGCGCTTGAGCAGAGTCTTTCCTACGCCTTTTCGAGCAAACTGGGGTATCTCACGGCCTGTCCTTCGAACGTCGGAACCGGCCTGCGCGCCAGCGTCATGCTCCATCTGCCGGGGCTCGTTCTGACGGAAGAAATCAAGCCGGTGATCAATGCGGTTTCCAAAATCGGTCTGACCGTGCGCGGGTTGTGGGGCGAAGGCTCCGAGGCATCCGGCCATATGTTTCAGATTTCCAACCAGATCACACTCGGCCGCCCGGAACCGGAAATTATCTCCAACCTCGAACAGATCGTTCTTGAAGTAATTGAGCATGAAAAAAATGCGCGGATCCGGCTGATGAGCACGCAGGAAATCCGTGTGCAGGATCACGTCGGCCGCGCCTACGGCATCCTCGCTAACGCTGCATTGATGACCACCGGCGAAGCTCTCGACCTGCTTTCGGCGCTGCGGATGGGCGTGGACTTCGGCCTGCTGCCGAAAATGGTGCGCCGGGAGATTGACCGGCTTTTTATTCAGATTCATCCGGCGCACCTTCAGAAAGAAGCCGGATCTGCACTGAGTCCGGAAGAACGTGATATCAAACGCGCGCTTCTCATCCGCAAGTTTCTGGAAAAGAAATGAAAAAGACACGCGTTGATCAAAAATTCGCTGACCTTAAAAAGCAGGGCAAAAAAGGATTTATCGCCTACATCGGCGCCGGCGACCCGACGCTTGATGACACGGTAGATATCGTCCTGCGCCTCGAAGAGGCCGGAGTGGATCTCGTCGAACTCGGCCTGCCGTTTTCCGATCCGCTGGCCGACGGACGTGTCAACCAGGACTCCGCCACTCGCGCGCTGGCCGCCGGTGCCACCTTTGACGGTGTCATGGAAATGGTTCGGAAAATCCGCGAGCGCTCGCAGATTCCGATGATCTTCTACGCCTACCTCAACACGCTTTATGCCCGCGGATTTGAAAAAGCCATGAACGAGGCTTCGACGGCAGGCATTGACGGCTTTCTGGTGCTCGACATGCCGCGCGAAGAAGCGGGGCCGTACCGTAAATTTATTTCCGGTGCGAACCTGAACAACATTTCACTGATCACGCCGACGACTCCGGAAGAACGGATGAAACAGATCGTCAAAGACGCCAACGGTTTTGTTTATTGCGTCTCGCGCGAAGGCGTCACCGGAGTTCGCGACTCAATCGCTGAAGGTGCGCGCGGACTGGTCGGAAAAATCAAGACGCACACCAGACTGCCGGTTGCGCTCGGCTTCGGTATCGGCACGCCTGCGCAAGCCGCTGAGGCCGCATCGTTCGCTGACGCCGTCGTTGTCGGCAGTGCCATCGTGAATAAGTTTTACAACAACCCGCATACACCGGAAGGCCGCGCCGATGCCGCCGCCTTCGTCGCCGAAATGGTGAGGGCTGTTAAGGCAGTTTAGCGTCCTTTGTCGTGTTGTTTAACTTACTTCGGACGCGATGGAGCATCAGAGATGCAAAATCAGTCATGAATTTGAGCAATGAAAGAAAACTGGCTGCGCGGGCCAAAGAGCTGGGCGAAAGTGCCAGTTCCGCTTCATTTGCTGAGTTGGCAGAATTAACCCGTTCTGAATCGCCGCTGGTTCGGCGGCTGGCTGCTTCCGCACTTGGTAAACTGGCGGGAATTGTTGCGCCGGAGTCTGCCGTCAAAACACTTCAGCCGTTGCTGTCGGATGTTCATCCGCAGGTGAGGCAGTATGCCGCCAAGGCGCTCGGTGCTTTCGGAACACACGCTAAGGACGTTCTGCCGGATCTGCGCGACCTCTACAAAAGCCCGGTCGAAAAAGACTATGTCAAACGCAGTGTGCTGGCCGCCGGCAAAACGATCCGTGAAGCGGTGCTGATCGCCGAGGAACAGGTTGTTCACTGCTGCCGCCGTTGCGGCGTAAAGCTGGCATCAGACGAATACGCCCGTTCGCAGAAAGCTTTTCAGAGACCTTTCTGCGACCATTGTTTCGACGAGGTATTTCTCGACCGGCGCAACTTTGAAACCAAAGTGGAACTTCAGAAAACCATCCGCGCCAAAGACGGAACGATTGTGCAGTCTGACGGTGAACGGCGGATTTGTGAAGTGTTGGCGACAGAAGGCATTCAATACCGCTACGACGAACGGTTTCGCATCCTCAGCGGACACGCCATCCGGCCCGACTTCTATCTGCCGGAATTCGATGTCTATGTTGAATACTGGGGCATGGACACCGCCGATTACAAAATCGGCATGCTCAAAAAACAGCAGCTCTATCAGCAGCAGGGCAAAAAACTCATCTCGCTCTATCCCGACGACAAACCGCGTTTGCGGGACGTTCTGCTCGCCAAGCTGGAAAAGCTCAAATAACTCGACGCAATGAAGCATCGGCGACGCGAAATCAGTCGTTAATAATGCCGGAGTCACGCTTCCAAACTCTGGAAGAATCCGGTAGAAACGTTCCAATGTTTGGAAGGAATTGTGCGGCAAGTTAATTATGGACAAAAAAGCCGCCCTTAACATGTGGAATTTTTTAGGAGATTTAAATGTCAGGACGTTTTGCAGTGATTATGGCGGGCGGGAAGGGCGAGCGGTTCTGGCCGCTGAGTACGTCGAAGCATCCGAAGCAGTTGCTGGCGCTGGCGGGCGATAAGGCGCTGATTGCGCAGGCGGTGGAACGGCTCGACGGTTTGATTCCGCCGGAAAATGTTTTTGTGGTTACGAATGCCGATCTGGTGGAAGCGACGCGCGCGGCGGCTCCGATGCTTCCGCCGGAAAATATCGTCGGCGAACCGATCGGCCGCGACACGGCGGCTGCGGTGGCCTGCGGCGGCGCGCTGGTTGGCGCACGCGATCCGAAGGCTGTTTTCGCGGTGCTGACCGCCGATCAAGTGATGGGTGATCTGGATATTTTTAAAGCGACACTGCGCGGCGGTATGGCTCTTGCCGGGGAAAATGAAATTCTGGTGACTATCGGTATTCAGCCGGCTTTCCCGAGCACAGGCTTCGGTTATATTGAGTCGGGTGCGGATTTTGCAAAGGCCGGAGGTGTTCAGTTTAAGAAGGCGGTTCGGTTTGTTGAGAAGCCGGCATTAGCGAAGGCGCAGGAATATCTGGCGAGCGGCAGGTTTTTCTGGAACTCGGGCATGTTTATCTGGTCGGTTCCGACGCTGGCAAAGGCTTTTGCAATGCATTGTCCGGAAATGAAGACGCTGATGGATGAGCTGACCACTTACGCGAAACGCGGCGAAATTTCGGTCGGGCTGGAAAAAATCTATCCGGCACTCGGAAAAATTTCGGTAGATTATGCGCTGATGGAAAAGGCGGATAACATTGTGATGGCTTGCGGAACCTTTGCGTGGGACGATGTCGGGTCGTGGCCTGCGCTGGAAAGCCATTTTCCGCAGGATGCGGACGGTAATACGCTGATCGGAACCTGTGAACAGATTGATTCGAAGAATAATATTATTTATTCCAAAGACCGTCTGACGGCGGTGATCGGTGCGGAGAATCTGATTGTTGTGCAGGCCGATGGTGTGACGCTGGTCTGCCCGAAGGAAAAGGCGCAGGAGATCAAGAAGATGCTGGCCCGGTTGCGGGAGCGGGGATCTTACGATCACTTGCTTTAACAGGGAGGCAAATCATGGAGGCATGGCTGCGGGAATTTTCCGGGTTGCTGCTGCATTTCTTCGGCAGGGCGACTCCGAATGAAACCTATCTGGTTGTTGCACTCTGTGTGATGTTCGGTGCGCTGGCTCTGAGCCGTGTCAGCACCAGTCTGGGTGCCATCGGCGCTTTTTATACGACCGGCGTTCTGCTGACTTCCTCCGGTCTGATGATCATTATCGCAGCGCTGGCACTGCTGCCGTTCTTGGGATTTCAAGCATGGTGGCTTCCGCTGGCGGTTCCGGCAGCGGCGGTTCTGGTCATCGTGCTGCCGTTGACGGTTCTGTTTCAAAAAGGAAGTTACGTTACGGCATTGATCGGATGGACGGTTACGCTGCTGGTTGTGGCGGCGATTCTGACGCTGGAACCGATAGGGCGGCACGCGATCGAGAAGGGGCTTGAGAAAACCAAACCGCTCGAACGACACCGCATTGAAACGGAGCATTATAAATAATGGGACGCGTGCTTGGTATAGACCACGGTGATGTGCGGATCGGTGTTGCACTGAGCGATCCGACGGAGTTTCTGGCTTCGTCGCTTTGCGTTCTGGACAGTACGAACGCCGGTTTGGATCAAATCATCGCTTTGATTGCCGAACATCAGGTTGAAAAGATTGTTGTCGGCCTGCCGCGCAACATGGACGGTTCGTACGGCTCTGCAACGGAGAAGGTCCGGAATTTTATTGAGAAGCTGAAACTTCGAACCGATGTGCCGGTTTTTGAATGGGATGAACGGATGAGTACGGTGAGTGCGCATAACGCTTTGCGCGAGGCGGGGCTCAACGGGAAACGGCGCAAGGGTGTGGTGGATAAGGTGGCGGCGCAGATCATCCTGCAGAATTATCTTGATGCTCAGTAAACGGGGTTGACATTCCAACGGGTTGCAGTAACTATTCTGCGCATTCCGGTGCCTTATCCCGTTTTTCAAATTTTCACCGAACGTTTTGTAATCAACCGGTTTCCAGTCTGTCCTTCCTAATTTATGAATTCACCTCAATCGATTATTCTGGGCATTACCGGAGGTATTGCCTGCGGAAAAACCGAAACAGGCCGCATTTTATCCTCAGAAGGCTTTAAGGTGCTGGATAGTGATTTTCTGGCGCATGAGCTGATGGGAAAGGGACGTTCTGTATACGCTGCGGTGGTTGACTATTTCGGCGATGAAATTCTGGCGGCGGACGGAGAGATTGACCGGGTAAAACTCGGAAAAAAAGTTTTCGATGATCCGACAGCGCGTGAAGCGCTCAACCGGCTGGTGCATCCGGCGGTGATTGCAGCCGGGCAGGAATGGATAGCGGCGTGCCGTGAGGCACAGGAGGATGCCGCGGTACTGGTGCCGCTTCTGTTTGAAGCGGGCTGGACGAAGGGCTGGGATGCCGTGATTTGTGTGACGGCCCCGCAAGACCAGGTTCTCCAGCGGCTCGAAAAGCGCGGAATGCTGAAAGAAACGGCGCGCAAACGGATTGCGGCGCAGATGCCGCAATCTGAAAAAGCGGCCAGGGCGGATTTTGTGGTCGAAAACGGCGGGACGCCGGAGATGTTGCGCAGCCGGATAATGAGTGTTGTTGAAAAGATCAGGTGTGAGAAGAGGAATATCTATGAGTGAAGAACAGGAAAATGTCGCGAAACCGGTAAAAACTCCACGCGCCCCGCGGACTGCCAAGGTTGCAGCTCCGAAACCGCCAGCTGAGGCTCCTGTGGTGGAGCCGGTGCCGGCAACGGAGGTCGAACGGTTTATCCCTCAGGCAGAAAACACAGACGATATGGATCGCCGGCAGGATGACGACCACCGGGTGGATGACCGCGGGCTGCGCCAGGACGATGATCGCCGGCAGGATGATCGTGGACACCGGCAGGATGACCGCGGGTTGCGTCATGATCATGGACACCGGCAGGATGATCGCGGATCACGTCAGAATAACGGTTCTCGTCAGGATAATAATCGTCGGCAGAATAATAACAATCGCAACAATCCCCGCCATCATGGACGTAATATGAATGACGGTAACGGACCCCGGGGCGGCCACGGCAACGGTAACGGCGGCGGTAACGGCGACGAGCAGGAACGCGTATCGGACGTCCCGGCAAAAAAAATGCCGACGTTGAAACTTTTTGAACTTCAGGTGACGGAAATTCCGGAACTTAAAAAACTGGCGGAGAGTTATTCGATTGAAGATCCGGCCGGCCTGCGCAAGCACGAGCTGATTTTTGAAATTCTGAAAACCCAGATCCGCTGGGGTAACGAAGCGCTCTGCCGCGGTATTCTTGAAGTGCTTCCGGACAAGTTCGGTTTTCTGCGTTCGTCGGAAAACAATTATCTGCCAAACCCCGAAGATATTTATGTGTCTCCGTCGCAGATCCGCCGTTTCGGTCTGCGTACCGGCGACCTGATTGAAGGCCCGATCCGCTCTCCGCGTCCGAAGGAACGTTTTTTCGCGTTGCTGTCAGTGGATAAGGTTAACAACAATGCTCCGGAAAAGAACCTTACCCGCATACCGTTCGAAAATCTTACGCCGGTTTTCCCGGATGAACGCCTTGGCCTGGAAACTACCGCCGATGAAATTTCGATGCGTGTGATGGATCTGGCGACGCCGATCGGCAAAGGACAGCGCGGTCTGATTGTCGCGCCGCCGCGCACGGGAAAAACGGTGCTTTTGCAGAAAATAGCCAACAGCATTTCGGCGAACAATCCGGATGCTAAACTGATCATTCTGCTGATTGATGAGCGTCCTGAAGAAGTGACGGATATGCAGCGCACGACAAAGGCCGAGGTGCTTTCTTCAACATTCGATGAGCATCCGGAGCGTCATGTGCAGGTCGCCGAGATTGTAATTGAAATGGCTAAACGCCGCGTCGAGAACGGCGAAGACGTTATTATTCTGCTCGACAGTATTACCCGTCTGGCGCGCGCTTATAATACGATTCAGCCGCACAGCGGAAAGATTCTTTCCGGGGGTGTGGACGCCAATGCACTGCATAAACCGAAGCGGTTTTTCGGTGCAGCCCGCAATATTGAAGGCGGGGGCAGTCTGACGATTATTTCGACTGCGCTGGTTGATACCGGCAGTCGTATGGACGAAGTTATCTTTGAGGAGTTCAAAGGTACCGGCAATATGGAGCTGGCGCTGGATCGTGATCTGGTCGGTAAACGCATTTTCCCGGCGATCAACATCGAGAAGAGCGGTACGCGTAAGGAAGAGCTTCTGCTCCATAAAGAAGAGCTGGCGCGGATATGGACATTGCGCAAGGCACTCAAGGATGTTCCGGCTGTCGAAGCCATGGAATTGCTGATTAACCGGTTGAAAAAAACCAAGAGTAATGCTGAGTTTTTGATGGCCTTGCAGGGGTAGCCGTTTCCCGGCATCAAAACTGAAAACCGCTCCGGTTCCGGAGCGGTTTTTTTATATCAAAGAATCGTTTTTTGGTGTATTTTTTTGCTGTTTTACAATTTTTTTCAGTCGGCGGGCGTTCTATGTGCGCGGGTTGTAACCAGAGGGTACTATGAAACATATGGTGAGAGCCTTTTTACTGTTGGTTGTTGTTCTTGTACCGTTCGGTTCGCAAGCCGTTTCGCCGCAAAACCAGATCGATAAACTGGTTTTTGCGAAACAATCTGAAACCGGCTTTCCGCCTTCCGAGCTTTGTTCTGACGCTGTATTTATTCGCCGCGTTTATTTCGATGTCATCGGTACACTGCCGACGGCGGATGAGGTTCGCAAGTTTCTGTCCAGCCGCAATCCAAACAAGCGTTCCGAACTGATTGAAGAGCTGTTTGAACGTCCGGAGTTCGCCGATTACTGGACGTTGAAGTGGGGCGATCTGCTGAGGATTAAATCCGAGTTTACGAGCAACCTTTGGCCGAATGCGGTGCAGGCCTATCAGATCTGGCTTCGTGATGCGTTTCGCCGTAACATGCCTTATGATCAGTTCGCCCGCGCTCTGCTCACGGCAAGCGGAAGCAATTTCCGTGAGGCACCGGCCAACTTTTACCGGCCGTTCCAGGAGCGGACGCCGCGCAAGATGTTCGACACAGTTGCGCTGATTTTTATGGGCGTTCGGCTCGAAAAATCCGGTTGGACGGAAGATCAACTGCTGGGTATGGATGCCTTTTTTGCCAAGGTGGCGTATAAAAAGACCGATGAATGGAAAGAGGAAATTGTCTTTTCCGATCCGGAAAAAACGCTGCTTAATCCGGCTACAAAAACACCTGTTCTGCCGACACCGATCGGTGGAAGTCCGTTAAAGCTGGGGCATTTCGACGATCCCCGCCTTGCATTTGCTGACTGGCTGACCGCTCCGGATAATCCATGGTTTGCCAAGGCCATTGTCAACCGCATCTGGTTTTGGATGATGGGGCGGGGCATCATTCACGAAGCGGATGACATCCGCCCGGATAATCCGGCATGGAGTCCGGAATTGCTGGCTTATCTTGAAAAAGAACTGGTTGAGAGCCGATATGATCTCAGACATATTTACCGGTTGATTCTTAATTCAGCGACCTATCAGCTTTCTTCGCTGCCAACGTCCGGAAACCTGGCTGATGAAGCCGGCTTTTCTCATTATCGCGCGCGCCGGCTGGATGCCGAAGTGCTGATTGATGCGATTTGTCAGATTACCGGGACAGGTGAAGAGTATTCCAGTGCGATTCCTGAGCCGTTTACATTTATTCCTTCGAGCCGGCGGACGATTACTTTGGCGGACGGCAGTATCAAATCCTCGTTTTTAGAAATGTTCGGAAGACCGGGCCGGGATTCATCTCTTGAGTCGGATCGTAATAATAACGTGTCCGTTTTCCAAACGTTGCACCTGCTGAATTCTTCGCATATCCAGAATAAAGTTATGAAAGGGCCCCGGCTCCGTAAACTGATGACGCTGGCGCCCGGAAGCAAGGATCGCGTAAACCTGCTTTATCTGGAAATCCTTTCCCGCATGCCGTCGCCGGAAGAGCAGAAAATTGCAATGGATTATATTTCTTCGTCTGACCGGTCTGAAAACGGCTTTTATGATTTAGCATGGGCGCTGATCAACACCAGTGAGTTTATCCTTAAGCACTGATAAAGGAGAACGCTATGAACACGAAAACAGATCCGTCTCTGGCAATTACACGGCGCAACGCCCTGCAGCTCGGGATGTTCGGTGCGGCCGGACTGATGCTTTCCGACTTGTTCACTCTCAAAGCCGCCGGCGCAATAAATCCACTGAAAGCCAAAGCGAAGTCCGTAATTCAGGTGTGGCTGTGGGGCGGCCCCAGTCATCTGGACTCGTTTGACCCGAAGCCGGAAGCCGGCTACGATTATTGCGGAAAATTCGACAAGCCGATTGATACCAATGTAAGCGGTATACGGATCGGTCAGACACTTCCGTTATTGGCGAAGATGGCGGATAAATATTCATTGCTTCGCGGAATGACGCATGGAAGCAATGCACACGAAATTGCTTCGTATATGGTTATGACCGGCACCAAGCCGGTTGACGGAATTGTCAATCCGTCGGTCGGCGCTGTTCTTTCTTTCAAAAAAGGATACGGCGCCGGTTATGAGGGACTGATTCCTCCGTATGTCGCACTCACAAAACCTCAGGGACGTTTTTCCGAAGCCGGTTACCTCGGATCAAAATATCAGCCGTTTGCGACCGGCGGAGATCCGGCAAAAACACCTTTTACCGTTGAGGGTGTTGTGGCGGAAGGCATTACTGATACCCGGCAGCAGGGGCGGCGCACACTGCTTGAAAACCTCGATACGTTTGCGCTCGCCATGGAAGGCAACCCGCTTATCGACCAGATGAAAAAGAATAAACAGGACGCTTATTCTCTGATTCTTGGCAAGGCCAGAAGCACGTTCGATTTATCCAAAGAACCGGAAGCGCTCCGGACTTCGTATGGCAAGAACACGTTTGGGCAGTCCTGCCTTCAGGCCCGTAAACTGGTGGAGGCCGGGGTGCCGTTTGTCACGATCAATTCTCCCGGATGGGACACCCACAAGAAGGGCTTTGAAGTGCTGACGCAGAAACTCAACGAACTGGACAAAGGTCTTTCGACTCTTTTGCAGGATCTTTCGAGCCGCGGACTGTTGGATTCTACAATTGTGTGGTGCGGCGGAGAATTCGGACGCACGCCGAAAGTCGACTGGGAAGCTCCCTGGAATGGCGGACGCGGCCACTACGGGAAAGCATTTTCCCATTTTGTTGCGGGCGGCGGGTTTAGAGGCGGACATGTTGTGGGCTCAACCGATTTGCGGGGTGAAGAAGTTGCGACAAGGCCGATTTACCCGTGGGATCTGACGGCCAGCATTTATGAACTTCTGGGTATCGATTTCAACAGCAAGCTGCCTACACCGGACGGGAAAACAGAGTTTTTCTCCCCGCTGGCCGATAGCAGTATTAAAGTTCAAAGCGGCGGGTTGCTTCGGGAGATCATGTGATGAAAAAAATGACCCGGTTTATTTTTTTATTGCTGGGAGCCTCCGCCGGTTCTCTTTCCGCCGCTGTTGCTCCCCATGTCGGATTTGTTTATCCGGCCGGCGGAACACCCGGGACAACTTTTACCGTTACGATCGGCGGTCAATACCTGAGAGATTTTAAAGATATTCATCTTTCCAATGTTCCGGTTAAAGCCCAGCTGACCGACTACCTGCGCATTTATGACTCCAAGGAAGGCGGCGGGCTGCGCCGGAAAAAAGAAACTCTTGAAGCCAAGATGGCGGAAGCGACGGATGCAAGGTCTAAGTTGCAGTTGCAGAAACAGATTGAAATGCTGGAGCCGGAAATCGCTATGGTTGCGGAAGTGCGCCGGCAGGACAGAATGAATCCTTCGATGGCTGCAAAAAAACAGTTTAATCCGCAGATTTCCGAGCGGATTACGCTGGAAATTACGCTGCCGGCAGCCGCTAAGCCCGGGGAATATGAGTTACGAGTGATTACCACCAATGGCCTTTCGAATCCGCTTTTATTTGAGATCGGGCGGTTGCCCGAAATTGCTGAAGTCGAGCCGAACGACCTGACTAAAAATGCAGCGAAATTGCCGGTTTTGCCGGTGCTGGTGAACGGTCAGATACTGCCTGGTGATGTAGACTCATTCCGGTTTCACGCTCTCAAAGACCAGACGCTTGTTATTAAAGCATCAGCCCGTTCTCTGGTACCTTATCTGGCGGATGCCGTTCCCGGCTGGTTCCAGTCGGTACTGACGCTCTATGACGCCAACGGCAAGGAAGTTGCCTATGACGACGATTATCTTTTTAACCCGGATCCCGTTCTGATTTATCACGTGCCGGAAACCGGCGACTATACATTTTCAATCCGTGATTCGATTTACCGCGGACGCGAGGATTTTGTGTACCGTATCTCGATCGGGGAGCTTCCGTTCATTGAAAGGATATTTCCTTTAGGCGGTCCGGCCGGCAGCGAACTGGATGTGAATCTTTATGGCGTCAATTTGCCGTATAAAAAAATCAGACTCAAAACGAATGCCGATGCGCCGGAGACGCAGTATGTTCATGTTGAAAAAGGCGGACTCATCTCCAACAGCCAGCCTTTTGGCGTATCACCGTTTCCTGACCGTTCGGAAAGCGAACCGAACAATCAGTTTTCAGAAGCCGTTGCTGTAACGAATGATACTGCAATCAACGGGACGATCGGAAAACCCGGCGACCACGACTGGTTCTGTTTTAAAGGACGCAAAGGTGAACAGAAAACCATTGAGGTTTTTGCCCGCCGGCTCGGTTCACCGATGGATTCCTGTCTGACGCTTTTTGACACGAATCAGCAGGTACTGGCGGTGAATGATGATGCCGAAGATAAAAGTTTCGGGTTGCTGACACATCAGGCCGATTCCCGCATTGATTTCACATTGCCGGAAACCGGAATTTATTACGTGAGGTTGGATGACCAGCAGAATAAAGGCGGCGATGCATATGCCTACCGGCTGGTGATCGGCAAAGAAAAGCCTGATTTCCAATTGCGGGTGGTTCCCTCCAGCCTGCGTATTCCGCGTAACGGTACAGCGATTGCCACCGTTTATGCCATTCGCTACGGCGGTTTCACAGACGCGATCAGTTGTTCAGTTCGCGATGCGCCGACGGAAATTGAGCTCCAGAGAGCCGTAATACCTGCCGGAACGAATGTCGCGAAGATCGTGATTACTGCCAGGCCGAGGGCTGCAGAGCAGATGATGACTCTTGATATCGAAGGTGTTGCAGACTGCGGATCGAGAACTGTACGCCGCCACGCCGTTCCTGCAGAAGATATGATGCAGGCCTTTATATACCGCCATCTGGTGACCGCACAGCAGATGCTTGTTCAGGTAACAGAACCTGAGCCGGTATCCGTCGTTCTAACCATTCCCAAAGAAGGATTTTTCCGCGCCCATCCCGGAAAACAGCTGGTAATTAGCGCATCCGCCCAGTGGGCGGCATCTGCCCAGAAAAGCATAAAACTCACATTGGCGGAACCGCCCGAATGGCTTACCTTGCGAACCGCTACCTGGCAGGCCGGTAATATCATTCTGGATATCAGTCCCAATGCTGAACCCGGTGATACAGCAACGGTGCTTCTGACCGGAACGGTCAAGGTTAACAAATCACCAAAAGATGCGGACTTTAATCCCGTCATGAAATTTTTGAACAACCGCACGGCCGATTTCACCATTGATGCAATTCCAATACAAGTTGTTGAATGAAAGGATGAGCCTTGACTGCACAGATCTCAAAAACGAATTACGATGCCGATGTCGCCACTCTCACACTGCCGTCGCATGCCGAGCACTGCATTACCGTTCAGTCGGAACAGAATATGAACCGGGTGCTGAGCCGTGCTGCGGAGGAGCGGGACGCCACCATTCTCAGCCAGTTTGTTTTCGCCGGACGGCAGCATTACCCTGAATTTCTTGCGGAAACAGGCGACACCGGCTGGCCCGTTGTCTGGCTGCAGGGCGATGCATGCAAAGACGGAAGTATGTACTCAATGCAGGCTGTTGCCATTTCCGGCATTAAGCCGCAACCGGTCAGACTCGCCGGTCGCGATGTCGGCTTTACCTATGAAGATAAGCATGCCCGTTACTGTCGTCTGCGCGGAATCCTGCCCGCCGACCTTAAAGCCTCCCGTGCGGCGCAGACCCATTCCGCTTTCCAGATTATGGAAGCCGCTCTGAAAGAGAACGGCTTCCGCTTCACCGACACTGTCCGCACCTGGATATATCTCGATCAGCTCCTCGAATGGTACGGCGAGTTCAACCGGGTTCGCACGGATTTCTTTAACGAAAAAGACATCTTCAGTCACATGGTGCCGGCCAGTACCGGTATTGGTGCCGCCAATCCGTTTGGCGCCGCCATCATGATGGATGTTCTCGCAGTTCAGCCGAAAACCAAACAGATTGAAATTAACGAAGTCATTTCACCGCTTCAGAATCCGGCTCTTGATTATAAGAGCTCTTTCAGCCGTGCCGTCGAAATGAAATTTCCGACACACCGCAGCCTGCTGATCTCCGGCACAGCCAGCATCGATCCGTCCGGCAAAACGGCATATCTGGATGATCCTGAGAAACAAATCCGGCTCACGATGGATGTTGTCAAAGCCATCCTGAGTTCTCGCGACATGGGCTGGAGCGACCTTTTCCGCGGAATCGCCTACTTCAAAGACATGGACTATCTGCCGATTTATCGGCGTATCGCTGCGGAGCTGGGTGTTCCCCGCTTTCCGCTGGCGGTCTCGCATGCCGATGTCTGCCGAGACGATCTTCTCTTCGAAATCGAAGTGGATGCCGTCAAAGTCCGCTGATAGTTTTATTGCGGCATAAGAAAAAGTTTTAAAATCTTCTTTAAATATGCAAGTTTCTCTCATGCCAGAGAAACGTGTCAGTGAAGAGGGCGATGCTTATCAGGTGCGGGCGAATGATCTGCCCAAAGCGCTTCAGCCGCGCGAAAAGTTCGATCGGCTCGGTGCAGAAAATCTCTCCGACAGCGATTTGCTTGCGCTGCTTCTGCGGACCGGAACCGCTGGACGCAATGTTGTCGAACTGGCCGAAGCACTTTTGATGCAATACGGTTCACTCAGCGCGCTTTCGCGCACTTCAGTCGCAGAACTGCAGAAAATTCACGGGATCGGAAAAGAGAAAGCCAAAATCCTGAAAGCTGCACTTGAAATCGGACGGCGGCTGGCACAGGAAAATGTCGGCGAAAACCCGCGCATCGCTTCGCCGGAAGAAGCCGCTGCAGTCTTGCGTGAACGCGCCCGCAGTCTTGACCGCGAAGTCTTCTGGGTTCTGCTGCTTGACACAAAAAACCGGCTGATGCTGCCTCCGTGCGAAGTATCGAAAGGAACTCTGAACTCCAGTCTGGTTCATCCGCGCGAAATTTTTAAACCGGCGGTTCAGAACTCCGCCGCAAGCATTATCCTGGCGCATAATCATCCGTCGGGAGATCCTGCGCCGTCGGCGCAGGATATTCGCATCACCAGAAAGCTGGTTGAGGCCGGAAAGACTATGGAAATCAAGGTGCTGGATCATCTCATTATCGGCCGCAAAACCCGTGATGGCGCAAACGATTTCCTCAGCCTGCGCGAAACCGGACTGGCCGAATTTGAAGAACGGTAGAAAGAGCTTGAACGCATGCTTTAAATGACAATAATCGCTCCCATCTTCAGGGCAGGGTGAAATTCCCGACCGGCGGTGATACATTCCGAGGAAGCTCGAAAAGTAAAGTCCGCGAGCCGAAAGGCAGATGCAGTGCGATTCTGCAACCGACAGTAGAGTCTGGATGAAAGAAGATAAACAGAATGCGAAAACCTTTCTGCCCTGAAAGACCTGTGGTCTTCAGGGTTTTTGCATTTAAGAATGGTGCGATATGAGTGAAAAGCTGTTTGATTCGATGGAGGAGATTCTTGACGCCGTCCGCCGCGGCGAGATGGTTTTGATTACGGATGACGAAAACCGCGAAAACGAAGGCGACGTAATCTGCGCGGCCGAATTCTGCACTCCGGAGCAGATTAATTTTATGATCACCCATGCTCGCGGACTGGTCTGCGTACCGGTCACGGCGGAGCGGGCCGCACATCTGGGCCTGAAGCGGATGAACATTTCGCATGAAGGCGATAAGTTCAAAACGGCATTTACGATCTCAGTCGACGCCGCTGACAGCACGACCGGGATCAGTGCGGCGGAACGGGCGCATACGGTCCGTATGCTGGTCGATAAAAATACCCGGCCCGAAGATATGGTCTGTCCAGGGCATATTTTCCCGCTGATCGCGATGAATGGCGGTGTACTGGAGAGAGCCGGACACACGGAGGCGACCATTGACCTGACCCGCATGGCAGGTCTTCAGCCGGCCGGTGTGATCTGTGAGGTGGCGAACGACGACGGGTCAATGGCTCGTCTGCCCGATTTGATAAAATTCGCGAAGAAACACGGACTGAAAATGACTTCGGTCGCTGAAATTGCCAAATACCGGTACATTACCGAAACCCTGATTCGTATGGAACGACAGGTGAAGATGCCGACAGACTGGGGAGATTTTGACCTGCGGATCTACAGCTCGGTAGTGGACGATAAAGAGCATCTGGCACTGTTTACCGGGCATCCGACACCGGAAAAGCCTCATCCGCTGGTGCGTGTTCACAGCGAATGTCTGACCGGCGATGTTTTCGGATCTCAGCGGTGCGACTGCGGTGCTCAGCTCCAGCTTTCAATGCAGATGATCAGCGACTACGGCTACGGTGCTCTTGTTTATATGCGGCAGGAAGGCCGCGGAATCGGTTTAACCAAGAAAATCCATGCCTATGAATTGCAGGATCAGGGTTTGGATACGGTTGAGGCCAATGTTCGGCTTGGTTTCGCGCCGGATCTGCGCGATTATGGAATCGGCGCTCAGATTCTCAAAGATCTCCATATGACCGGAATCCGGCTGATCACGAATAATCCGGCCAAGATTGAGGGACTGGATAAATATGGCATTGAGGTTGTCGAGCGGGTGCCGATTGTGCTTCCTTCAACACCGCACAATGCACGCTATTTGAATACCAAACGGGAAAAAATGAAACACCTGCTCTGAAACAGGAGCGAATATCGGAGTATCCGGAACATGGGAAAAGGTATTTCAAAAACAGAATTGAATGCAGGCGGATTGCGGTTTGCGATCGTGGTCAGCCGGTTTAATGAAGAATTAACCAGTCAGCTGGCGGACGATGCTTTCCGGTGCCTGAAAGAAAACGGCGCAAAAGTTCCGGATATCGGAATTTTTCGGGTGCCGGGCGCGTATGAAATACCGGTGATAATCAACGAGCTTGCCGCAAGCGGAAAATATGATGCGTTGATTGCTTTGGGCGTAGTCGTGGAAGGCGAAACTCCGCATGCGCAGATGATTGGCGAATCAACCGGTATTGCGCTGCTTGATATTGCCTGTAAACACGGCGTGCCGGTCATTAATGAAATTGTCGGTACACGCAACTGGGAGCAGGCGGTAGCGCGCTGCACCAGCAGCCGGACGAGCCGCGGCTGGTATGCCGCCGAGGCTGCGATTGAAACCGCTAACGTTTTGAAAACAATTAAAGGATCTAAATGAGTAAAGTGATGGGTCGCCGTCAGGCGCGCGAGTGGGCGGTGCAGTTTCTGTTTCAGACCGAGTTCAATCCCGGCGATCTGGAGCCGGCTTTGGATCTTTTCTGGAACGATGAGGAAAAGAAGCCGTCGGATCGCGACCGGACGTATGTGAATGAAGTCGTGCGCGGTGTGATTGAAAAACAGCGTGAACTTGACCGGACGATTTCAAAATACACTGACAACTGGGACGTTGACCGCCTTGGTGTGCTCGACCGCATCGTGTTACGCGTTGCGACGTTCGAAATGCTTTTTCGCGGTGATATTCCGCCGGTGGTTTCAATCAACGAAGCAGTCGAAATTGCCAAAGCTTACAGCGGCAAAGATTCCGGCCGCTTTGTAAACGGCGTACTCGACCGGATTCAGAAGGAACTGGACCGGCCGTCGCGCAGCACCTATACGACGCAATGAGTTCTCACGAGCCATTCATGCAGAGGGCGCTCGCGCTGGCAAAGCGCGGGGAGGGGCTGACGCGGCCTAATCCGCCGGTCGGCGCGGTGCTGGTGCGGAATGGAAAAATCATTTCCGAAGGCTTTCATAAAAAAGCCGGCGGTCCGCATGCCGAGGTCAACTGCCTCAAATCAGCATCCGGTAATCTTGAATCCGCAATTCTCTATGTGACGCTGGAGCCCTGTTCAACCTACGGACGAACACCGCCCTGTACTGATCTGATTCTGTCGCGCGGTATCCGTTGCGTAGTGATCGGCGCAAAAGACCCGAATCCGGCTCACGCGGGGCGGGGTATCCGGATTCTGCGCCGCGCCGGCGTTGAGGTGATCACCGGAATATGCCGGACTGAGGCGGAAACCCTGATCGCTCCCTTTGCCAAACGGATTCTTACCGGCATGCCGTATGTGACGCTCAAACTGGCATCAACCCTTGACGGGAAGATTGCCGATGCCTCAGGAAAATCAAAATGGATCACCGGCCCGCAGGCCCGCGCCAGGGTTCAAGAGCTGCGTCGTTCCGCCGACGCGATTATGGTTGGTGCAGGAACGGTGCGCGCAGATAATCCGTCGCTTCTGCCGCGCCCGGCCAAAGGCCGCGCGCCGTGGCGGGTGATTGTCGGAACGGATATCCCTGAAAAATCAAAAGTACTCACGGATGAAGCGGCCGGATGTACGCTGGTGATGGACGGTTCACTCAAAAAAATTCTGCGCAGTCTTGGAGCTCGCGGCGTGATGCATGTGTTGTGCGAAGGCGGCGGTGAACTGGCCGGAGCGCTGGTACGCGCCGGGCTGGTGGATGAATTTGCTTTGTTTGTCGCGCCGTCACTGCTCGGAGGTAACGGAGTTCCGATGTTCGGGAAAAAAGGATGGCCGCTGATAAAAATGCCGCTTTTGAATCTCCAAGCCTTGGAAAAATGCGGAAAAGATGTTTTTATACGAGCCTTACCGGTCAGGGGGAAATGATGTTTACAGGGATTATTCAGCGTCTCGGAACAGTGGTTGATGTCAAAATGCACGGTGCCGCCGGCCGGATCATCTTGAAGCCGAACCGTCCGTTTGATTTCCCTGTTCATCTGGGCGACAGCATCGCCGTAAACGGAACCTGCCTGACCGTTGCCGCGATCGAAAATGGAAATTTCTGTTTCGACGTCCTCACGGAAACATTCAATAAAACCAATCTCGGCGAAAAAGGCCCGGGGGCGATTGTGAATCTGGAGCGCGCTCTTGCGCTGGGCGATACGCTTGGCGGACACATTGTGACCGGCCATGTTGACGGCACCGGAAGAGTGCGGCGGATCGATCAGATTGACCGCGACTGGAAATTTGAAATCGAATGTGCACAAGACCTGCTTATGCTGATGGTGTACAAAGGTTCGATTGCTATGAATGGAATTTCTTTGACGGTTGCGGAATTAAAAGACGACGCGTTCGTTGTTCATATTATTCCGCATACGCTGGAAGAAACTGACATGTCGCAATTCAAGCCGGGTACAAAAGTTAATCTCGAAGCCGATATTCTCGGGAAGCATGTGCAGCGTATTCTCGAATTTGGCGGCGGACAGAATTACCGTGTCAGTTTTGAGAACAAACAGTAAGGGAACTTCATGGACCGGAAAAAAATTCTGCTGGTTGATGACGAAGAAGCCATACGTAAAATGGTTCGCGCGGTTCTGGGCAGCGAACTCTACGAATTCGCTGAAGCAGCCAACGGCATTGCTGCACAGGCTATATTGGAAAAACAGAAGTTCGCTCTGGTTATTTCTGACGTAATCATGCCCGATTGTGACGGCATTGAGCTGGTGATGGCCATCCGCCGCAAACTGCCTGAAATTAAAATCATTGTCATGTCCGGCGGCGGCCGCGTTCGTGCCGGACACTATCTCGATCTGGCCAGAAAACTCGGTGCGACCCGGGTTTTTGAAAAACCTTTTGATACGGCGGAACTCCGTCAAACCGTTCATGACTTGCTCAACTGACAGGAAAATTATGAAAGAAACCGATCTGCTCAAACTCTTCGAAGATACCCAGGCGCTTCTCAACGGCCATTTTGAACTTCGTTCCGGCCTCCATTCCAACCGCTTTTTCCAGTGTGCGCTGCTGTTGCAGTACCCCCGGATTGCCGAACAGGTCTGCACGGCTTTAGTCGAAAAGATGAAAACCGTCCTCGGCGAACTGGATGTGGATACTGTGATTTCGCCCGCGCTCGGCGGCATTCCGGTCGGGCACGAAGTCGCCCGCGCTTTGGGTAAACGCTTCATTTTCGCGGAGAAAAATGCGGACAAAATGCTGACCATGCGCCGGTTTAAGATTGCGCAGGGCGAGCGGTTTCTGGTGGCGGAAGACGTCATTACCCGCGGCGGCCGTGTGCAGGAAACGATCGACATCGTCAAACAGCATGGCGGCATCGTTCATTCGGTCGGCGTACTCGTCAACCGCAGCGGCGGCAAGGCGCAGTTTGACTATCCGACGGTCAGCCTGCTCGACATCGAGCCGGTCACCTGGGAACCCGCAGAATGCCCGCTTTGCAGACAGGGATTACCGCTGGTGCACCCCGGAAGTTAGACGGTATTTTCGGTTGTCGAATCGGTTTTTGGGTCGTATGCTCTCCGCTCAATTTTGTTCTGCTGAATGGAGATCATAACTATGGCGCACCCGCTTGAAGCATTTCTGGTATTACAGGAAAAAGACCGTAAAATCGCAAAACTCCAGCGCGAAATCCGCGACATCCCCGCCCGCAAGGCTGATATCGAAAAACAGCTTGAGGGCTCAAAAAAACGGCTTGCCGAAGCCCGCGAACTGCTGAAAAAAGCCACGGCTGATCTCAAGCAGCTGGAAGTTGAAGCCGGAGCCCATCGCGACAAGATCACCAAATATAAACAGCAGCAGATGGAGGCGAAAAACAACGACCAGTATCGTGCGTTCCTCCAGGAAATCGCCGCTGCCGAAAAAGCCATTTCAGGTCTCGAAGACCGCGAACTGGTAATCATGGATCAGGTCGAAGCGGCTAAAAAAATAATCGCGGAACGCGAAGCCGAACTGAAAGAAGAAGAAGGCGGAGTCAGCGAAGAAAAAGAAATGCTCGAAGACCGCCTGAGCGAAGTTCAGGAAGACCTCAATGCTCTCCTTGCCGACCGCGGCCGGATCACGGCAACGGTTAATCATTCTCTGCTGGTGAAATACGACCGGCTCTTCAAAAACAAAGGCGACTTCGCCGTTGTTGAAGTGGAAAAAGACCACTGCTCCGGCTGTCACATGCGCCTGCCGCCGCAGGTCATCAACGATGCTCTGAACCCGGCCAAGCTGGTCATCTGCAACTTCTGCGGACGCATGCTTATCAACC
>DAONGM010000013.1:0-4176 GCA_035404105.1 Pontiellaceae bacterium
TAGGGCGGGGTCCGTGACCCCGCCGGAGACCGAGGCCACGGGCCTCGGCTACAATTTTGGCTCATCGTTTTCTCCGTTAAAAGTCGGCGCAATATACACAGATGCCACGAATCCTGCCAGTCTCTTCCCGCCACATTCAAAAAGTATTTAGGATTGTCGCTACTGAGCCGCCGCGCTACATTCGAGGCGTTGGCAAATCGATCCGTTAAAAACCAAAGTCAGGCAAATAACACTGTTCGTCAAAGATTAGAAGATAGGGAAAATAGATGCCACAGTCATACAAACAGACCATAGCGCGCCTCATGGCCACAACCCCCTTTGGGATCGATCCAGATATCCAGATGACGGGCAGACCACCGACGATGGCCAGTTCTGAATTCCTGACCAACAAAGAACAGGGAGATTGGGCGGAGCAGATTGTCTTCAAGGCAATCAACGATAATTCCCCCGATTACCGCGCCGTGAAATACGGACGTTCTGACTCTCTGGCCGCAGGAGATCCTGGCTTTGAAGACTTCTACCAATCCTATCAGGATGAGTTGAACACCATCGGCAAGCGCCCCGATCTGTTGATCTTCAAACGAAGAGTTGTTGGGGATGAGGAACTCGATCTTTCCAACGACGGAACAATTTCAAGAGCAATCGCAGCCATCGAGGTGCGCTCAAGTTCTTTCTTGGCAAACCGATATAGTCAGTTCATGGAAACACGAGCCAGCCAAGCGGTTCAGCGGTGTCGCGAATTGAAAAGCGCAGTGCTGCAAAATCGAATGCGAGACCTGTTGCAACAAAAGAGCCCCGAAATACTTTCTATGATTCAACACTCGAACGACGAAACGTTCAGAGAGTTGGACTTCAGACTGCGTTCATGGTCGTCGTCTGCCGAACTACGGGAACTTTCGGCATTATTGCGTGAACTAAAAGAGCAGATCAAGATACTGCACAAACGGGACTATCTCAGCATTACCCCAAAAATCGAAGACCTTGCTCTCGTCAACAGATGGATTCAGCACTTCAACGTGCGCCATTTCTACCTGCAAGTGTTCTTTGACAAGGCATATATTATCCCCTTTCGTGATATCCTTGCGATTGCTTCTGACCCATCAAAGGAAGATGTGGTATTTTCGGTAGAGCAGGACATAAAGAACCAAGGGAAAACCACCATAAAAATCAATGTCCAAGTCGGAAAAGAGATACTCGGACGCATTGACATGCCAGAACACAGATCGGCGATGAAGGAGTTGGATAGAGGCAGACTCTTGTTCTATGTCACCTTCCAGAATGGCCGTGGATACTTAGACAACAACGTTTTCACAGCGGAAATCATTAATGAGTCATGATCCTATAGCACAGTACACAGTCTCCGTGGGTCTTGAACACCGGCGTGAGCACGGACAATTCTTTACGCCGTTCGATGTTGCCTTGTTCATGTGTCGCTGGGCAATGTCGCATGGAGCCAAAGAGATCTATGACCCATCTTTCGGGCTAGGCGCATTCTTTAGAGCCGCACAATCTGTTGATCCTCAAGTATCATTTCGAGCATCGGAAATCGATCAGCGCATCCTCGAGTTCTATTCGCAGACCAATAGGAACCCCAAGACACTGCATGTTGCCTGCGAAGACTATCTTTCGGTATGGGATCAGCGTCATGCGGCCATTGTATGCAATCCACCCTACATGCGATTTCAGTTGTTCAATAATCGCGATGCCGTCTTTGCGTCCTTTGCGCAACACTTGCACTGTCGGTTATCAGGGTACACGAATATCGCCTCGGCATTTTTAATTAAATCGCTCTCAGAACTTCGCCCTTCGGGGCGCCTTGCCTACATCATGCCTCTCGAATTCTTAAATACGGGTTATGGAAAGGCGGTAAAGTCGAGGTTACTCACAAATGGCTTGCTAAAAGCACTCATCCGAATTAATCCCGAGAAGGATGTGTTCCCCGACGCGACAACCTCCGTAGGCATTGTTCTTGTGGCAAACGACGGAATACATTCACCAGTCAAGTTTTATACGGCACCGAGTCTATCCTGTCTGCCCTCTTTGCTTGAAACAACACCAACGAAGGAGTTGGCCATTCGCGACTTGAAACCCGACGACAAATGGCTAAAGCACTTTGATGGGAGACACTCCAACTTTCAGTCCTGTGATCTAGTCACCATTGACACATACGGTTCATTCAACCGAGGCATAGCCACAGGGGCAAATGAGTTTTTTGCCATGTCAAACAGCGAAGCAGAGCGCCGTCATCTCCCGCGTTCTGCCTTTCTTCGCTGCATAACCAAGAGCGCCCAAGTAACAAAGAGCGTTTTCACTGAAAAGGACTTGGATGCTCTAGATTCAGGCGACTCCCCTGTATTGCTACTCAATTTGAACGGTGTGGTAAATGGCGCTCCAAGTGACTACCTGAAATACGGAGAAGAACAGGGTTATCACGAACGATATCTAACAAAGGTCAGAACACCGTGGTACAAACTGGAGAAGCGAACCCCGGCACCTTTACTGTTTGGCGTCTTTTCGCGAGAGAAGTTCAAAGTTATTAGAAACCTAAGCACCGCAGTTAATCTTACATGCTACCACGGCTTCTATCCGAACCTGTTTGGGCAGGACATCCTTGACTCTTTGTTTCTGTATTTCCAATCACGTGCAGCGCGGCGACTCCTTGAGCTTAATATGCGTAGATATGGAGACTCGCTCGATAAATTTGAGCCTAATGATTTAAATCACGCATTAGCGCCGTCAATTGACTGGTTCGCTAAGTTATCACCCGAAGCAGTCGACAGCGCGCTTGAATCGTGCCGACAGGGTGAAGGGATTCCTGATTTTCTGAACGAGATATTTGATGAACTCATATCAGATGCCGAACAATCGCATGGAACACTATGGCGAGCAGCCCGTGGCGGGCTCGCCGAGGTTCCTGCGTGACGACAATTACAACCTTACAACTACGCCTTTGGAGCGCATGTATTCTTTGACCTGACGGATGGTGAATTCGCCGAAGTGGAAAATCGAGGCGGCGAGGACGGCGTCGGCTTTGCCGATGGTGACGGCTTCGACCAGATGATCCAACGTTCCGGCGCCGCCGGAGGCGATGACCGGTACGCCGACCGCTTCGGAAATGGCGCGGGTGAGTTCCAGATCGTAGCCGTTCTTGGTGCCGTCGGCATCCATGCTGGTGAGCAGGATTTCCCCGGCCCCGCGCGCGACGCCTTCCTGCGCCCATTCAACCGCGTCGAGTTCGGTCGGGTTGCGTCCGCCGTGCGTGTAAACCGTCCAGCCGCCCTTTTCGTTGCGGCGGGCGTCGATGGCCAGCACGGTGCACTGGGAGCCGAACTGTTCGGAGCACTGATTGAGAATTTCCGGGGTTTTGATCGCGGCGGTGTTGAAGGAAACTTTGTCGGCTCCGGCGTTGAGCATCCGGCGGACGTCGGCGGGCGTGCGAATGCCGCCGCCGACGGTGAGCGGCATGAAAACCTGTTCGGCGACGCGGCGGACGATGTCGACCATGGTGTCGCGGCCGTCGCTGGAGGCGGTGATGTCGAGGAAGGTCAGCTCGTCCGCGCCCTGCGCTTCGTAGGCTTTGGCGCACTCCACCGGATCGCCGGCGTCGCGCAGCTCGACGAATTTGACGCCTTTGACGACGCGGCCGCCGGTTACATCCAGACAAGGTATGATTCGTTTTGCCAACATAGGCTGTGAAGATAACCACGATTGCCCCGTCCGGCAAAGCGGAAATGCACCGGTTTGCGCACAGATTCAAACCGGGCGGCGTTTATTAAAAATTGGCTTTTCCGGCGCAGGGTCTGCTACAATGTTCACGGCTTCGAAAACGGAAGAAAGACGGTTCATGCGAAAAGTTCGGGCAAAAGGTTTTACGCTGGTTGAGGTCATGTTAGTGATCTCAATTATCGGATTTCTGGCCGCGCTCGGCATTCCGGCTATTCTGAATGCCTATGCCAAGTCGCTGGAAACTTCCCGGGCGCGCAATATCGCGGAGATTGAAAAAGCGAAAGGTGTTCTCACGCTACCGAAAGGAATAGGTATGGTAGGCGCCATGTCACTTGGAGAAAAGGACACGTTCGACACCCCAGCAGTAATCAGCAATTTATGCGCGGTTATGCGGATCAAAGATATCAGCGAACTGACCGTCGGAGACGTTCCGATCCAGGTCGGCGACCT
>DAONGM010000013.1:4276-21347 GCA_035404105.1 Pontiellaceae bacterium
CGGTGAAAGCAGATCAAAAACAAAGTTGAGCTTTTTGATGTCGAGAGCGCGGAAGTCGGCGACATCTTCGTCGCGCACCAGCCGGAACATCCGGATGGCAACGAAGAAAAGCAGCAGATAGATCACCCCGAGTCCAAAAAGGGTGACCACATTCAGCCAGCGGGTTTCAAAAAGCCCCAGCAGGTTCCAATGGTCGGAAGCCACGGTCAGGATGCTCGACAGAATAAAGAGTGTGAATGTCATGCGGAGCATATATTCCGTCGGGAAAAAGATGCCGCCCAGAATTTTTTTGACCACGGAAAGGCGGATCGGCGCGGAAATCAGGAATGTTCCGGCCACTGCGCCCATGCCGCCCCAGACGCCGAGATCAAAGTAAACAATCAGCAGCCAGTCGAGGAACAGATTGATTACAATCTGAAGGATCATAACCGGCATGGTCGCCATGATCTGTTCCTTGGCCTTAATTGCCATGGATAGAGGCGTAGAGATGGTGGAGAACAGGTGGACAAGGCAGAAGCCGGAAGCAAGTACTCCCGCAAGAGCCATGTTGTCGCCGTAAACCATGACCACCGCCTCCGGAGCGAAGAAAAAGCCGAAGATGGCCAGCGGAACCATGAAGAGAATGGTCATTTTATAGTACGCTTTGATGAGGCGGCCGAGGCAGTTCGGGTCGCGACTGTAGGCTTCGGCAAACCCGGAAGTGAAAAGCATGTGAAGTGAATCGGGAATAAAGAAAATAATGAGCGGCGGCAGGGAATAACCGAGGTCGTAGGCGCCGATCACGGCGGGCGTGACGGTGAGACCGAGGAAGAAGACCTCGGTGTATTTCATCATCATCATGCGTACGATCGTATTGCTGAGAATGGCAAAGGAATATTTGGCTGTGCGGCGTTTGCCGATTCCGTACGGCGGAGAACGCCAGTCGAAACTGTAAATGTGGCGGAACATGAGCCATGCGCCGATAAGGTACACCACCGCGTACGAAAGGATCTGCGTCCAGAAGGCCGAGGCGACCGTCGGTACAATCCGCAGCATGGTGACAACCAGTCCGAGCCAGAGTATTCCGCGTGCAAGCGTCAGGATTGAGATGTGTTTGGTCCGGAACAGCGAAGTTTCAACTGCGGAAACGTTTTCTTTCAGCAGACTGAACCCGATCAGCAGACCGGTCAGCACCAAATACGAACCGAAGTCGATGTGGAACCAGTTGTTCAGCCACGGCTTCATGAGAATAAGAATCAACGTGCCGGCGGCTGTCGCGGCAAGCTGCAGCCAGAGCGATTTCCAGACCAGCCTCTTGAGGCCAGCCGCATTGTGCTGCACGACCAGTTCCGGCACAAAACGGAACAGCGCGGAAACAAGTCCGAGGCCGCAGAAAACGCCGGCCCATTCGGCAATGTTGATGCAGATGGAGTAGATTCCGTAATTGGTGCTGCCCATCAGCCGGACCGTCAGCACGGAAATGGCAAAATACACAAAAAAGAGAACCGCTTTGCTGGCAACCATCCACGGAACACCGGAAACGGCCTCGCGGGAAAAAAATGCCCCGCTCTGCTCTTCATTTGAAGTCTGCTCGCTTATATCCATACGTTCTCAACTGTAGTTTTTTTTCTTAAGCCCGTGCACATTGCGCCGGATATGGCGCTGCGCCTCAAAAATCAAAGCATGGATCCGGCAGAGTATTTTGTGCCTCCTCTGAAGGTACCATGGTTTATACGGAAGCACCCAGCCCTGCGTCTCCGCCCATTCAAGCAGCCCGGTCACTTCGTCGAAATATTCCATATTGCGCAACAGCCAGCGCGTCCACGGCTTAGGCCGTCCGCCGAAGTGAACCACGGCACAGGCCGGGTCGTCCTCCATCAGATAGCGCCGGATGGGCGGCGGTCCTTCGGCAAAAGCCAGCATGGAGCTCATAACCGCTTCATCGAGCAGGAAGTAAGCAAAACTGCGGTCGTTCACGACCCCGCCGGACGTATCATCCGGAATCACTTTGCGGATCTGCCGGTCCCAGCGGCGGATAAAGTCGAGATACTTGCGGTGCACGGTGAAGCAGTGAGCGTTGCAGGAGGTGTTGATCGCCGGCACCGGGCGTTCGCCGACATCGCTCCGCCAGATATCGAGCACTCTGCGCGGAAGTGTTCCGCGCTTTTCGCCGGCGGCATAGCGCTTTTTGAACAGATAGGCGATTTCCGCTTCCGGCCGCATCCGGATCTGCAATCCCTCGCCGGAGGCTTCGATCAGCGGCGTAATGTCGCCGGTCACGATACAGTCGGAATCAATCCACAGGATCAGATCGGTTTCCGCCGTCAGGATGGCGGCGGTTTTCTGGTAAACGATGTTGCGGTGGTTCGCCTCGTCCGAAGCCGCAAAGAGAGTTACGCCGTCAATCTGATGCAGCAGCGCGCGATCCACTTCGCCGAGATTATGCGTTACCACATGCACCGGCAGAGTGACTCCGTTGCGGCGCAGGGAAAGAAGCAGCAGAAAAGCGCCCCAGACAAAATTGCGGTCACAGGCGGTAACAATGGTTTTAGAACTCATGTGCAGTGTCCATTTCCCCCTGAATAAATCTTGTGCGCCCGACCGGTTGTGGCAACAATCACCGTATGAAAAAAGCCGGTGTCATTGCAAACCCTAAACGCCCGCACGCCGCCGACATCTTTGAGCGGCTGACCCGTAAAGCCCGGGAGCTCGGGATCGAACTGTTTGCCGATAAACAGACGGCCGACTATCTGCCCGCTGCAACAGTTCTTGAATTCAATGAGTTTGCCGGAACAGTCGACGTTCTGCTCGCGCTCGGCGGCGACGGCACGGTTCTCTTCTGCGCCAACCTGCTCAAAGGTGCCGACGTACCGATTCTTGGAATCAACCTCGGCAGCCTCGGATTCCTCACCGGCACCGGTGAAGACTCGCTCGAAAAAACACTTGATGCACTGGCCGGCGGGAAATGCCGGCGCGATGTTCGCACCGTGGCTGACTGCACGGTTCTGCATAACGGCAAACCGGCTGCCGGCTACCGGATTTTAAACGACACGGTCATCGGCTTCGGCGGCTCTTCGCGTATCATCACGCTCGGCCTCTCTGTAAACGGCGAAACGCTTTCCTCTTTCGCCTGCGACGGCATGGTGGTCACCACGCCGACCGGAAGCACCGGTCACTTTCTGTCATCCGGCGGCCCCATCATCCAGCCCGGCGCAGACGTTTTCGGCATCAGCGTCATCTGCCCGCATACTCTAAGCAACCGGCCGCTGATTCTGCCGGACACAAGCGCTATCGAAATCACCGTACAGCACACGCACAAGAAGCTGATTCTCTCCGCTGACGGACAGGACGTTGATGAACTTGACGCCGGCGACGCCGTCCGGATCGTCCGCAGCGACAGACCCGTCACCTTCCTGCACCTGCCCGGCTACAGCTACTTTTCCGTTCTAAGTCAAAAACTCCACTGGCGAGGCTCCAACTACTGATGAATCTGTTTCTCCCAATACTCGGCACCTACGTCCACCATCTCAACCCGGTGATTTTCCAGATATGGGGACCGCTGGCGGTCCGCTGGTACGGTCTCGCGTACCTGCTCGGATTCCTCGGCGGCTACCTGCTTCTGCTCCGGATGTCGAAACGCGGCGAATTCGCCGTACCGCCGCAGGAACTCGGCAACTTCATCGTCCACATCGCCATTTACGGCGTCTTTCTCGGAGGCCGGCTCGGCTACGTACTCCTTTACGGCTGGGAAACCTTCGTCCGCGACCCGCTCTTCTTTTTCCGCGTCTGGGAAGGCGGTATGGCCAGCCACGGCGGAATGATCGGCGTATTTCTGGTGGTGCTCTGGACGGCATGGAAAAAGAAATGCGCCTTCTGGAATATCACCGACGGCCTCGCACTCGTCGCGCCGGTCGGACTCTTCTTCGGGCGCATCGCCAACTTCATCAACGGCGAACTCTGGGGCCGGGCAACGAATGTTCCGTGGGCCGTTATCTTCCCGCAGGCGGAAGACACCACGCCAACACCCCGCCATCCTTCACAGCTCTACGAAGCATTCGGCGAAGGCCTTCTGCTCTTCACCGTACTGCAGCTCCTCCGCCGGACCGCCTGGGGCAAACGCGAAGGCGTCCTGAGCGCAGTCTTCCTCATCCTGTATGCCGCCGCCCGCATCACGAGCGAATTCTTCCGCGAACCCGACAGTACCATCTACTTCGGCTGGCTCACCAAAGGTCAGCTCTATTCTTCATTTATGATTCTGGGCGCCGTTGTTATTCTCTGGAGGAAAAAACTCCTATGCAAAGCATCCTCATAAAGAACGCGAATGTAATTAACGAAGGAACCCAGCGGTCTGCCGATGTTCTGATCCGCCACGGACGGATTGACCGCATCGACCGTGAAATCTCAGCAGATGCCGACATCCTCATCGACGCCGGCGGCAAAGCGCTTCTGCCGGGCATGATCGACTGCCATGTCCACTTCCGCGAACCGGGACTGACCCATAAAGGCGACATGCAGAGCGAATCGCGCGCCGCCGCCGCCGGAGGCGTCACCTCTGTCATGGAAATGCCGAACACCAGCCCGCCGGCCGTCACGAACGGACGGCTCGAAGAAAAATTCGCCATCGCCGCGCAGAAAATGGCCGTCAACCATTCCTTCTACCTCGGCGCATCGCTCCACAACCTCGACCAGATTAAAGCCGTCGATCCGAAAAATGTCTGCGGCGTTAAAGTTTATATGGGCTCATCGACCGGCGACATGCTGGTCGATCATCTCCAGACGCTGGAAGAACTTTTCCGCGAATGTCCGGTCAACCTCACCGCTCACTGCGAAGACGCCGGCATCATCAAAAAGCATGAAGAAATCTTCCGCGAACTCTACGGCGATAAAACTCCGTTTTCCGCCCACCCGCACATCCGCAGCGAAGAAGCCTGCTTTTGCTCCACGCAGCTCGCAGTCGACCTGGCCCGCCGGCACGGCACACGCCTGCACGTTCTGCATATCAGCACCGCCCGGGAACTCGAACTGTTCGACGGCGGAACCGTGCGCGTAAGCAGTCCGCGCGAAAATGAATGTTTCATAGAACGCGACGAAACCGTCCGGAAAATCACCGCCGAAGTCTGCGTTCATTATCTCCATTTCACCAGCAGCGTCTACGAAACCAAAGGCGCGCTGGCGAAATGCAATCCGGCGATCAAACGGGCTTCCGACCGCGATGCCCTGCTGCGCGGACTGCTCACCGACCGGATCGACACCATCGGCACCGACCACGCTCCGCACACCTGGCAGGAAAAACAGGGAACCTACTGGACAGCTCCGTCCGGCATGCCGGTCATTCAGTCCGCCCTGCCCGCCGTTCTCGAATACTTCCACAGCGGACTGCTTCCATTGGAAACCATCGCGGCCAAGATCGCCCATAATCCGGCGCGTATTTTCAATGTGAAAGAGCGCGGATTCATCCGCGAAGGTTATTGGGCCGATCTCGTACTGGTTGACCTGAACCGACCACAGACCGTCAGCAAAGAAACCATCCTCTACAAATGCGGCTGGTCGCCGTTCGAAGGAGAGACCTTCCGTTCATCTGTCGATACCACCATTGTTTCCGGCCAGATCGCCTGGCAGAACGGAAAAATAAACGACGCTGTCCGCGGGCGGCGTTTGGAATTCTGCCGGTGAACTGCGGCTCTTTTCTGTACGCCACTAGTGAACCATCTGCCACGACTTGATCGCTTCAACCGGATAGAGCAGCATCAGCACATTCAGCGTCAGGTTATCCCGTATCCAGAACAGCAACACCAGTTCCGTTGCCGCAAACAAAACGGCGGAACGCCAAAATCCGATCCGCCGGGCAATGAAAAATCCCAAGGCGCAGCAGGTAATATCGCTGAGCGAGTTGGCGATTGAATCGCCTGTATAACCGAGGCCTATGGTTGTTTCGCGATAGCGCTGGATTACAAATGAACTGTTCTCAAGAATCTCCCACAGGCATTCAACCAGAACCGCGCACCAAAGACGCCAAATCAGACGAAGCCTCGGAAATACAAGCCGGATCAAACCGTAAAAAATAACGCCATGCAGGATGTGCGTAAAACTGTACGGATCAGCCAGATGCTGCGAAGTGTGCGCGCTCCGGATATCTCCATCCCACAGAAACGGTCGAGCGCAGGCACACCACCAGATGCGGCCCTGATTATGCAACTGAAGAACCGCAACGCTCAGCAGTGCTGCAAAAGCAGCTCCTGTCAGCAGCCTGTCTTTATATCGCAGGAAACGGTTCACCATGCATCACCCATCTGAAACGGACAGATTCTGCCACCCGGGCAGAGTGAGAAGATGCTCAAGAAGAACGGCGCAGGCAAAGGCGTCGTAGAGAGCATCGTGGGCTTCGCCGTGCGGACAGAGTTCGCGGACGCGGGCTTCGAGTTTTAATCCGCTGATCAAATCCTCCAGCTTATGACTCGGGGCCTTCGGCCATGCCTGCCGGGCCAGTGCCAGCGTATCCACCCAGGGCCCGAAATGATGCATCGGCGCCATCTGCCGCAGAAATTTCTTTTCGGTCGCAACATTGTGCGCGGCGAGCGGACGTCCGGCTACCCGCCCTTCCAGCTTTTTCCAGACTCCGGACACTTCATCAGCGGCGGCGATTTCATCGCGCAGTTTATGGTGCTTGCCCGGCGCGTAAGCGTTGAACGGCCGGTTACTCTCCACACGGACAAGGCTTTTAAAAGTCTGCTGCGGATCGACGCGTCCGTTTTGCAGAACAACCGCCGCAACCTGCCACGGTTGAGTATCGAACCCCGGCACGGAACCGGTGGTTTCGAAGTCGAGAACGGTCAGCGTTGTTTCGCGGATGAGCATGAATCAGTCGATCCACTGGATGACGGTTTTCCCGTCGTGACCGTGAACGGCCTTGAGTTCATCAAGGTTGTCAAAAATGGTGATGGAGCAGTAGCGCGACAGCCAGGCGAGCGCGCATTTACCGTTGTCGAAGAGAACTCCTTCGGCAATGTATCCGGTTCCGGACACTCCGGTTTCATCTTCACGGCGATCCAGTACGAAGCGTTTCATGGCATTCCTTCCGTTCTGTGCAGGAACTAAAACAAAAAAGCCCGCTGATGAACAGCGGGCTTTTTCCCAAACCTTGAAAAAGGTTTGTTTAGCGCGAGTAGAACTCGACGACCAGTGAAGCTTCGCACTGCACCGGCACTTCGCCGTGTTCCGGCAGGCGGCTCAGGCTGGCGGTGAGCTTCTTGTCGTCCACGGTCAGATAAGCCGGGGTGCTGGCAATCTGCTGGGCGGACGGGAAGATTTCCAATTCACGGCTGCCTTCACGGACGGTGATGACATCGCCGATACGCATCTGGTAGGAAGGAATATTAACCTTCTTGCCGTTGATGAGAAAATGGGCATGACCGACCAGCTGGCGGGCCTGATAGATAGAGCGGGCGAAACCGGAGCGAAGCACAACGGCATCAAAACGGGTTTCAAGCAGCTGAAGCATGATGTCAGCCGTGTTGCCGACTTTACGCGCAGCTTTGGCGTAGTAACCGCGCAGCTGACGTTCGGTCAGGTTGTACTGGTACTGCAAACGCTGTTTTTCGATGAGCTGTTTACCGTAGTCCGTCAGTTTGTTACGGCGTTTCGAGGGGCCGTGCTGTCCCGGAGGATGCGGGCGGCGTTCGAGGAATTTTTCACATTTCGGCGACAGGGCAATGCCCAGGCGGCGCGCTTTCTTGATCTTTGGTCCGTTATACTTCATGGTTCTCTCCGTTTTGGTTTCTGTTTCCTGCGGTTCCGCCCAATTAAGCCCGTTTTCGGGGCCGCCTGTTTCGGAAAACTCATTTCAGGCGATCACTTTGTGATAATCCTCCGGCGGAACAAGGGGCGCATTAAAGCGATGAGAGGCCGCGAAGTCAACCTCTAGAAACGTTTTTTTGCCTTGCCTTCAAAAACAAAGTTCCCATCATGTTGCGCAGTTTTCAACCCTGACTGAAAAGGATTTACATAATGAAAGAAGTGAAGAAAGTTGCCATTCTCACCGCAGGCGGCCTGGCCCCCTGCCTCTCCTCCGCAATCGGCGGTCTGATCGAACGCTACACAGCGGTCGCCCCGAAAGTGAAAATCATCTGCTATACCAGCGGCTATAAAGGCCTGCTGCTCGGCGAATCAATTACCGTTACTCCGGCAATCCGTACCAAAGCATCGGTGTTGCACAAGCACGGCGGAAGCCCGATCGGCAACAGCCGCGTCAAACTCACCAACGTCAAAGACTGCGTGAAGCGCGGACTCGTCAAAGAAGGTGAAAATCCGCTGGAAGTCGCGGCCCGCCAGCTGGTGAAAGACGGCGTAGATGTCCTCCACACCATCGGCGGCGACGACACCAATACCACCGCAGCCGACCTCGCCGCCTATCTTAAAGACAACAACTACGACCTGACGGTCGTCGGGATGCCGAAAACCATCGACAATGATGTATTCCCGATCCGCCAGAGCCTCGGCGCATGGACCGCCGCCGAAGAAGGCGCGAAGTATTTTGAAAACGTCGTGGCTGAACACAACGCAAACCCGCGTATGCTGATCATTCATGAAGTCATGGGCCGCAACTGCGGCTGGCTGACGGCCTATACCGCGCAGGTCTACCGTGACCGTCTGGCAAAAATGGAATTCGTTCCCGGTATCGGTCTGAGCAAAATCCGCAAGGATGTCCACGCGATCTTCGTTCCTGAAATGGCGATCGACTTCAAGGCCGAAGCCGCCCGCCTGAAAAAGATCATGGATGAGAATGACTGCGTGAACATCTTCATCTCCGAAGGCGCAGGCGTTGAAGAAATCGTTGCGCAAATGCAGGCCGCCGGCGAAGAGATTGCGCGCGATGCCTTCGGCCACGTCAAACTCGACACCATCAACCCCGGCAAATGGTTCGGCAAGCAGTTTGCCGAAATGCTCAAGGCCGAGAAGGTACTGGTGCAGAAGAGCGGCTATTTCGCCCGCGCCGCCGCCGCAAACAAGGAAGACCTCAAGCTGATCAAGCGCTGTGCCAACAAGGCCGTTGAATGCGCGCTCAAACGCGTCAGCGGAGTGATTGGCGAAGACGAAGACCAGAAAGACGTACTGCGCGCCATCGAGTTCCCGCGCATCAAAGGCGGCAAGCCGTTCGACATCGACGTCAAATGGTTCGGCAAACTGCTGGCCGGTATCGGCCAGGCCAAAGGGCCGAAAGTCGCCGTTAAACATTAACCATCCCGCAGGGCGGCAGAAATGCCGCCCTGTTTTGTAATCAGCCGGCCGCATGAAAACAGCGCCTTTCAAAATCTGTCCGATGTGCTCCAAACACTGGGAAACGCTGGAAACGTTTCTGTCCGACCCGGAACTGGCGCTGGCCGGCTACCAGATCAACTTCGCCAATCTAAAGGGCGGACTGTTTTATTTCAGCCATATAAAAACCGGATGCGGAACAACCATGGTTATTCCGGTCGGCGAATTTACCGGGCTGAGCAACCGTCCGATGCTTGCCTCGCGGGGAAAACAGCCGGACTGCTGCCCGGAGCTTTGTGTCCGTAAAAATGAGCTGGATCCCTGCCCCGTCGAATGTGAATGCGTTTGGGTGCGAGAAATCATGCAGGTCATCCGTAACTGGGAAAAGCGTTCCGCTTAAATCCCCGGCATTCCGTCGGCGGATGTTTCCGGCAGCGTCTCCTGCCGTTCGATCAGTTCGATCAGCTGCCAGCGTTCAGACCGGAAGCGCGCAACCATGCCGAAAGCCAGCAGACAGATATAAATCAGCGCCCAGCCCCAGGCCGCCAAGACACCCCACTTGAATACCAGCACGATCAGCAGTTCGCCCGCCGCAAAGAAAAACCACGCCATCGAGGTTTCGTACCACATCACAAAGTGCGTGTCGCCCGCGCCGCGCAGCGCGCCGGAAATAATCAGATTGGTGGCGTCCATCAGTCCCCAGCAGGCGGCGAATAAGAGCAGTGTGCGGGCCAGTCCGGAAATCTCGGCGAACGGAATGTCGCCGCGCGCGAAGACATGAATATAAATTTCGGGCGTCAGTACAAAGGTGAGCGCGATACAGACAGTGTAAATCCAGCCGATATGCACAGCCCGCCAGCCGACGGCGGAAGCGCCGTCCAGATCGCCGCGCCCGATGTGCTGCCCGACCAGTGTGCCGGCCGCCTGGCCGATGCCGATGGACGGCATAAAGGCGATCATATTGACGCTCAGCGCAATGTTCGCCGCCATGAATGCCGTTTCGCCGAGCCGGCCGATCAGCAGTACAAACAGGGAAAATGCGCCGATATCCAGAGCCATGTGTATGCCGGCCGGAACACCGAAGCGCAGAAGGCGGCGGAAAAGCGGCGCATCGAAATAGAAAAGACGGCGGGTATCATACAGCCGGTTGTTTTTCGGCGAGAAGTACAGCGCCAGCATAATTACCGGTGAAACAAAACCGGAAATCACCGAGGCCAGCGCCGCACCGGCCATGCCCATTTCCGGAAACGGTCCGACGCCGAAAATCAGCAGCCAGTTCAGCAGCAGATTCAAGGCGGCACCGGCAATCGCGCAAAGCATCACCACTTTGGTCAGCCCTCGCCCGGAAAAAAAACTGCTGACGGCCGAAGAAAGCGGAAACTGAACACCGCCCAGCATCAGAATGAAAAAATAGGTTTTCTCCTCGATCAGTACAGCCGGTGAATGCCCGCTGACAGACAGCATCCAGAGCCCCGCCGGAATCAGCAGCAGAATCAGCGGAAAAGAAAAGAGCGCCAGCAGAATCGCCTGCGCCACGGAGCGGCTGCAACCGTGATAATCTTCGTTGCCGTAATACTGCGCCACCAGACTGTTGGCGAATGCCGCCGTCGCCATAAATCCGCACACCAGTGTGAAAAACAGGATGCCCGCCGGCACAGCCGCCTGAAGTGTCTCCGGACTGTACCAGGCCAGAAACATGCGGGCGCAGAAGTTCTGCACCATAAATGACGTTGAAGTAATGATCAACGGAACGGCGACACGCAGCAGTGCGCGGTATGAGGAGGATGAAGATGGGTGAATGGAGTTCATTAAGCGGTTCAGTGTTTCCGAACCCGGCAAAAATTGCGAGCTGTCTTTTACCGCTTTCCTCAACCGGCCCGGTAAAGTCGATCAGGCGCCCATTTGGCGGCGGAAGGTCAGCTCCGGCACTTCATTTGTTTCGGCAGCCGGCAGCTCCATCAGCCGACTGACACGTTCGGTCAACTCCGGAATAATGATATCCGGCGAACCTTCGAACAGTTCGAAGCAGGCGAAGGTTTCCGCATCAATCCGGCTGCTCAGCGCGTTCAGCGATTTGGCGTACGGACTGGTATTGGCGAGTTTGCCGTCGAAGACCAGAAAAACGCGGGTGAAATGGCCGCTCTTGAGTTCATTAACCAGCGAACGCAGGAATACATTGAAGCCGTCGCCGGTGTCGCCCATGAAGCGATCAGTTATGATGTCGTTCGTGCAGAATGTGCAGACCGCCACTTTTTCGTTGTTAACAACAAATGCGCCGTCGACCAGATCATCACCGCCGGTGCGATACTGGCCTTCTCCGATTTTCCGGGCGAGAACGCCCGGATAGTTGGCCACACCGAGAAGAACGATATCTTTGAACTCGCCGTATTTTTTGTCGGCCTTTTCGCGCATTTTATCGGCAACCGCCGCAACCTGCGGTTCCGGCTCAGGAGCAGAAATGACAGCAGCCGGCTCGGCGGCAGATACAGGTTTTGCAGCAGGCGGGTTCTCCGTCACAACCGGATTTCCCGGCAGTTCCTTTTCAGAGATTTTCAACCCGGCACGAAGGCTCAATGCGCGTTCAACGGCTTCGTTGACATCGGCGCGCAATACATCGCGCGAGGGCAGCTTTTCCTGGATTTCACCGGCCAGCATTTCAAAATTTTCATAGAGGGTGTCGGCGATTTCTTCGCCGATGCGCGCAACGGAGGATTCCATGCGTTCAATTGCAGACACGGTTTTCTCAACCATCGCGGCCTGCATGGCACTTGTCTCTTCCGATTTTTTCGCGATAGAGAGCTCGGCCATCCGGCAGAGTGCAATCGCGGCGATTGCCAGAACGATTGCGGAAACGGAAAGTCCCAGCGTCAAAAGAAAACTCATCAGACCGGTTGTTGAAATGGTTTCAACGCCGCCCTGCATGGCGTGATACACAGAAACGGCTGCCGCTGCGCCGAGAATGGCCGAACCGGTAATGATGCCGATGGTTCCCACGGCTGCACCTTTAGTGTGCATGATCACTTCCGGTTTTGTTCTTTCGCCTGGGTCCATAAACGGCCTTCACTGGTGAACTTTAAACTTTTGCCGCGCATTATATGAGCCGCCCCGTCGAAGCCAAGAGATTTATCGGCAAAACCGGAACTGATACATGCCCGGTCAGATGCGTAATCCGTCAGCTCGGCACGCCGCCGGTGAAAATATCAAATGCCGACACAGCGTTTTTCGCCTCGATAAGCGCTTTGCGCATCGACTGATCTTTCAGCCGCGAACTGATCGCTGAAAGCGCGCGGATGTATTGCGGATGCTGCGTGCCGGACGCCGCCACCATACAAACGATTTGAACCGGAATTTCGTCCAGCGAGGAATAGTCCTCCAGCGGTTGGCGCGCAATGCCGAGAGCCATCACCAGGTCATCTACGGAGGCAAGCCTCACATGCGGCACGCCGACACCGAATCCGATTCCGGTGCTCATCAGTTCTTCGCGTTTGAAAATTGCCTGCTCCAGCTCGGCTTCGTTATGAATCAGCGGAGAGGTTCCCAGCGCGGCGCATAGGGTTTTCAGCGCGGCTGTTTTTTCATTGGCATCAAAGAAAACCACCCGTTCCGGCGAAAGAATCCGGCTCAGCGTTTCCAGACCCGGCGCGACAGGAGCCGGAGCGGCAGAGCTCCCGATACAGCGGTTCACCCAACCCTCAATATCACTGCGCTTAAAGCGCCAGGCTGTACCCAGCTTGCCGCCCGGCAACTGCCCCTTCTGCGCCCAGTCATAAACCGTCCGTTCCGATACGCGCAGATATGATGCAACCTCTTCGATGGTCATAATTTCATGGTTCATGCAAGAGCCCTCAATGTAAAGCGACGCATTATATGCAAAATCTGCAACTATCTGCAATTAAACAGATGCGAAAAATTGCTCCGAATTGGTAAAAGTTAGCGCCGCCAGCTTTTCAACCGGAATGCCGCGCAGTTCCGCAATAGCGCGGACGACAACTGCCAGATTGGCCGGTTCGTTGGGGGGCAGGCAGCCCGCCAGCGGAAAGTCAGGTGAATCAGTTTCGATCAGCAAACGGCCGTTCGGAACTGCCGCTGCAGACGCCCTCACCCGCTTCGACTGTGGATTCGCCGCCGATCCGCAGAACGAAAACCAGCAGTTCAGTTCAACAAGTTCCGGAATCAGTTCAGCCGCTCCGCCGAAAGCGTGCAGTAAAACGCGTGGTGCGGGATGGACACGTAAAATTTCAACCAGCCGGCCCCAGGCGCGAACGCAATGAACCGCAACAGGCCGGTTCAGTTCGCGCGCCATATCCAGGTGCGCAGCAAAGCATTCTTCCTGTTCAACGCGGTTAGTACATTTTTCTTGAAAATCCAACCCTGTCTCGCCGACGCCCGCTTCCGGATGTTCCTCCAGCAGTTTTTCCAGCATCTGGACGTGTTTCAGCCAACCAGTTGAAACAAACCACGGATGGATTCCAACCATCGGAATGACTTGAGGAAACTGCTCCGCAAGTTGAACAACCGTCTGCCAGTCGCCGGAGCTTGTCCCGCAGCAGGCAAACCGCTCAACGCCTGCCGCCGCCGCGCGTTCCATGACATTTTTAATATCCGGAAACAGCGCCTGATCCTGCAGGTGACAATGGACATCGAACAGCTTCATGAACGACAAAATACAAGCCGCTTATCGAACAGGCAAGCCCTTAGAAACCCCTTTATTTGGTAGCTGTTTATAACTTTAGACACAACATATTGTATTTTTTACTTGCCGTTTGAATCAACCATTACGATAAATATGATCATTCTGGTAGGTAATAACGTAACAAGAGGCACTGATGAATATTAAAATTGAAACTTCCCGCGACAGCCTGCTGTCTGAATTCGGGCTCAAAACGCTCGAAAGCCGCTATATGCTCCCGACCGAAAAAAGCCCGCAGGAGGCGTTTGCCCGCGCCGCCGCCGCTTTTTCGGACACTCCGGAAATGGCCCAGCGGATTTACGACTATGCCAGCATGCTCTGGTTCATGTTCGCCACGCCGATCCTGACCAACGGCGGAACCAACCGCGGACTGCCGATCTCCTGCTTCCTGAACTATGTGCCCGACAGCCGCGGCGGAATCACAGGCCACTACACCGAAACCGCCTGGCTTTCCTCCTTCGGCGGCGGCGTCGGCGGCTACTGGGGCGACGTGCGTGCCTGCGGCACCAGAACCTCGCACGGCTCCGAGTCCACCGGCGTCATTCCTTTCCTGAAAGTGGTCGATGCCGAAATGCTGGCGTTCAGCCAGGGAGTGACGCGGCGCGGTTCTTACGCGGCCTATCTGCCGGTTGACCACCCGGAAATTGAAGAATTCCTCGATGTGCGCAAGCCGACCGGCGGCGACGTAAACCGCAAATCGACCAACCTGCACCACGGCGTCGTGCTGACCGAAGAGTTCATGAATCTGATTGATCAGGCGACGCGCATTCCCGGCTTCGACGACAGCTTCAACCTCGTCGATCCGCACACCAAAGAGGTGAAGAAAACGGTGTCGGCCAAAACCATCTGGGTGAAGCTGATCCAGAACCGCATTGAAACCGGCGAGCCCTACATTCTGTTCGACAAAGCCGTCAACGATGCCCTGCCCGAATTCCAGAAAAAGCTCGGCCTGCGCGTTCATCAGTCCAACCTGTGCAGCGAAATCACCCTGCCGACCAACGCAGAACGCACGGCGGTCTGCTGTCTGAGTTCCGTCAACCTGGAAACGTACGACGAGTGGAAAGATCATCCGCATTTCATTTCAGACCTCGTCCGTTTTCTCGACAACGTGATTCAATCGTTTATCGATAATGCGCCGGACGAAATCGGCCGCGCCCGGTTTTCGGCGCAGCGCGAGCGGAGTATCGGGCTCGGCGCGATGGGTTTTCACGCCTACCTGCAGGCGCACAGCATTCCGTTCGAAAGCGCCATTGCCAAGGGGCTCAACCTGAATATGTTTAAACACATCAAAGAGCAGGCTTCGGCGGCAACGCAGAAGCTGGCTGAAGAGCGCGGCGAATGCCCGGACGCCGCCGGCTACGGCGTACGCAACGCACACCTGCTTTCGATTGCGCCGAACGCCAGCAGCTCCATCATCTGCGGCAATACCAGCCCGTCGATTGAGCCGTTCCGCGCCAACGCCTTCACGCAGAAAACCAAGAGCGGCTCGGCGCTGATGAAAAATAAATACCTCGAAGAAGCGCTCGAACGCCACGGACAGAATAATTCCGAAGTCTGGAAATCAATCATCACGCAGGGCGGCAGCGCGCAGCACCTCGATTTTCTGACCGACTGGGAGCGCGACGTTTTCAAAACCGCGCTGGAAATCGATCAGCGCTGGATCATTGAATTTGCCGCTGACCGGCAGCAGTACGTCTGTCAGTCGCAGAGTGTAAACCTTTTCTTCCCCGCCAATGTCAGCAAGCAGGAACTGCATAACACCCACATGCTGGCCTGGAAAAAAGGATTGAAAAGCCTCTACTACGTCCGCAGCGAAGCCATTAAACGCGCCGATGTCGTGTCGGAGCAGAAGCCGCGCGAAATCATGCTCGATTACAATAAAGAAACCACCTGCCTTTCGTGTGAAGGATAATTTAATACAGCGTACTGCGTATTCCGTATCTCTCATCACACCGGCGCAATATGCAGTATGCACTACGCAATATAAAACAAGGAGATCCCCATGCCGCTTTTAGAAGAAAGAACTTACTACAAACCGTTTGAATACGACTGGGCGTTTGAAGCCTACAAAATGCAGCAGCAGATGCACTGGATTCCCGACGAGGTGAACCTCGCCGACGACCTCAAGGATTTCAACGAAAACATTCCGCAGAAAGATAAAAACCTGCTGCTGAATATTTTTAAATTCTTCACGCAGGCCGACGTCGACGTCGCCGGAGGCTACGGCACGCTCTTCCTGCCGACCTTCAAAATTCCGGAAGTCCGCATGATGCTCAGCGCCTTCGCCGCCATGGAAGCGGTTCATCAGGATGCTTATTCGCTGCTGCTCGAAACGCTCGGTCTCAGCGACGACGAATACACCGCTTTCATGTCGATTGCCGAGATGAAGGAAAAGCATGAATATCTGCTTAACTTCAACATGAACACGCCGTTCGAAATTGCCAAAACGCTCGCCGTTTACAGCGCTTTCACGGAAGGTATCCAGCTTTTCAGCAGCTTCGCCATCCTGATGAACTTTCCGCGCTTCAACAAAATGAAAGGCATGGGGCAGATTGTCACCTGGAGCATCCGCGACGAAAGCCTGCACGTCGAATCAATGGCCCTGCTCTTCAAAGCCTTCATCAAAGAGCATCCGGAACTCTGGACCGATAAACTGAAATACGAAATCTACTGCGCCGCCGAACGCTCCGTTGAACTCGAAGACAACTTCATCGACATCGCCTTTGAACTCGGCGCGGTCGAAGGCCTCACGCCGGACGAAGTCAAACAGTACATCCGCTACATCGCCAACCGCCGGCTCATCGGCATCGGCATGAAAAGCATCTACACCGTACCGGAAAATCCCCTGCCGTGGCTCGACTACATGCTCAACGGCGTCGAACACACCAACTTCTTCGAAAACCGCTCCACCGAATACGCCAAAGCGTCAACGACGGGAAACTGGCAGGATATTTTTAAGTAAGGGATATGGGCGTGTGTGAGTATGGGGGTGCGTGGGTTTGGGCGTGTGTGAGTCTCTAAACCAACCTACTCACAAACTCACAGACTCACTTACCCACAAACTCACCGTCTTCCGCCCCGTCGGTTCTGGTAGTTCTCTTCGGCTTCCGCCTTCATCTCTGCAATCAGCTCAACGGTCAACGGCATCGG
>DAONGM010000014.1:0-19636 GCA_035404105.1 Pontiellaceae bacterium
AGCATCAGATTGACGTTGCGCAGGGAAATAAAGAAGAAAGCGAACTGTCCGAGCCAGCCGAAGAAAACGGCCAGGAGAAAGCTGGTCAGCGGCCCGGCGGCGGCGATCAGAAACTCATCTCTCGGCCGCGAAGGAATATTGTTCATTTTGGCGACGCCGCCGATCGGCAGCAGCATGATTTCGTGTACGCGGCAGCCTTTGCGGATGGCGACCCATGAGTGGCCGAGTTCATGCAAAGCAACGCTGGCGAAAAGTGCGACGGCATAAAGCATGCCGAAAACGCCGGACGAAAAGGTCAGAATAATCAGAAGAATAATCAGCGTAATGTGCACCCGCACCGGGATGCCCATCACGCGGGAAATCAGATAAGAGCGTTTAATCATACAAATCCTTTATGGAGCAGAGTGTTGAGGCTTTAATCGGGGGTGTCAAGTTTGCGGGTGTGAAGGATTGACGCTCTGGGGGTGTTCCGGTAGGGTTCGCGGGATTTTATAGAAAACAGCCCCTTGACGGGGGCGCAACGCAAAGGGAGAGACAAATGATCAAGGTTGGTATTAACGGGTTCGGACGCATCGGCCGCATGGTTTTCCGCGCTTCCGTCGGTCGCAAAGATATGGTCGTCGTCGGCATTAACGACCTGCTGGACGTCAACTATCTGGCGTACATGCTCAAATATGATTCAGTCCACGGCCAGTTCGAAGGCACTGTGGAAGTCAAAGACGGCAAGCTCGTCGTTAACGGCAACGCAATCCGCATCACCGCAGAAAAAGATCCGGCCGCTCTCAAGTGGGGCGAAATCGGCGCTGAAGTTGTCGTCGAATCCACCGGCTTCTTCCTGACCAAAGAAACCGCTCAGAAGCACATCGACGCCGGCGCGAAGAAAGTTGTCCTTTCCGCTCCGTCCAAAGACGACACTCCGATGTTCGTCTGCGGCGTCAACACCGACAAATATGCCGGCCAGACGATCGTCTCCAATGCTTCCTGCACCACCAACTGTCTGGCTCCGGTCGCCAAGGTTCTGAACGACAAGTTCGGCATCAAACGCGGTCTGATGACCACGGTTCACGCTGCAACCGCCACTCAGAAAACCGTTGACGGTCCTTCCGCCAAAGACTGGCGCGGCGGCCGCGGTATTCTCGAAAACATCATCCCGTCCTCGACCGGCGCTGCTAAAGCGGTCGGCGTGGTGATTCCGGAACTCAAAGGCAAGCTCACCGGCATGGCCTTCCGCGTTCCGACCTCCGACGTATCGGTTGTCGACCTGACCTGCGAACTGGTCAAGGAAGCTTCCTACGAAGAAATCTGCGCGGCGATGAAAGAAGCTGCCGCCGGTTCCCTCAAGGGCATCCTCGGCTACACCGAAGACGATGTGGTTTCCACCGACTTCCGTCACGAAGCCCGCACCTCGGTCTTCGATGCCAAAGCCGGTATTCAGCTCGACAAGACCTTCGTCAAAGTCGTTTCCTGGTACGACAATGAATGGGGCTACTCCAATAAAGTCCTCGACCTGATCAAAGTTATCAGCAAGTAAGCTGATCTTGATTCAGTTCAAAAGCCGCTCCGGTTTCCGGGGCGGCTTTTTTATTTTCCGGTTAAGAACTCGCTTCCAAAGGTCTGAGTAATATTATACAAACTTGGAAAGATTTTGAAATCATGCTGTCGGAATAGGAGATGATGTGAACGAGCCAACTCGAGTAGAGCCGTTGATTCTGACGTTGCGCGGCCAGAAGGTGATTCTGGATGCCGATCTGGCTGAACTGTATGGTGTTCAGACCAAGCGGCTTAACGAGCAGGTTAAACGTAATGCTGACCGTTTCCCTGAAGATTTAATGTTCCAGCTGACCGCTCAGGAATGGGAAAACTTGAAGTCGCAAATTGTGACTTCAAACGGGGAGCTTCTAAGGTCGCAAATTGTGACCTTAGACAAAGATGTTGATAATGAACCGGATACGCCGAACCGGTCGCAATTTGCGACCGGTCTATCCGTAAATAAATCAGACAAGTCGAACCGGTCACAATTTGTGACCGGTTCCCAGCGTCACCGCGATCCGCGATTTTTGCCACGGGCTTTCACCGAACACGGCGCGATGATGGCGGCGATGGTGCTGAACAGTCCGGAAGCGGTGGCAATGAGCCTGTTTGTGATACGGGCTTTTATCCGGATGCGTGAGCAGCTTGCCGTCAATGCGGCGATTTTGAAACGGCTGGCGGAAATTGACAAGACACTGCTGGAACACGATCAGGCGCTCGGATTGATCTGGGAGCAGCTTCAACCGCTGCTGGCTCCGCCGCCTGATCCGCCGAAAAGACGAATCGGCTTTCATCAGAACTGACGCTTCGGATTTTATCAAAAGCATCTGTCTAAAAACGGTTTGGGTGGTCATTTTCGACTTTGTGCGGCAAGGGCATCACGTTAAAAGTCAGAGGACTCTAAAATCACGGCTCAGCTTGAAAATTGACCTGTAATGCAGACGCTACGAAGCATCATCCCCGCAGTTCTAAAAACGGGGTCGGAGTCATGATTGACTCCGGCTCTTTTTTCCTTATATTCGACGGGATTTTTTAAACCTTGAAAGGGGAGCTGCCATGAAAAAAATGACGATTCGTGATGTGGATGTAAAGGGCCGCCGGGTCCTGATGCGCGTAGATTTCAACGTGCCGGTCAAAGAAGGCAAAGTAGGCGACGTAACCCGTATTACCGCGGCGCTTCCGACGATCAACTATGTGCTCGAAAAGGGCGGCTCGCTCGTGCTGATGAGCCACCTCGGCCGTCCGAAGGGCAAAGGCTACGAAGCGGAATTCAGTCTGAAGCCGGTCGCCGCCAAACTCGAAGAGCTGCTCGGCAAGCCGGTCCAGTTCGGCACCGACTGCATCGGCGCCGAAACGATTGCGCAGGCCAAAGCCCTCAAGGCCGGCGAAATCATGGTGGTCGAAAACACCCGTTTCTATAAAGAAGAAGAAGGCAAGGCCAAGCTGGCCGACGACGCCACCGACGAGCAGAAGAAAGCCGCCAAGGCGGAGATGAAAGCCAAGCAGAAAGAGCTCGCCAAAAAGATGGCCGAACTCGGCGACGGCGAAATCTTCTGTAACGATGCGTTCGGTTCCGCGCACCGCGCTCACGCTTCCACCGCGATTGTCTGCCAGTTCTACAAAAACAACGTCGCCGGCTTCCTGATGGAGAAGGAAATCGACTATCTCGGCAAGGCGCTCGAAGCTCCCGAAAAACCGTTCGTCGCCATCATCGGCGGCGCCAAAATCTCCGGCAAGATCGATGTCGTCACCAGCCTGATGAGCAAGTGCGACGCGATTCTGATCGGCGGCGGCATGGCCTACACCTTCTACAAAGCCCAGGGCTTCAAAGTCGGCAACTCGCTGGTCGAAGACGACCGCGTCGAAATGGCCAAAGAGATTCTCGCTCAGGCCAAGGCCAAAGGCGTGAAGCTGATGCTGCCGATCGACAATATCGCCGCCGACAAGTTCGACGTGGCCGCCAACACGAAAGTGGTTGGTGAAAATATCGATGACGGCTGGATGGCATTGGATATCGGCCCGAAGACGATTGATCTCTATTGTGCCGAAGTGGCCAAAGCCAAAACGGTTGTCTGGAACGGTCCGATGGGCTGTTTCGAAATGGCTCCGTTCGCCAAAGGCACTTTCGCGGTTTGCCAGGCTGTGGCCGATTCCGACAGCGTCAGCATTATCGGCGGCGGCGACAGCGTGAGCGCTGTCAACAAGAGCGGTCTGGCCGACAAGATGACTCACATCAGCACCGGCGGCGGCGCGAGCCTCGAATTTCTCGAAGGCAAGCAGCTTCCCGGCGTTACCGCGCTGACCGATAAATAACCTTATAAAAACAAACTGGAGAATCTCATGAGAAAGAAAATTATTGCCGGTAACTGGAAAATGAACAAGACCGTCGCCGACGCGCTGGCGCTGGCAAACGGAATTAAAGGCGAGCTGTCCGGCTGCGGCTGCTGCAGCTGCTCGTGTCCTGAAGTTGTCGTTTGTCCTCCGTTCACAGCATTGAAGACGGTGGGCGATGCGCTGGCGGGCTCCAAGGTTCAGCTGGGCTGCCAGAACATGAGCTCGGAAGACGACGGCGCTTACACCGGCGAAATTTCGCACACGATGCTTCGCGAGCTGGGCGTGCAGTACGTCATTCTCGGCCACAGCGAGCGCCGCGAGTACTACAAAGAAACCGACTTCTGGGTGAACAAGAAGGTCAAAAAGGCGCTCGAAAAAAATCTGCGCCCGATCGTTTGCGTCGGTGAAAAACTGGCCGACCGCGAAGCCGGCAACACCGAGAAGGTGGTCGAAGAGCAGGTGCGCGGCAGCCTGGCCGGCATTACGGCCGAGCAGTTCGAAAACGTTGTTGTTGCCTACGAACCGGTCTGGGCGATCGGAACCGGCAAGACGGCGACCAGCGAACAGGCTCAGGAAGTGCATGCGTTCATCCGCGGTATTATCCGCGACATGGTCGGCGAAAAAGCGGCCCAGGGCCTGCGCATTCAGTACGGCGGAAGCATGAAAGCGTCGAATGCCAAGGAACTGCTCGCGCAGCCTGACATTGACGGCGGACTGATTGGCGGCGCAGCTCTCGAAGTCCGCTCGTTCATCGATATCGTCAAAGCGGCGGTGTAATCCGGGCCGGGAGCGGAATTTGTACTCGCAATTCCGCTCCCATAGCCTAAAGTTCGAGGCCTCTGGAGGTAAAAATGGCTGTTTTTCGTACATTACTGATTATTCTTGAAGCCGCATGCAGTTTGTCCCTGATCGGTTTGATTCTGCTGCAGAAATCAAAAAATGAAGGGCTCGGTCTGGCGTTTGGTTCGGGCGGCGGCGACTCGCTTTTCGGCGCGCGTGCCGGCAACGTACTCACCAAAGCTACAGTCGTGATCGGGTGCATATTCCTGGTGAACACGCTGGTTCTCGGTATGCTTTTCGCCGGCAGCGCCAGCGAATCGCTTCTGGATAAAGCTTCTGTTGCACAGCCTGTGCCGATGGAGCAGCCTGTTGCGCCGCAGCAGGAAATCCCTGCAATGCCGGCTGCTGCTGTTCCCGCTGAGTAATACCGGGAGCGCGATTCATGGAACGGCGAAACAAGGGCAGGAGAATTGTACTCCGTCGTTTCGCCGTTTTTCTTTGTCTGCTGCTGACGGCCTGCGGTCGGCGCGATCTTGACACCTTGCGTTTTGAAGGCGAGCAGGTGCTCTACGGCCAGACACCCCGCATTAAAGGTTTCGATCCGGCCCGCGCCGGCGATGTTCCCTCGTCGGTCGCCATCGGGCGGATTTACGAAGGGCTGCTCGAATATTCCTATCTTGACCGGCCGTACCGCGTCCAGCCGCTGCTCGCCGCCGCGCTGCCCGACGTTTCTGAGGACGGCCTCCTGTATACCTTCCGGCTCCGCTCCGGCATTTATTTTCAGGACGATCCCTGCTTTCCCGGCGGCAAAGGCCGCGAGCTGACGGCGGAGGATTTCATCTACTCCATTAAGCGCGTCGCCGATCTGAAAAACGGTTCGTCCGGCTACTGGGCCTTCAACGGGCGGATCGCCGGCCTCGACGAATTCCGCGCCGCGTCGGCGGGCAGTGCGCCGACAGACTATGCCGCGCCGGTCGAAGGGCTGCGCGCCCCGGATCGCTACACCTTGCAGATCCGGCTCAAAGAACCCTATCCGCAGCTTCTCTGGGTGCTCGCGATGCACTACAGCTTTGCGGTGCCGCGCGAAGCGGTCGAGTTTTACGGCAAAAATTTCGTCAATCATCCCGTCGGCACCGGCCCCTATATTCTGGCGAAGTGGAAGAGCAATTACCGCATCGAATTCATCCGCAATCCGAAGTGGGCCGAGACCGGACGGGTGGAGCTCTATCCCTCCGAAGGGCCCGAATTCGCCCGCGCCGCCGGACTGCTCGAGGACGCCGGCAAGCCGCTGCCGTTTATCGACCGCATTGTTCAATACGTTGTGGATGATCCGGCGACGACCTGGATGATGTTTCTGACCGGGCAGTTCAGCTACAGCGATATCTCGCGCGACAACTGGGATGCGGTCATCACGCCCAGCCGCGATCTGGTCGGCAAGATGAAAGAGCAGAGGATTGAGCTGCTGGCCGGTCCGACGCTCGATCTGTATTACATCGGCTTCAACATGGACGATCCGGTCGTCGGCAAAAATAAAAAACTGCGTCAGGCGCTCTCCTGCGCCTTCAATCCGGAGCTGCTGGTGCAGTATTACAACGGACGCATCACGCCGGTTTACGGCCCGCTGCCCGATCCGCTGGCCGGATTCAAATCCGCACCGACGGCCTATTCCTATAATCCCGAAAAAGCCAAAAAACTGCTGGCCGAAGCCGGTTATCCGGACGGCATCAATCCGGCCACCGGACGGCGCCTTGAGCTGACGCTGGAGCTCGGCGGCGCGACGCCTGATGTGCGGCAGGTCGTGGAACTGATGGCGGGCATGTTCGATAAAGTCGGCATTGTGCTGAAGGCCAGCTACAACAACTGGCCGGCTTTCCTCGGAAAAATGGACCGCCGGCAGGCCCAGCTCTTCCAGCTCGGCTGGGTCGCCGACTATCCCGACGCCGAAAACTTTCTGCAGCTGTTTTACAGCGCCAACGTTTCGCCCGGCCCCAACCATTCCAACTATGTCAACGCGGAGTTCGACCAGCTCTATCGGCAGCTGCGCACGATGCTGCCCGGCCCGGAAAAAGACCGGCTTTGTGAGCAGATGGCCGACCTGATTATCGAAGACTGCCCCTGGGTCTTCATGTACCAGCCGATGGAGTTTGCCGTTCTGCACGACTGGCTGAAAAACTACAGCCTGCACGACTTTCCCTACACCTTGGCGAAATACCGCCGCGTCGATAACGCCGCTCTGAACCGGTGGAAAGCGCAGCAGGGGAGGCGCGACTGATGTTCCGGTATATCGCCAAACGCATTCTGCAAATGATCTCGACCGTGTTCGGCGTCATCCTGATTACGTTTATTCTGTTTAACGCGGTCGGCGGCAGCCCGGCGCTGCAGGTGCTGGGCCGGCATGTGTCGCCGCAGGCGCTCGAAGAGTTCGATGAACAGCGCGGCTTTAACAAACCGCTCTTCATCGGGACGCTCACGACAACCCGCGCCTATGCCGACTCCGACTTTGAACGCACGGCGGGTGACTGGCAGGGCATCAGCGGCGTGACCTTCACGAACGGCACGATCACTCTGGCCGCGGGCGGCGAATATGCGCTTCCGCTCAAGTTCGCGCTGCGCACCGACTGCAAATACGAACTGGAGCTGGAGGCCCGTTCCGCCGGGTTCCCGATGTTTGGCGAGCAGCAGCTCAAGCTTTCCAAAGAGTGGAAAACCATCCGGCTGCGGTTTGAAACGCCGGGAAAAATTCTGCCGGGCAATGCCGCGGTTGAAATCCGTTCGATCAAACTGCGCCGCGTGATGAACTCGCCGTTTGATTCGCAGTTCATGTTTTATCTCAAGCAGCTCGCGCATCTCGACTTCGGCGTTTCGAGCAGTACCAATCAGCGCGTCTCGAAGCTGCTGCTCGACGGCATCGGGCCGTCGCTGATGCTCACGGTCCCGATCTTTTTTGCCGGACTCGTCGCCGCGGTCATGCTCTCTCTTTTCTGCGCCTTCTGGCGCGACACCTGGATCGACCGGTTCTTCGTCGTCTTTTCTGTGGCGCTGATGAGTGTCAACTATCTGGTCTGGATCGTCGGCGGGCAGTATCTGCTCGGCTTTAAACTCGGCTGGTTTCCGGTCTGGGGATTCGAAGACCCGCGCTACCTGATTCTGCCGGTGCTGATCGGCGTTTTCAGCGGTCTCGGTGCCGAACTGCGCTTCTACCGCACCATCATGCTGGATGAAATGCATCGCGACTACGTCCGCACGGCACGGGCCAAAGGCGTCAGCCGCGGCGGCGTGCTGTTCAAACATGTTTTGAAGAACGCTTTGATTCCGATCATCACCAACACCGTCATCGCCATCCCGTTTCTTTACACCGGCAGTCTGCTGCTGGAGAGCTTCTTCGGCATTCCGGGCCTCGGCTATCTCAGCGTTAACGCCATCAACTCGTCCGATGTCGATGTCGTCCGCGCGGTCGTGCTGGTCGGCTCGATCCTGTTTGTTGTCGCGAATCTCTTAACCGACCTCTGCTATGCACTGGTCGATCCGCGGGTGAAACTGAAGTGAAATGTGAAACCTGAAACTGGAAACTTGAAATTGGATAAGCCGAATATAGAAAAAGGGCAATCGCTCTGGAGTGATGCCTGGCGGCGGTTGAAGAAGAACCGGCTGGCGATGATCTGTCTGGGCATCGTCGGCCTCTATACGCTGGCCGCGCTGTACGGCGAAGCGGTCTACCAATATTATCAGGCCAAAGATCAGACCGCATTTTACCAGCAGACCGATCTCAGTCAGGCCTATCAGCCGCCGTCCACCAGACATTGGATGGGCACCGACGCGCTGGGGCGCGATGTAACGCAACGGCTGGTTCAGGGAACGCGCATTGCCTATAAAGTCGGCATCATCACCGCGCTGATCGCCATTCCAATAGGAGTTTTCTTCGGCTGTCTTGCGGGCTATTTCGGCGGACGCGTGGACAGCTTTGTCGTCTGGCTTTATTCCACCGTCGCTTCCATGCCGGGCCTGCTCTTCATTCTCGCCATCGCCATGGTGGTCGGGAAGGGGCTGCTGGGCATTTACCTCGGCATTGGACTCACGACCTGGGTCGGAATATGCCGCCTGATCCGCGGCGAAGTGATGAAGCATAAAGAACAGGCCTACGTGAAGGCGGCGCACGCATTGGGACTGAGCTGGCCGCGCATCCTTTTCCGCCACATCCTTCCCAATGTCAGCCACGTCATCATCGTCACCTTCACCCTGCGCTTTCCGGCGGCCGTCAGCACGGAGGTGATTATGAGCTTCCTCGGTATCGGCGTTGCGAGCGAGCCGTCGTGGGGCGTCATGATCAACAGCGCGCGCATGCGCCTCTGGCAGGGCGTCTGGTGGGAAATGACCTTTGTCACCATCGCCATCTTCGGCCTGGTCCTCGCCTTCAACCTGCTCGGCGACGCTCTGCGCGACGCCCTCGATCCGCGCCTCCGCACCGAAGGAAATTAGTCTGCGCCTATTGAACGGGCGGTTTGCAGTTGAGCTGATTGATGTTCAGCTGCTCGATCCAGGCCGGCAGGTTGCTCCATATTTCATGGAAGCCGAATCCGCCGCCGGTCATTTCGCGGACCGCGGCATCCTTGGGCCAGTTTTGAACCGCAATCCGGTAGATGGCGCAAAGCGTTCCGGTGCGATCCGCCCCGTGCTGGCAGTGAACCAGTACCGGCGTGCGTGCCGGGTCGGTCACAATCTGCAGAAACCGTTCCGCCTCTTTTTGTTCCGGGTGCCAGGCCTTCATGAAAAGATGTTCGCCGGACAGGCTGGTGCCCCTGAGTTCGTCCCGGTCTGAATGAAAAGAACGAAGGTTGATCACGGTTTTAATGCCCATCTTTTCCAGGTTCTTCATGCCCTCGGCCGTCGGCTGCGCACTGCGATAGAGCGTATCACTCACCTTGTGAAGATTGGGAACGCCGGCCAGTTCAATCGGAGTTGCCCAGGAGGGCGGTCGGTTCGTGTCGGCACCCGCCCCGCATGCGATCAATCCAATATTCACAGCCAGAAAAAGGGCACAGAATGGTTTCATGACTCGGTCTCGCAGGTGGGTCTGTCGGAACGTTTAAATCTACTTTTCAGCCGGCGGGGTCAGCATCTCCAAGGCGAACAGTTCGCCGATGAAGTCAGGCGCCGCGCGGTTCTGCAGGAATGAAAGCATTTTGTCGGTGAAGTAATGGCCGGAGGCCGAGCGGACAGAAGATGTGTATTCGCGTTTGAGCCGGTTGCGGTAGAGTGTGGAAGCGTCGGCGAGGGAGGTGAGTTTAACCTCCCATTCGAAGCGCGCCTCAATCGTCTGCCAGCGTATCCAGTATTGCGGCATGAGCAGGCCCAGCGCCACAATCAGCGGATACTTTTTATTGGAGCCGAGCTGTACGGTGCGGTAATCCCAGACGGTAACGGTCAGCAGGGCATCGGCGCCCAACTGCCGGGCTTCCTCTTCAGTTTCAACGGTGAATATCCGCCCGTATTTTCCGGCCTGTGTCAGGGTGGAGACGATTTCCAGGCCGATGTCTTTGGATGCTGACCCGCTGGTGACGACCGCCCCGCGGCCATCCATCATCTGTTTATACAGCGGCTTTTCCGATTTGAGGTTTTCCGGCAGAAGATCCGGGTGAATGCGCGGCGGCAGGACGGCCACCCGCAGAGGCTGCGGCGCGGCACAGGGTTGCGGTTTGCGGATCGGGCTTTCGACCGATGTGGCGCAGCCGCACAGTAAAAACAAAACCGCCGTTCCAGTGATAAACAATGGAACGGCGGATTTCATGTGAGAAGGTCTACGCAAGGATACTTACTTCTTCTCGACGATGATGGAGTCCTTGGCCGGCATCACAACGATGACCGCACGACGGTTCAGCCGCTTGTTGGCTGCGCTGTCATTCGGGGCAACGGGCTGTGAATCGGCGCAGGCAACTGCTTTGAGACGCTCAGCCGGAATGCCTTTTTCGTTCATGAGGTAGTACAGAACCGCCATGCTGCGGTTGTAGGAAAGTTCCCAGTTGTCTTTCCACTTCGACTTCATGATCGGATCGCTGTCAGTGTGACCTTCGATGGTGATGTCGCGGTTAGCGAAATCGCTCTGGATGATATTCAGCACGCTGTCGATGGTCGATTTGCTGCCGGTTTTCAGTTCAGCTTTTCCGGATTCGAAGAGTACTTCGTTCAGGATGGTGAAGCGGAGCTGGCCGTTAACGGCTTCAACCTTCACGTTGTCCATGCCCTGACCGCGGAGTTTGGCTTCGGCATCTGCGAGCTGGCGCTGAAGATCATTGATCTGAGCATCTTTGTCTTTCATGCCGGAAGCGTTGTCGTAGGCGTATTCATCGAGAGCATCGCCAACCAGTGCGCCGGCGGCCACGCCAGCTACTGCACCCGCGCCAGCTCCCTGCCAGCTGCTGAGAGAAGCATTGGCATTTTGAGCCATGACGGCACCAACAACTGCACCGCCTGAACCGCCAACAACAGCACCCTGCTGTGCGGGGGTCAACGGCATTTTCGGCGAACGGCAACCCGTCGCGACGACCAGTAAAGAAAGAACGGTAATGGACAAAACATTTTTCATCCAACTCATGATACACCTCACTTAAACAACCAACTCCAACAAGCACTTCTAACACGGGACGGACACTCGCCCGGCAAGACCGGTCGGAAGTGCTTTAATTTGATGGCTCGGATGGTGCCGGATACGCCGGAAATGTCAAGTGCGACAAATGATTAACCTTATTTATCAGCGGTTTTGTGTTTTGGGTATATCCCTGCGCCGGTTCGGCACCGAAGTTGCTTTTTAATTCAAACCAAGCCTGCGCGAAGGCCGGAATGTTACAGTTGTGAACTTATCCGGGTGTTTTCGGGACAAAGATGTGAGGGGTCTATGGAGCCGGTAATAGGAGTGAAATCGGGAACTGAAAAGAGTGCGTTCTGGATACGGCCTGCCGGCACTGACGATCTTGCGGCTATGATGCGGCTGCTGCAGGAGCTTTTCACGATAGAATCGGAATTCGAATTTGATGCGGTCAAACAACGGTGCGGTCTCCAGATGCTGCTGGAATCCGCATCCGCATCGGTCTGGGTGGCTGAACGGCACGGGCGGGTTGCCGGCATGGTGACCGTACAGATGGTGATCTCAACCGCAACCGGCGGATTTTCCGGACTGATTGAGGATCTTGTTGTTTCGCAGATCTGCCGTCGGCGCGGACTTGGTAAAGCCTTGCTGGCTGCCGCGGTGAAATGGGCTCGCGAACAGGGCGCAACGCGCGTTCAGCTGCTGGCGGACGGGCGCAATGTTCCGGCGCTTATTTTCTACCGCAAACAGGGATGGAAGCAGACCAACATGATTGCTCTGCGCAATTTCTGCTGATTTCAAACCATGCGGCGTCGGAAAAGGATGGCGGCCATAAAAAGGCAGATGCACCCGATGAGCGCCATCGGCCAGTACTGCGGCCAGAGCAAAGGCACGGTCGCGCCTTCCAGAAAGACGCTGCGCAGGATGACGATGAAGTATCTCAGCGGATTGATCAGTGTCAGTTTCTGCAGGTAGAGCGGCATATTGGCGATGGGCGTTGAAAATCCGGACAGGATGATGGACGGAACCAGAAAGAGAAACGCGCCGAGCAGGCCCTGCTGCTGGGTGACCGTCAGCGAGGAGATCATCAGGCCGACGCCAATGGAGGAAAGCAGGAAGAGCAGGAGGCCGAGATAAAGAGCCGCCAGGCTGCCGAGCAGCGGAATTTTAAACCAGAACACGATAATCAGAAGAATCGCCGAGGCTTCCGCCAGTCCGAGGAGGACCCCGGGAATCGCCTTGCCCAGCAGAATTTCAAAAGGCCTCAGCGGAGTCACCAGCAGCTGATCGAAGGTTCCCTCTTCGCGTTCCCGTGCTACGGAAAGCGCGGTGATGAGCAGCGTGACGAGCAGTGTCAGCAGGCCGATGATGCCGGGAACGATAAACCAGCGGCTGACCAGATTCGGGTTGTACCACGGACGGACGACGAGGTTGGCGGGCGGCGCCCGGCCGCCGTGTTCTTTCATCCAGACCGCGTTGAATGAGGAGACGATGGACTGGACGTAGTTCAGCGCCAGCATGGCGCTGTTGGAATTCCGTCCATCCACGTTGATCTGAACGTCTGCCGGCCGGCCCTGTGCCAGATTGCGGCTGAAGTCGGACGGAAACCGTACGACGAGCAGCGCTCTTTTGTTGTCGATGACCGGCTCGATCTGCGCATCGCCGTCCAGTTGCGCGACCCGCTCGAAGGTTCCGGAGCCCTCGAAGCGTGCGAGCAGTTCGCGCGAAGCCGCGCCGCGGTCTTCATTCAGTACGGCGTAGCGGATATGGTTGAGATCGAACGTGGCGGCGTAGCCGAAAACGAAAAGCTGGATCAGCGGCGGCGCAATCAGCACCAGCCGGCTCTTTTTGTCTTTGAGCAGCGCCAGCAGCTCTTTAATGACCAGTGCTTTGAGGTGCGTCCACATGGTTTACTCCAGCCGTTTAACCGTACGCCGCCGGGCCAGTCCCAGAAAAAAAACGCAGAACAGCATCAGCGCCAGCGAATTGAGGAGCAGGACGTTCCAGACATTCCCCGCAAGAAAAACGGTCTGGAGAATGGCGACGTAATAGCGCGCCGGCAGCAGATGGGTGACGATCTGAATAGCGGCGGGCATGCTGTTGATGTCGAAAATAAATCCCGACAGCATGAACGCCGGAAGAAACGTTGCGATGATGGCGATCTGTCCGGCGACAAACTGATTGCGGGCCGCGGTTGAAATGGTCAGCCCCATGCCCAGCGCGGCGATCAGGAACAGCGCAGAAGTCAGAAACAGCACCAGCAGCGAGCCGCGCAGCGGAACGCCGAACAGCCAGACCGCCATGCCGACGGAAAGCGCCAGCCCGCCGAGGCCGAGAACAAAATACGGAAGCAGTTTGCCGAGCAGAATTTCCTTCGCGGTCACCGGCGTAACCATCAGCGCCTCCATCGTGCCGCGCTCCCATTCGCGGGCCACGACCATGGCCGTCAGCAGCGCGCCGATGAGCGTCATAATCACCGCGATCAGTCCGGGGATCAGGAAGTTGCGGCTGCGCAGTTCGGCATTGAACCAGACGCGCGGCTGCAGCCGGACGGGCAGCTTCAGCGTTTCGGCCTGCGCGGTTGCGCGCTGCTGCAGCCAGGCGCTCCACGCGCCGTTCACATAGCCTTCGATAATGCGGGCGGTGTTGGCATCGACGCCGTTAATGATCACGCCGACCGGCGCGGACGCTCCGGACAGCAGCTTCTCTTCAAAATCATTGCGCAGCCAGACGATCCCGTTCACCCGGTGACGGATCAGCGCCTGTTCCGCGTCCTGAATGGTGCCGAACCGCTGCGGCGAAAAATAGTCCGACTGCTCGAACGACGCGGCGAAATCCGCAGCTTCCGCCGACGGACTTTCGATGACGACCGCCATCGGCACGTGTTTGGCATCCAGCGAAATGCCGTAGCCGAAGAGGAACAGCAGGACGATCGGCAGCACGAAGGCGATCGCAATACTCGACGGATCGCGCAGGATTTGCAGCGCTTCCTTGCGCAGCATCCCGCGCAGCCGCATCTGTGCCGCGCGCTTTTCCGGATCAGGCTGTTTACGAAACCGCATCGGGCCTCCCCGCCGCTTCGTGTTCTTCGATCAGATGGATGAAGGCGTCTTCCATCGTCGGGTCCGCCAGCTGTTCCGACCGGACGCGGGCGCGCAGTTCATCCGGCGTGCCCTCGGCCAGAATATCGCCTTCCGCCATAATCACGAGCCGGTCGCAGTATTCCGCCTCCTCCATGAAGTGCGTCGTGACCAGCACCGTGACGCCTTCTTCGGCCAGGCCGGAGATGCGGTGCCAGAATTCGCGGCGGGCCAGCGGATCGACGCCGGAGGTCGGCTCATCGAGAAAAATAATTTTCGGCCGGTGCATCAGCGCGGCGGCCAGCGCGAGCCGCTGTTTATAGCCGAGCGGCAGTTCGCGGCTGGTGCTCGCGGCATAGTCCGTCAGCTCGAATTCCCGCAGCGCCCATTCGATCCGTTCGCGCTGTTCACGGTCGCGCAGGCCGTACGCCTTGCTGAAGAACCGCAGGTTTTCCTGTACCGACAGATCGCCGTAGAGCGAAAATTTCTGCGCCATATAGCCGATCCGCGCGCGGGCTTTGGCCGGAGCGTGCCGCAGGTCCAGGCCGGCGACGCTCAGTTTTCCGTCCGTGGCCGGCAGCAGGCCGCACAGCATCCGGAACGTTGTGGACTTGCCCGCGCCGTTGGCGCCGAGCAGGCCGAACACCTCGCCTTCCTTCACGGAAAAACTGATGCCGCGCACGGCGCAGAACGAACCGAACCGCTTCGTGACCTGTTCGACCGTAATCATATCGCCGCCGGTCGGCGCGAAGGGTTGGGACGGACTGTCCGGCGGCGCGCTGTGTCCGTCTTTTTCGCGCAGCAGGCTGATGAAGCTGTCTTCGAAACGGGCCGGAACCGGTTCGATCCGGATTCCGTGCGGCAGTCCGGCGAGGTCCGGCGCCGTTGCGCTTTTCATCACAATCCGCACGCCGGTGCGCTGGATCGTGGCATCCAGAACGCCGGGGGCGCGGGCCAGCCGTCCCTGCAAAGACCGTTTATTCAGGCCGGGCAGGGTGGCTTGAAAACTGCGCCCGTCGACCTGCCGGCTGAACTCCGCCGGCGACTGCTGGCCGAGCAGTTCGCCCTTGTGCAGCAGAATCACTTCATTGCAGCGCTCCGCTTCATCCAGATAGGCCGTGCTCAGCAGCGCCGTCATTTTTTCCTGCTGCACCAGCCGGTAAACAATCGACCACAGTTCTCGGCGCGAAACCGGATCGACGCCGACGGTCGGTTCGTCGAGCAGCAGCAGTTGCGGCGGACGCACCAGCACGCAGGCGAGCCCCAGCTTCTGCTTCATGCCGCCGGACAGTTTGCCGGCCAGCCGTTTCGTGAACGGCGCGAGTCCGGTCATCTTCGTCAGCTCGGCGTAGCGGGCCGGGCGCGCGGCATCCGGCAGTCCCTGAAGATCGGCGTAGAGATTTAAATTTTCTTCGACCGTCAAATCTTCGTAGAGCCCGAAGCGCTGCGGCATATAGCCGATGACATGCTGAACCTTCAGCGGCTCCTGAACGGCGTCGATGCCGAGTACGGAAATCCGCCCGCGGTCCGGAACCAGCAGCCCGGCGATCAGCCGCATCAGCGTGGTTTTGCCCGCGCCGTCCGGCCCGATCAGTCCGGTGACGGAGCCTCTGCGGACGCTCAGGCTGACGCCGTTTAACGCCGCAGAGGTCGCGAACCGCTTGGTGACATCGCGGAGTTCGAGAACGGTCGAGCTGTCAGCCGGAACCGGCATCGCTAGTTCTCCTGCGCGGAGCCGGTGAGAATTTTCACCGTGGCCGGCATGCCCAGCCGCAGTTCGTTCTGCGGATTCTTCACATAAATCCGCACCTGATAAACCAGCCGCGTGCGCAGGTCGGTGGTTTCCACCTGCTTGGGCGTGAACTCCGACGAAGGAGAAATGTAGCCGACCCAGCCTTCGTACACCTTGCCCGGAAAGCTGTCGGTGCGCACTTCGGCGCGCAGCCCGGCGGAAATTTTTCCGAGGTCCGGTTCCGGCACATAGGCGCGCACCCAGACCGGATTGTTCAGCGCCAGCGTATAAACGGGACTCTGCGGCGACGCCATATCGCCCGGTTCGAGAATGCGGTTCTGAATAATGCCATCCGCCGGCGCATAGAGTTTGCTGTCGGCCAGCTCCTGCTTCGCCAGCTTCAGCGCGGCTTCATAAACGCTGAGCTGCGCCTGCGCTGCCGCGATATCTTCTTTGCGCGGACCCAGCACCGCCAGTTCGGCGGACTGCCGGACCGCTTCCAGATTGGCGCGCTTCGTATCGACCGCCGTGCGGGCGTCGTCGAGCTGCTGCTGCGAAACATATTCCTCTTTCGCCAGCGCCTGCGCCCGCACCTGTTTTTGCAGCGCGTCGGTCAGCGCCGCCTCGGCTTCGCGGACGCGTGCCTGCGCCTGAACAATTTCTTCCGGGCGGCTTCCGGCCAGCATGCGCGCCACCACCTGCTGCTGCATGGCGACCTGTGCTTCCGCCTTCGCCGCCGCCGCTTCGTAGCGGGTCGCGTCCAGCTCGGCGATGAGCTGGCCGTTCGTCACGGCGTCCCCTTCGCGGGCGAGCATCTGCTGAATGCGGCCGGTGCTGTAGAAGGCCGTTTGAATCTGGCGGATATCGACGTTGCCGTAAAACGTCAGCCGTTTGCTGAGTTCCTGTTCATGTCTGAAAATCAAAACGCCGGCGATCCCCGCGATCAGCAGCAGCGCGGGAACCGCTTTCGGCAGAACTTTTTTCATGTCCATCGTTACACTCCCGGTTTCACGGTCAGCAATTGGTTGATTGCATGCACATCGTTTTCTGAAAGCACACCGGCGGAGGCTTTGAGCTGCATCCGGCAAAGAACCTGACTGTAGAGCGCGAGATAATAGTCCGACTCCGCCGCGGCCTGCCGCCGCGCACTGTCCAGTACGTCGACCACCGAGCGGCTGCCGATCTCATACCCTTTCTGCGTCGCCTTCAGCGCCGTTTGGGCCGACTCCAGCGCGCGCCGCGCTGCGGTGAGCTGCGCCACGCTGTTTTCCAGATTCAGAAAAGCCCGCTGCGTCTCCAGCCGCACATTGTCCGTCAGCGCTTCCAGCCCGTACTGGCTGACCCGCGCCAGCGCTTCGGCCCGCGCCTTGGAAGCGCGCACCCGGCCGCCTTCAAACAGCGGCCAGACGGCGCTGACGCCGACCAGACTTTCGCGGCGCTCAATCGCCGGCATAAACGAACCGTCCGCGCGGATATACTGCGCGTTCAGCGAAACCACCGGCCAGTTGCCGCGGGACGCCGCCGCAATCATATAGCGGCTGGCCTGCAATTCCTGCCGCGCCTGCTCCAGCACCGGCTGACTGACTTCCGCCGACTTCACCCACTCCTCCATCAACGCCGGCACCGGACCTTGCGGTTCCAGCGTTTCAAGATCGGTCAGCGTTTCGACGGGCTGATGCGTCAGTTTTTCCAGCGCGCGGCGCGCCAGCTGTACGCCGTTGCGGGCGCTGAGCAGCTCCGCCTGCGCCGCGTCGAGCCGCGCGCGGGCTTCCTGAACGGCAATCATATCGCCGGTGCCGGCGCGGCGTTCGCCTTCCGCCCGGTCGCAGATTTTTTGCAGCAGCGTCTGCTGACTGAGCGCCGTCCGCTCCAGCGCTTCGGCGCGCAGCACGGCGAAATAGGCGTCCGCGGTTTGCAGAATCAAATCCTGCTTAACCGCCAGCAGACCCGCTTCATAACTCTGCGCCTTCGAGCGCGACGCCTGAAACGTGGACCAGGCCGCACCGTTAATCAGCGGTTGCGTCAGCGTCACGCTGTAACTGGACGGATTGTATTCCTCGTTGATCGGCGCGGCGCCGAAGCCGGTGAGGTCGAGCTGGTTCTGACTGGCGGCGCCTTCGACGGTCAGCCGCGGCGCGAGCGCGGAACGGGCGATATCTTTTCCGGACTGCTCCGCCTGCCAGCGCGCGCCGGCCTGTTTGACCAGCGGACTCGATTCCGCCGCCTGCCGGTACGCGGTCAGCAGATCAACGGCCTGCACCGTTCCGGCGGTGATCATGACGGTAATGGAGGCTGTAAGCAGGTTGACTCGCATAGAGGCTGAAATCCTTTCCATCTTTTTCTGCGGCCCGCATTTTATACGCAAAGCTCTTCAGCCGGATAGAATAAAGAAGCAGAAGAAATGTAGTTGTCGTTTGCGTGATGGCTTAGTCGAATAAATCAGGAAGTTAATGTTTGTTTTTAACTGTCGGCAATTGGAATGGTGAGGTAAAAAATTTGGATAATAGCCGGAGATAAAGATATGGACGACAAGATGTATCCAAAATGGGTAGGAGTGGTACTTGGGTTTCTGCTTAATGGTTCAGCACATTTCCTCTCAGGTGACAAGATATCAGGTGCCAAATGGTATTTTGTAATCATGCTTACCGGCCTTTCGGCAGTGTTAATTCTTGCCATACCGGGAACCTCTAGTTATGTCATTTCTATATTTGTTTTTCTTATCTCCTCTGCCCTCTGGTTCATTATGTTGAAACGGTCTTATCGACACGTTCCTAAAATTAAAGCGTGGGGATGGATAGCTGTTATTATTGTAAGCATGCTCCTTAGCTCTGTTTGGAATTTTGCAATCAAGCAGACCGTCAGAACTTTCAAGGTGCCGACACGGGGGATGGTTCCAGTAATTATGCCTGGCGATTGGCTGGTTGCTGAAAATATCTCATACCGATTCAGAAAGCCGACGCGGGGGGATATCGTTGTGTTTTCGACAGACGGACTTAAGCATCCACACGTTCGTTCCGGCACATATTTCATTCAGCGTATTGTCGGCTTGCCTGGTGAAACCGTTCAGATCAAACCTCCGAACTTGATTGTGGACGGGCAAATAATACGCGATCCCGCTGTTTTTATGGAAATATCGTCCAGGTCAAATGGTATTCAGCTTGCGACCGGCAGTGTAAATCCAAAACCAATATTATCTTCGGCGGATGACGAAATAACACTGGGAGATGATGAATATCTTACTTTAGGCGACAACACGAGGAACAGTTTGGATGGGCGGTATTTTGGTCCGATTAAAAAAGAACGGATACTTGGGCGTTACAGTCGGATCTACTGGCCGCTCTCTCGAATCGATAAATAACAGATTCGATTCCGTTTAGACAATCAGTGCGGCGAGGGAGTGCCAGAAGGCGATGAAGGCGTGTTCGAGTGCGTAGCCGGCGGCGAAGATGATGGTGCCGAGCGGGGTGTTCCATAGCAGCAGGATGAAAATCAGGAAGATGGCGGTGGCGTGTTTCTGCGCGAACCGTTCGAATGCGGGATGAAAAGCGGAGACGACGGCGAAGCCGTCGAGTACCGGTACCGGCAGGATGTTAAATACAA
>DAONGM010000015.1:0-19268 GCA_035404105.1 Pontiellaceae bacterium
TCCCGGAGAGCCCGCAAAGCCCGGTCAATCTCTAAGACGCCGTCTTCATCAAGGAGTTTGCTTCTGAAATTAGCGATCTGTTTATCAAAAGAAGTAACGTCGGAAGCATTGTTGGAATTATACTTCATCAACATTTCTTCGGCCAGCTCCAGCATCCGCTTGCGCGTTTGGCTTTCATCCTCCGTACAGCTGGAAATCAACGTCTCGGCTTTATCGAAAAGCCTGTATTTCTTGTCGATCTGTGACAGGACGCTTTCAGTCAGCGACTGAATGCGCGATTGCTGCCGGCCTGCTGTTTGTATGTCGGACCGGGCGCTATTGATACGTTGTTTCATTTCATTCATCATGTCGCACAATTCTTTTCGAGCGTCGGCATCCTTGAGGTGGAGCGCGCGCAGCTGTCTCAGCTGAGTGTGATACGCAACAATATTTTTCTGTTCGCTCACTCGGAGCGACATCTTGCCCACCTGGCGCATGTCGTCTCTTGCTGACTGTTGCGACATGGCAGCCGCCTTGGCTCTCCCTGTGCTTGCTGCCAGATCTTTTTCAGCTCTCTGCCGCTGCAGGTCATCTAAAACCTGCATGATGCCGGGCAAAATGCTGCTGCTGCTTTGATAATTGAAGTTCAGAAACGGAGCGATGTCTGTCGGTTCCGGCACAGGCGACTTCGCAGTCTGCCCATTTTCCGCGAACCGGGAAAACCAGCTGGCCCCGACGTTTGAGGATTTCACATCCAGACTTTTTGGCGCCGCAATACCGGAATCTCCATCGACGACGTCGGTATTAACAACGACTCCATCGCCCGATCCGCTTTCGTCGGCAACGGAGATACTGATACTGCTGCTGCTCGTTTGCTGGGGTTTGCCTGATGCGGATTCATCCTTCACGGCCTTTGCGGTTTCCGCCGGAGCCGCCTCCTGTTTGAAACGGTCCGCCAGGACACGCTCGGACGAGAGTTCAACCCGCATATTGAGATAGGCGCGGTACAACCGGGCCGATACCAGATTCGGCTGCACGCCCAGCGCCCGGGTCAGCGATTCCTCCGCCGGCCGATAGAGCCCTGTATACAAACTTGCTGCACCAAGTCTCATATTAAACTGCGCGTCGTCCGGATACTTCCATGCTGCGCTGGCCAAATGCCACCGGGCTTCTTTGTAATCCTTGTGATCAAAATCGGCCTGCCCGACATCGATATGCAGCTTCGCCAGCAGATCGGGACTCACTTGATCCTTCGAGCCCGACGCTTGAAGCAGCCGGCTCAACTTCTCGTAATATTCCAGCGCCTTGCGTTCATCGCCTTCTTTCACCAGAGAGTCCGCAACACTGCGGTACAGCTGGATGCACAGATCCCGCAGATCATACAGCAGATCCGGATTTTCGCGCGCCGCTGATTCTAATTGTCCCAGCGCCCCGCGCATGCGGCCGGCCGCCATATTCTGCTCGGTCTTGGCCCGCCATGAATTCGCGCGGGCCTTGCGCTCTTTCTCGGCCAGCTCCGTTTTCGCTTTGCTCAGCAGATCCGTGTCGCTGTAATTGCGCCGCAACTGATTGGCCCGGTTCAGAATTTCGTCAAAGTCCCGCTCCGGCGAGAGTTCCATCAGATCGGAAAATATTTTTTCCGCATCGCGCTCGCGCAACTGCCGCTGCAGTTCAGGTTTCAGAGACGAAACGCGGGCAGCCACGTCGGTGTCGGGGTAGAGTTTCGCAATCCGCTGATACATGTCCTGCACATCTTGCGGACGCTGCCCTTGGCGCTCGAGCGCCTCCGCCTGGATAAGCAGGGCCTGAGCCTCCTGCTCCCGTTTTTGTGCGATCACTGAACGCAAGTCGCCCAGCTCCCGTTCCACGGCGGCAATCTGCGAAAAGGAGGGATGTTTTTCTTTAATCTCCGTCAGCTTGGCGAGCGCTACATCCTGGCCGCCCTTCGCCAGAGCGGCCTTGGCGTCCAGATAGATGGTTTGCGCCTGCTGTTCCGACACAAACCGGTCTACCGACGCTTCCATACCGCCCAATTCGCGCCCGACTGATGTCAGCGCATATTCGTCGTGCAAGCGCTTCAGAATCCGCTGTTTCTTTTCCTGATCAGCCAGCGTTGAGGAGAGAGTTTTGACGTAATTCAGAACATCCTTGGCAATTTCGTCATCAATCTCATAGTAGGCGTTCCGCTCCCCCTGCAATACCGGAAGCACCGATGCACCCTGCCCGAAAGGTTTTCCTTCGGTATCCCCGCCGCGGATCTGTCCGGTTTGATCAATTGCAAACGTCCGGATGCCGGTTTTGCCATAGTTGACAGGTTCGGCTACGGCTAAAAACTGACTTTCCGCCGCGCCGCGGATCGTAAACCGGTATCCGTACGCTTCTCCGTTAGCCAGACCCGTGTCGAAGAACGGGGACTTGGTTTGCGCGAGAACAGACAGCGTGCCGTATTCGCCCTGCCCGTCCGCATCGGCATCAAAACACTCGATGGTCTGGGCGTACTTTTCTGCGCACGCCAGATTCTTGAGAGCATGAATCACTTTGACTTCGTGAACCGCCACAACTTCGAGCTGTTTGCGCTTTTGGGCCTGCCGCAAAAGCCCGCCGGCTGCCACGGCTCCCGCCATAAGCCATACCAGACCCAGTCCGATGGCCCATTTTGCCAGAGCCTGATCTCTCGCGGTTCCTCCGCGACGGCGGATAATCGACAGCGTCATCAGACCCAGCACCAGGGCAATCGGTGCGCCGACCACTGTCAGTGCCGCCAGAAATGCGATCAGCGGCAGAATGCCCGGCCCGATTTGGCTTGCCGGAAGAGGCGGAATGAAATTCATCGGCATGGCCGGGAGATTGGAGAACGGCATGCCGCAATGAGGACAGGACGGCAGACCCGGCATCAGCGGCATGCCGCATTGCGGGCATCGGGCCGGTCCTCTTGGTATGGTGGTCAGCCCGGCGGACATCATCGAAGCAGGCAGCATCATCTCCTGTACCGGCGATCCATGACCCGGGACGTCGTGCTCCGACTCATCCGCGCTGTCGAGCAGCAGCACGGCTTTCACGTCGCCGATTTCAATCTTGTCGCCGTGCTTCAGCCGCTGGAACGTAATCGGGCTTCCGTTGACAAAAACGCCGGGCGTATTTGCCAGACTGATGATGTAGTATCCGTCATCCGGCTTGTGTTCAATCCGCGCATGGTGATTCGACAGCAACTCGCTCTTGATGGATACATCCGCATCGGATGCCGTTCCTATGAGTGTTGACGGCTTATCTAAATGAATAAGACGCGGATTCGGCGATTCAGGATCCAATACAAGCTTTGCCATACGGTCAGCCTTTCCTTCTCATCGGAATTCGATAAACACGCGACATCTTAGCCTGCTTTCCCCGTCTTGCATCAAAATACGGCAGAAAAACTTAATCAGCCTTCAACTGCTTTTTCGATACTGGCGTTAAGGTGCGCGGCAAGCACCTTAACGGCCGGTTCACGCAGAAGATCCCGGTGTCCGCCGGGAACCAGATAAATATCCTGGTCTTCCATGAGTGCAGCCCATTCCATCGTCATATCGGGCAGGAACCAGGAAGCCAGTTCGTCGGAACGGAAAAGCACTGCGCGGCCCGGATAAAACCGCGGATTGTACCGCAGCGCAGCTTCGCGGTTGCGCCGGTAAACTTCTTCGCGGTTGGCCAGCACACCTTCTTTCGCCTGCATACCGTCAAGCATTTTGACCGCATCGGCGGCATCGTCACGAAATATGTTTTTGATGCGTTCCTGAATGATTTTCAACCACGGCCGGAAACCGATGATGCGCATCAGCTGAATCCGCCGCCAGTAAAAGGCCAGCCGCCGTTCGGCCGGCGGATAGGCCCACGCATCAATCAGCGCAAGCAGGTTTACCTTGCAGCCCTGCGCCATCAGCTGACGCGCCATTTCCATGGCAACATAACCGCCATAGCACCAGCCGCCGAGCAGATAAGGTCCCTCCGGCAGAAACTCGCGCAGTACGGAAACGTAATAGGCCGCCATTTCCGGAATCGTGGAATGGACTTTTTCCGGATCAATCAGACCAAGCGACTGAAAACCGTACACCGGCTGGTCAGACGGCAGATTATGCACCAGATTCGAATACCCCAGCAGGTCGCCGGGCGCACTGTGCAGCAGGAAGAACGGTACGCGGCCCGGAGCACCTTCCTTGAGACAGACCAGCGATTTGTATTCGGAATCGCCGCGCAGACTCGCCACCTCGGCCATCTGCGCGATGGTTGGATACTGGAAAAGCTGCGCGACCGTCAGAGACAGTCCGGACGAGAGAATCCGTTCAACCAGCTGAATCGCCAGCAGCGAATGGCCGCCGAGATCAAAAAAGTTATCATGGATTCCGATGGCATCCATGCCGAGCACCGCCGACCAGATTTCCGCCAGCGTTTTCTGCTGCGGCGTCGCAGGCTCAACATAGTTTTCACGCGACCGGATCACATTCTTAACGGGCGACGGCAGCGCCTTGCGGTCTACTTTTCCGCCCGGCGCAACAGGAAACTCGTCCAGCTCCATAAAGGCGACCGGGATCATGTATTCCGGCAGTTTGGAGGAAAGAAAATCGCGCAGTTCGCTGACAGACGGTGACCGGCCCGGTTCCGCAATATAATAGGCCGCAAGCTCTTTCTGTTCCGAAAGATCATCGCGTGCCGCCACCACCGCCTGCGCAATGCCGCTGTGCTGTTCCAGGGTCGCCGCGATTCCGTCCGGCTCAATCCGGAAGCCGCGGATTTTGACCTGGTTGTCGACACGGCCCATAAAACTGATGCGTCCGTCGGACTGACGGCAGACCGAGTCGCCGGTGCGGTAGAGCATTCCCTCGCCCCACGGATTACGAATAAATTTTTCGCAAGTCAGATCATACCGGTTGAAATAGCCGCGGGCGACGCCTTCGCCGCCGATCAGCAGTTCGCCAGGCATACCGACAGGCACAAGCTGCTGCCGCGTATCTGCCACATAAAGCGCCGTTCCGGCAATCGGCAGGCCGATCGGAACTTCGCCGGTGACTGCGCCGGTCAGCTCGTGAACGGTGGAAACCACGGTGCATTCGGTCGGGCCGTAGGTATTGAAAAGCCGGATCGCACTGCCGCCTTTCTGCAGCCAGACACGGCAGAGTTCTGCGGAAACCTTTTCACCGCCGATGATAACAGCCCGCAGCTTGTCCGACACCGTGCGCAGATTACGTACCCATTCGTGCCAGTAGGCGGTCGGCAGGTCAACAACGGTGATTTTCCGGGCAGCAATAAATTTCTCAAATTCCGAAACTGAACTGGAAAGTTCACCGCTGCGTAAAACCACCGTTCCGCCGGATGCCCAGGCCGGAAACAGTTCTTCCACCGAGCCGTCGAAGTTCATGGAGAAAAACTGAAGAACGCGATCTTTATCGCTGATACCATACGTCTGGATCGAAGCCAGACAATGGTTCACCACGTTACGGTGTTCAACCATCACACCCTTCGGTTGTCCTGTAGAACCCGATGTGTAAAAAATGTACGCCAGATTCGAGTTTGCAATACAGGCCGACGGCTTGGTGTCACCGGCCTTAATCCGGTCGATGCAAATGGTTTTCCGCTCGGCAGAGCTGATACGGCCGGTAAGCGCTGCAACCGTGACAATCAGCGGCATGGCGGTATCGTTCATGAAAAATTCCAGCCGGTCCGCCGGATACTCCGGGTCAAGCGGCACATACGCGCCGCCCGCTTTGAGAATGCCGAGAATGCCGATACACATCTCCAAAGAACGGTTTACAAAAAGTCCGACCGGCGTATCGGGCTTAACACCGAGTTCCTGCAGCTGCACGGCCAGCGCATCGGCGCGTGCGTTGAGTTCGGCATAGGTCAGTTTACCATCGATTCCTTCGACAGCCGTTGCGCGCGGCGTTTTTTCCGCCTGCGCCTCGAAAAGCTGATGAATGCAACGGGCTTCACCGAATCCGGGTGTGCACGCCTGGAATTTTTCCAATTCGTTCCGGTCGCGAACCGTCAGAACAGATTGCGAAAAAAGCGGCCGGCTCAGGAAGGCATTGTGGCGGAAAGCGCGGAAATGTTCCCACACTTTGGCCGGACAGCTCACTTCATTTTCGGACAGGACAACGGAATAGACCGGCTTTTTGTGCAGTGACGGAAAGCGCTGAAACAGGTCGCGCGCATAAGTTCTGTGCTTGCGGCAGATTCCGAGCGCCTTTTCAGCGGCGGACATATTGTCCGCCAGTGATGCCCCGGCATCCAGTTCGACGTAAAGCGGAACCGTACCGGCGAAAAATTCCGGCACGGCTGTCTCTGTTTTCCAGCCGGCGGTAAACTGTTCCTGCGAACAGAAACGGGCGAGAAAACAGAGGAACAGCGGCAGGTCGGTGAGTGTGTAGCGGTGAATCGAGCGGTCAATGCCTGCCGGAATTTCCAGCGGCTGGAAATTTTCAAACCGCCGCACCCAGAACCGCTCATGGCGGGCCAGCTCGGCATTCAGTGCATCCAGTTTTTTCCCGAGATTTGAAAACGCCGGCTCATTGACAATCCAGTCCGCCGCTTCACCGACGGGAGAAAAACGCAGCTCCACCGGATCGCCGTCCAGCGTAAGCATGTCGCCGTCGGACTTCAGTACATACAGATCATCGCCGAGCAGAACTTTCGGCAGGCCGAGATCGTTGGGCTGATTGCCGAAATCGAGCGCGCGCCGCAGCGCATCGGTTTCGGCCAGCGGACGGCTCCAGTCGATCAGGCCGCCGTAAGCGGGCCGTTTATGGAGCGGATAATAAGTGCGTTGCCGCAAATCCTGCGCCGTGCGGACTTCGCGCCGTTCGACCAGTTCCAGAGCCAGTTCGCTGAGCGCTTCAATGGCGGTGTCATAGCAGCGGGCGTTCAGCGTAAACGATGTATCGTTTTCGAATACATCCACCGTGCGCTGTTTGAGCAGGTCGCCGGCATCCACCTCATCCGCCATCACATGCCAGCTGACGCCGTGGAACCGCTCCCGGTTGATAATCGCCCATGCCGTGGAATAGACCCCGGCGTAGCGCGGCAGCGGCGCGTCGTGGTAGTTGATGGCATAGCGGCGCGGCAAGGCCAGCACATCCGGTTTGAGAATGCAGCTGTTGACAATACTGAAAAGAAAATCAAACGGCTGCGCGGAAAGAATTTCGGCAAACCCTTCCGAAGGATGGTGCCATGGTATGCCCTTCTCCTTCGCCCAGCGGCGGTTGGCGGCGTCGGGCGAAATGAGACCCAGCACCCGCAGGCCGCGTTTGCGCAGGACTTCGGTGCAGCGCAGACAGAGCGAACCTTCGCCGATAACAAAACAGGTCGGGGCTTCTTCCTCGCCAGCCTGCAAATAGTCGCCGAGCGGCCGGTGTGGGTCTTTGACAATCTGCCGCGCCAGCATCAGGAAGTCCGCTGCGGTCTGCTCGGCAGTCGCCGCATCAAAAAGTTCGGCGTCGTATTCCAGCTGTCCTTCGAGCTGCCCTTCGCGCTCAATGAAATAGAGCAGCATATCCATCTTGGATGTGTCGTTGCCGATTTCGTCGTCGGTGAGCGTCAGGCCGGCGAACTTTTTGGTCGGCAGCGGCATATTATGCAGAATGAGCGAGTTGCGGAAAACCGGATACCTCGTTCCGTCACCGACGACCTCCATGACTTTTTCAAACGGTATATCCTGATTCGCATACGCTTCGAGCGCCGTGCGGCGGACGTTGTCGAGCACGTCGGAAAATTCCGGCGTGCCGGAAAAATCGGTGCGCAATGCCAGCGCGTTGATAAAGGTGCCGATAACGTTTTCGAGCTGCGGGTGATTGCGGTTGGCGATAGCGGTTCCGGTTATGACATCGGTCGAGCCGGTTGCGCGGTGCAGCAGAGTCTGCCAGATAGCGGCAAGCACCATAAACAGCGAAGCATTTGCGCGCCGGCCCAGCGCAGTAAGCGCGCCGGTCAGCTCGGGAGAAACAATAAAGGCGTGCCGCGCGCCGCGGTGCGAAGAAACGTCAGGGCGGCTGTGATCCAGCCGGAAATGCAGATCGGGACGCGGCGCGGCCAGCCTGTCTTTCCAGTAATCGAGCTGAGACTGAAGCGCCCCGCTTCTGATGCGTTCGTCAATCCACACCGCGACGTCAGAATACTGGAGCCCGGGCGGCGGCAGCGGTGAAGGCCGTCTGTCCAGAAACGCTTCGTACAGCTCGGCAAACTCGGTGGTGAACCGGCTGATGCCCCAGCCGTCGGCAGCGATGTGATGGATATTGAAGAAAAGCTGAAACCGGTTCGGAGCCAGTTTGACCAGTTCGGCATGGATGAGCGGACCGGTGGAAAGATCGAAAACATGCAGACCGTTCGTCCGCCGCATTTCCGCCGCCCGGCGGTCGCGTTCCGCGGCATCCAGTCCGCTCAGGTCGGTGAGTTTGACGGGCACATAAACCTTAGCGAGCGGACGCTGCACCATTTCGCCTTTTTCCATGGAATAGACCATGCGCAGCGAGTCGTGGCGGCGGATGACTTCATTGAAGGCCTGCTCCATCACGTCAACATTCAGCGGACCGTTCAGGTAAATCACTTCAGGAATGTTGGACAGAATGCCGGAACGGTCGGACTGATGAAGCATCCACATGGTGCGCTGCGACGGAGTCAGCGGATACGAAGTCCGCCCGGCGGCCGGCGGAATTTCGCTGGACACCGTTCCGGCGCTGCGCAGCAGATCAACCAGCGCGGCCAGTTTTCCGACCGTCGGATTTCCGTAAATGTCTTTCAGCGGAACATCGGTCTGCAGTTCAGTCTGGATTTTTGACGCCAGCTGAGTCGCCAGCAGCGAGTGACCGCCCAGCATGAAAAAGTGATCGTTCAATCCGGACGGTCCGGTTTTAAGGATCGCGGAAAACAATCCCGCAACCGTTTTTTCGGTGGCTGAAACCGGTTCTATAAATTCCGCTGCGCGCAATTGCGCCAGATCGCCGGGCGCAGGCGGCGGCAGTGCTTTACGGTCGATTTTTCCGGCGGCTGTCAGGGGAATATGTGTCAGCCGGATAAACAGCGACGGAATCATATACTGCGGCAGATCGCGTTCGAGTGACTGCCGTATTCTATCAACGGCGGGCGTCCGTCCCGCCTGTACGGTGTAATAGCCGACAAGCCGGTGAATACCGGAAATGTCTTCGCGGGAAACAACCACCGCTTCGCGGACGCCTTCAACCCGGCAGAGCGCGGATTCGATTTCGCCCGGCTCCACACGGTAACCGAGAAACTTAATCTGATCGTCGACCCGGCCGATAAACATCAGGTTGCCGTCGGGCAGCCGCACCGCGCGGTCGCCGGAGCGATAGAGCCGGCCGTGCGGCGTGTCCAGAAAGGCTTCAGCGGTCAGCCGCGGACAGTTGAGGTAACCGCGCGCGACTTGCACGCCGCCGATATAAATTTCGCCTTCCTGCCCGTCGGCAACCGGCCCGCCCTTTTCGTTAAACAAATATATTTCAACCCCGTCGAGCGGTTTGCCGATCGGTGTATTGCGGTGTACTTCACCGGAGGAACCGTCCACGCAGTAACAGGTGCAGTAAACCGCCGCCTCGGTCGGGCCGTAGCCGTTGATGATGCACAGCCCCGGCACAGCGCGGGCGATATTCATCAGCCGCCGTTCAGGAACCGGCTCGACGCCGGTGAGCAGACGGCGCAAACAGCTCTGTCCGGGATGCTCGCGGGTCCAGTCCTCCAGATCGGCGATCATCGAAGGAGGAAGAAACGCCGAGGTTATCTTTTCTTTGCAGAGCCAGTCCGTCAGCTTTGCCGCATCCAGCCGGATTCCGTCCGGCACAATAACCAGCGTCGCCCCGCAAAGGAGCGGTGAAAAAATTTCATAGACTGAGACATCGAAACTGAGACTGGCCCACCAGCTGCAGGTATCGCCGGGACCGAGCGGCTGGCGCCGCCGGGCATCATCGAGCATATTCAGTGCGCCGCGATGAGGACAGAGCACGCCTTTCGGTTTTCCGGTGGAGCCGGAAGTATAGGTGATGTAGGCCAGATTGTCCGCAGACGGCAGTTCGATCCGGACCGGTCCGGCTTTCGGCGTCGGCTGATCCAGCGCAATAAAAACCGCTTTCGGGGAAAGTGTCCGGTCGTCGTTTGATTTACCCAGAATGATGGGTGCCGCGGCATCGGCAACCATGAAGATGCGGCGGTCGCGCGGATAAACCGGATCGAGAGGAAGCCAGGCGCTGCCGGCGCGCAGAATCGCCAGCAGCGCAATAATCACTTCCGGCGAACGGTCCATGCAGAGCGCAACCGGAACATCGCGTCCGGCACCGTGAATACGAAGAACCTGAGCCAGTTCAAGCGAGCGGCGGTTCAGTTCGGCATAGGAAACAGAAACTTTACCGCAGCGGATAGCAGCGGCATCGGGATATTTGGCGGCCTGTTCAATAATCCGTGCAATCAATGTCTGGTCGGCATTCAAATTCATAAGTATCCGGCACTCGCATCACTTGGGTCAGGATGGTATATAAAGCGCCGGTTTTGATGAAGAACAATATGGAAACTTTTAAAAACTCGATCACGGTTTGGAACATCCACCTGCCCGATCACCACGGAGACACCGATCTCTGCCGCGGCCTGCTGGCCGGAGAAGAACTGGAGCGCGCCGCAAAATTCCGGAAAGCCGCCGATGCAGAAGGATTCGTTCTGGGCCGGGGACTGCTGCGCAGGATTCTGGCAGACTGCCTGAATACCACTCCTTCCGCCCTGCGATTCAACCGGAACCCGCACGGCAAACCGTTTCTGGAAGGCGGCGAGCTGGAGTTCAACGTATCCCACTCGCGCGACCGCCTGCTGATTGCCGTTACCGCCGGACGCACCGTTGGCGTGGATATTGAGTTTCTGCGCGACGGGCTGAACATGGCCGCCATCGCAAAACGCTGGTTCGCTCCGGCCGAACAGGAGTTTTTTAAAACCATCGCAAATCCGGCGGACGGATTTTTTGAACTGTGGGCTAAAAAAGAAGCCTATGTGAAGGCGCTGGGCGTCGGCATCTATAAAGACCTCAACAGTTTTGCGGTGCCGGTCGGAGAAAAGCCGTTTTCTCCGAATATTGAACCGTCCGGAAAATGGTTTTTCCAGACATTGAAAATTGATTCCGGTTATGCGGCGGCTGTAGTTTCTGAAGCGCCGCCGGTACCGGTGGTGCTGCGGAATTTTTAACCCATGAAGATAAGCATCGGCATTCTGGCGTGGAACGAAGCAAGCAGCATCCGTTCAACTATCCACAGTGTCTTTTCGCAAAGCCTCATCAGCAACTTGCGGGAAACCGGACATCGGGTTGAAATCATCTGTGTACCGAACGGCTGCACCGATAACACGGCACTGGCCGCTCAGGGAGCCATGCTGGCTGCGGCCGAAAAACTGAATTATCAGGAAAATCTGCGCTGGCGGGTGCATGAACTGAAACAGCCGGGAAAGACCAATGCGTGGAATGTGTTTATTCACGAACTGATTGATCCGCAAGCCGACGTTATTTTTATGGTGGATGCGGACATTCAGATCTACATGCCGGACACGCTCAGCAATATGCTGACCAAACTGATGCAAAATCCGCAGGCATTTATCTGCACCGATCTGCCGGTTAAACACATCGTTTTTAAACAGCACTACAGTCTGCTCGACCAGATTTCGATGCACACCGCCCGGATCAACCAGTCGGCTTCCGGCCAGCTTTGCGGCCAGCTCTACTGCGCCCGCGCCGCCTGGCTGCGCCGGCTCTGGATTCCGGAAGGAATTATCGTCGAAGACGGCTTTATCAAAAAAATGGCGGTTTCAAATTTCCTCACCGAACCCGAAGATGCCGCGCGGCGGCTGGTGATTGCCGAAACGGCCTCGCACGTTTTTGAAGCCTACACCCGCCTGCCCGACGTACTGGCTACGCACCGCCGTCAGATCGCAGGCTACGTCATTCATCGCTGGATCTGGGAATATCTGCAGGAGCATCAGAGCGAAGCGCCGGATGCGGCGGCGTTGATTGAAAATCTCAACCGCACCGCGCCCGGCTGGTCGCGCCGCCTGATTGCCGATAAAATCAAAACTCGCGATTACATCCGTATTTACCGGATTCTGATCGCCACCCGCTTCATCCGTTTCCGCGGATTCAGCTCGCCGAAAAAAGCGGCTTACGCGCCGCTGCTGGCCATTCACATCCTGCTCGACTCCATCCAGTTTCTGTCGGCGCTTAACATGCTCTGCCGCGGAAAACTTCAGAAAGTCTGGCGCGATACGCGTACCACCAGCGGAGAGATCAACCGGTGAAACTGGCCTTTGCCCATCATCTGGATTTGCAGAAAAAAGCCCGGGCGCGCAAGCCCGGCGCGGTCGGCATTCACAGTGCGGCGGAAAATATCGCACTCCACCTGAAAGAAGCCTGCGAAGAATTCCGTTATCTCGCACCGCTGCACAACCTCTGCTCGCCGGCCGCGGCCGCACGGATTCTGCTCTGTCAGAAACTGACGCGGGAAAAATATTACGGCTGGGCCGAACCGTCGCTGAGCCGCGGCTACGGCAGGCAGCTGGCGCGCAAACTGAAAGACTGTCCGGCAGACGCTGTACTCTGCACCGAAGTAAAACACGCCGCCTTTTTGAAAACCGGCCGGCCCGTCGTCGTCTGGACAGACTCGCTCTACGGCGGACTGTTTGATTACTACCAGACTTTCACCGGACTCTGCCGGCGGACTCAGCGCGATCTGCAAGAAATGGATCGCGCGGCCGTCAAAAACTGCGCACGCCTGATTTTTGCTTCCGACTGGGCCGCAAAACGCGCGATGGAACTCTACGGCGCTTCGCCGGAACAGGTGAAAGTGGTGCCGTACGGCGCCAACCTGACCTCCGGCCTCTCGCGGACAGACGCCGGAAAACTGGTGGCTGAAAAATCGTTCGACGGCGTCTGCCGCCTGCTGTTTACCGGCGTAGAGTGGAAGCGCAAAGGCGGCGATACCGCCATCAAAGCGGTGGAAATTCTGAACGCGCAGGGAATCCGCACCGAGATTACGTTTCTGGGAACCGATCCGGCCAGGCACATGAAGAACCTTCCTGAGTTTGTCAAAAGTGCCGGCTTCCTTTCGCCGGCCAAACCGGACGAACGCGCCCGGATGGAAACACTCTACCGCGAAGCGCACTTTCTGATTCAACCCTGCCGCGCGGAATGTTTCGGCCACATCTTTCCGGAATCCAGCAGTTTCGCCCTGCCCGTCGTCGCCTCCAACACCGGCGGCATTCCGACCGCCGTGCATGAAGGCATCAACGGCTACTGCTTTGATCCGGAAGCGACGGGCCGCTACGCCGAATGCATCGGACGGCTCTTCAGCAATCCGGACGAATACCGCACGCTGGCGATGAAAGCGTTCGACGATTACAACGCGCGGCTCAGCTGGTCGCAGGCCGCCGGACAGGTGATAAAAATTATAGAGGTCCTATGAACGGAAAACGGATTACCGAAATCGACGGATTGCGCGGGTTTCTGGCGCTCTGGGTCTTTGTCTGCCATTCGATTCTCTATGCGAATTATCCGACGAAACTGCCGGGTCCGCTGGAGTTCTGGCGCGCGGCCTGGCATGCGGTAGACCTCTTTGTCATCATCACCGGATTTTCGATGTGGTTCCTGCTGGATCACACGAAGGAGCGCTATTTCACCTATCTGGGCAAACGGTTTTTCAGGCTCTACCCGGTTTATATCGTACTGTTTCTGATCGGCATCCCGGTCGCCCTGCTGGAATTCAAAGGCAACGAACTGCTGGGGCAGCCGGTTGCAAACCTGCAAAGCTGGTTCAGCAATCTCTGGAAGCACATCGGGCTGCATGCGGTGATGCTCCATGGTGTTGTTCCGAAAACGGCCGCTCCGCCCGAAGCGACCTTTGCGTTTCTGCCGCCGGCCTGGTTTGTCTCGTATGTCTGGCAGTTCTATCTCGTGGCTCCGCTGCTGTTTCTGTTCAACCGTTCGCACGGCCGCTTTATCTTCTACGGCCTGTTGTGCGCGGCGACCGTCTGGTTCAGGAACAACCTGCCTCAGGTTCCGGTCGGAGCCTTCCTGCCGTTTCATATCGAGTATCTTTTCTACGGCGCGCTGTCGTATAAAATCGTCAAAGCCTGTTCGGAGCGGGAAATCAAAATACCGGTTCCGCTGACTGCGGGCGCGGTGGTGCTGTCGTTGCTGCTGTTTCCTCAGTACAAACAATTATTCCTGCCGACGCCGATCTTTCTGGCGAAATCGGACTGGTGGCTGCCGGTCAGCTTATGGCTGATCTTCTTTTCGATGCTGCTGGACGTGCATTTCGGGAAATTGGACATCGTGTCCAACGCGTTGAGCCGCTGGATCAATTCAAAGCCCATGCAGTTTTTCGGCAGGATTTCCTACAGTTTTTATCTGGTGCATGCGCTGGTAATCGTATCCGTGCGCACACTGGTGGCGATGAAATACCCGGAGCTCTCAAAGGCGGTCTGGCTGACCGTTCTTGTCGTGTTGAGTTTCCCGGCATCGCTCGGCTTATCCGTCGTCTTGCACCGCTGGGTGGAAATCCCGGGGGCAAAACTGGGCAAGAGAATGATGGGATCGACCGGGTCTTTATAACTCCGCATCTTCCGCAATCAGCAGATTGGCGCTGTAGAAGAGCATAATAAACACCAGCTCTAATGACTCTTCAAAACAGGGAGCCAGACTCAGATCGACCCGTTCGATGATGCTCCAGCCGTCAATCATCTCGCACAGCACAACGAGTTCAATCGCCAGCCAGGCCAATAGATAGCAGATGCTGGCTGACCGGTTCCACGATGTTTTCGTCATCCGGTAATACGATCTGGACACCAGGCCGCAAACGATCAAAGCCGCCGGGGCGTAAAGCATCACCCAGGAATAACCGCGCTGATCCAGGCGGGTGTCTTTGACGATTCCGGTCGCCTGTTCAAACTCGTACCCCATGAATTCGTGCAGGGACAGCATCTCGTCGGCTGAAAGAAAACAGAAACCGAGCGCCATCAGTATGAGCAACGTTTTTCCGAACTTCGGAAGAGCCGGATGGCGGCTTACCAGAAAGAAGGAGATTCCGGTCAGCGCAAACAAAAGAGTTTCAAACCAGGTTCCGACGGTGCGTTCTTCGCGCATGTCGATGATACCGTTAAAATAATCCAGAAGCCGGGACATTCCCTGCGTGTAGTGAGCAAAAAAGGTCTGCGCACCGACGAGGAAACAAAGAATAATCAGCGGCCAAAACAGGAGACGGAGCAGTTCACGGACTTTCATTTCAAACCCCTTTCATGTGACGGAATGTATACAGTCATAAAATATTTTGTCAGGTAAAATACGGCGTTGCCTGCAAATCGCGTTTTCATTCGCCTTTGACGGGTTTCAAAATGATGTACGTGGGCAGACCCATCACTCCGAAATGGTCGAGGATTTCTTTGGCGGGCGATTCTTTGTAGTTTGTAGCGTCGAATTTAAGCACCTTATACTGCGTCAACCGGTTCTTTATATCCGGGGCTTCAAACGTGGTGCTGTCCATGGCGTGGCAGTTCTTGCACCAGTCAGCCCAGAAGTCGATCAGAACCGGCTGACCGGCCGCAAAGGCCTCGTTGAGCATATCGTGAAAACAGGTATTCTGACCGTTACAAAACACCAGATGTTCTTCGCCGCCCGGCGGTGCCAGACGCGCTATAAGAAGCCGGCCGCCCAGCATTCCGTAATAAATTGCCAGCACCAGAATCAGCACACCGAACCCGCGCTTCACCCATTCCATCCAGCGTCCCGGCTTGGGCAGGAATGAAAGCCCGGCCCCGGCAAACGGCCACGGCAGCGCCATTCCGAGACCAAGAACAAACGGCAGCGCCAGTCCGGCATGAACGCCGTTCGTGTACAGATTGCCGGAAAGCAGCAGCACCGCGATCACCACCGGCGCCACACACGCTCCGGCCAGCAGTGCGGAAAGTCCGCCGATACTGAAGGCGGCCAGAAATTCTTCTTCGACCTGCCGGCGGTTCAGATGCCGGTGCAGTTTTGTCAGATCAATGTGAAACACGTTGAACATGGCCAGAGCCAGCGCCAGAAATATCGCCGCGATACCGAGATTGAACCACGGGTTGGCATTCAGCGCCCCGAATTTTGCACCGCCCAGCACAACTGCCAGCCCCAGAATTCCGTAAACAACGGTGATACCCAGTCCATAAACCGCACCCAGCGCAAACCCTTTGCGACGCGACTCCGACTGGGCTCCGGCACCGATAATCGTCAGATTGACCGGGATCATCGGCAGGACGCACGGCGTCAGATTCAATGCCAGTCCGCCGAACAGAATCAGAGCCAGCGTCGGCCACATCCCCCACCGCTCATAAAATTTCACCGGACGCGCCGTAAACATCTTAAAAATGCCGGGCCGTTTATGCATTCCCTCGGCACGGTCCAGAAATTCCGTAAAGTCCGCTTCGTTCATGTAGCCGGTTCCGGTGCGGACCACTGTGAACTGAGAAACCGCCTTCCGCCAGGAATTGTCGGACTGTGCCGTCTGCACGGCTGTCTGCGCTGTGCCGGTCAGCGCGGTCAGAAGAAGAAACGAGAAAAGAATTAACTTTTTCATAGGTACACTTCAGACTGCCTCCATATGAACCGGCCTGAGCATACTGCGTTAAATATCCTGAAGCAAATCCGCAAGGCGGATTTTACCGCCTTTTTCGCCGGAGGCTCGGTGCGCGACAAACTGCTGGGCCGCACCGCGAAAGATTACGACATCGCCACCAGCGCCACCCCCGACCAGATCGAAGCCCTCTTCCCGAAAACGGTGGCCGTCGGCAAAGCCTTCGGCGTCATCATCGTCGTACAGGACGGCACCGAAACGGAAGTCGCCACCTTCCGCGCCGACGGCGGCTATCAGGACGGCCGGCGGCCCGACACCGTCGAATTCTGCGGCGCCGAAGAAGACGCCAAGCGCCGCGACTTCACCGTCAACGGCATGTTCTATGACCCGCTGGACGACCGCATCATCGACTACGTCGGCGGACAGGAAGATCTCGGAAAAAAAATAATCCGCGCCATCGGCGACCCGGACCGGCGCTTCGCCGAAGACCACCTGCGCATACTGCGGGCGGTCCGCTTTGCGCACACACTCGGCTTTGCAATCGAACCGGCCACCCGCGCCGCCATCCGGCGCCATGCGCCCGATCTTGTAAAAATCAGCGCCGAACGCATCGAAAACGAATTTTCCCGCACGCTCACGGAAAGCCTCCGGCCCGGTGACGCGCTCAGAGAACTGGTCGATCTGGGCCTGATGGAATTTATCATCCCCGAAATCCTTCCCATGATCGGACAGGAACAGCCGCCGGAATTCCACCCGGAAGGCGATGTTTTTGAACATACCGTTCTTATGCTGAATCTGATGAATCAGCAGACCAAGATGCCGGCCTCACAAATCGTGGAGCAGGCTTTCCAGCCTGCTCATCCTTTCCGCCCGGTAGAACAAACCGCCGCGCTCCATACCTCCCGCCGCCGTCTGCCCCACTGGGAGCAGGACTCCAGGATCTACTTTATCACCTTCCGCCTGGCAGACTCGATTGCACAGGAAAAACTCAATCAGTGGCAGGAAGAACTGGAAATCTGGAAGAAACAACAGCCCGATCCCGCTTCTGAAGAAACAGAACGCGAACGGGCACGGCTCTATCATGAGCGACAAGAGAAATGGCTCGATAAAGGATATGGTTCCTGCATCTTAAAAAATCCTGAAATTTCCGCCATCGTGGAGCAGACACTCCGCCACTTCGATGGCGAACGATACCGGCTGGGTGACTACGTCATCATGCCCAACCATGTGCATTTGATTATCGAACCTGCAGCCGGACAACCGCTCTCCGGGATCATGCAGTCATGGAAAGGATATTCGGCAAGGGAAATCAATAAAGTGACCGGATCCAAAGGCGCCCTTTGGATGGACGAATCGTTTGATCATATTATCCGCAGCGAAGAGTCTCTTGAAAAATTTACAGACTATATGCGTCAAAATCCTGTCCAAGCACATCTTGCATCCACCGGCTTCCGGGCAGGAACCGGATCCCTGTCTGACATCAGGCAGGCTGGAAAGCCTGCCTCACATGGGGAGCCGCCCTTCCCGCCCGTTCATTCATCCAATTTCAAAAAACTGCTGGCCTACACCGCCCTGCTGCACGACGTCGGCAAACCCGCCACCGCGTTTATGGGCGCGGACCGCCTGCGCTTTCACGGACACGAACGCAAGAGCGCCGAAATGGCCGAAGAAATTCTGCGGCGCTTGAAACTGCCGGTGAAAGAAATCCGGCGGATCGTCACCGCCATCGACGGACACATGCGCTTCAAAGACGTGCAGAAGATGAACAAATCCACCCTGCGCAAGCTGATGGGGGCGGAAACCTTTGAGCTGGAACTTGAACTGCACCGTATCGACTGCGCCGGCAGCCACGGCCTGCTCGACAACTATGACTTCCTGCTCAAAAAGGCCGACGAAATGAAAAACGAGCCCATTCTGCCGGAGCGCTGGATCACCGGAAAAGATTTACGGGAAATCGGCATTGCGTCCGGTCCGCACATGGGCGAACTCCTCCAGCTGGCCTACGACGCCCAGCTCGAAGGCCGCTTCCCGGACCGCGAGACCCTGCTCGCCTGGCTGAAAACACAGCTCTGAAAGTTTTGTGTTTTTCGTGGCTATACGCTCCAAGGTTTGGAAAACTGCGGCCACGATTTAAACGGGGAGTGATTCCATGGAAGAGTTGATTCGAAAACTGCTGGTTGAACTGGGCGAAAATCCGGAACGCGAAGGACTGAAGAGCACGCCGGCGCGTGTCGCGGAGTCCTATAAATTTCTGACGCACGGCTATCACCTGAACATCGACGATGTGCTGAACGACGCCTTCTTCCAGGCCGAAGACAGCCACATGGTCATCGTCAAAGACATCGAGGTCTACAGTCTCTGCGAACACCACATGCTGCCCTTCATCGGCAAATGCCATATCGGCTATATTCCCGACAAGCGCGTCGTCGGTGTCAGCAAACTGGCCCGGCTGGTGGATGTCTTCGCCCGCCGCCTGCAGATTCAGGAGCGGCTGACCGATCAGATCGCCCACACGATTATGGAAAAGACCGGCGCGCAGGGCGTCGGCGTTGTTATCGAAGCCCAGCACCTCTGCATGATGATGCGCGGCGTGGAAAAACAGAATTCCAAGATGATCACGTCCGCCATGCACGGCACCTTCCGCTCGCAGCTGGCAACGCGCACCGAGTTTCTGCGGCTGATCGGCAC
>DAONGM010000016.1:0-3622 GCA_035404105.1 Pontiellaceae bacterium
CCGAATATGAAGAAGATCACGCTCGAAAAGGTGCTCTGGTCGCTTCAGGATATGAAATATCGGGTGACGGTTCCGGCGGAAACCGCCCGGCGCGCAGTCGGTTCGATTGAACGGATGCTCGAAATCGGTTGACCATAACCTTTAAACCCGATTACTATGGTCATATTTCAGGAGAATTGCCATGTGGGACTATACAGACAAAGTGAACGACCATTTTAAAAATCCGCGGAACGTCGGAAAAATAGAAAAACCGGACGGCACAGGCGAGGTCGGCTCACTGGCGTGCGGCGATGCGCTGAAGCTGATGTTTAAGCTGGATGAAACCGGACGCATTAAAGAAGCGAAATTCCAGACATTCGGCTGCGCCAGCGCCATTGCGTCCTCCTCGGCGCTGACCGAAATGATCATCGGTAAAACGCTCGAAGAAGCGGAACAGATAACCAACAAGGACATCGCCGAGTATCTTGGCGGTCTGCCAAAACAGAAAGTTCATTGCTCTGTGATGGGGCGCGAAGCGCTCGAAGCGGCCATCTATAACTACCGCACCGGAAAAAAATTCGACAAGGATCTCGAAGGCGAAGTGATCTGCCACTGCTTCGGCGTGACGGATAAAGAGATTGAGCGCGTTACCCGCGAAAACAATGTCCAGACGCTCGAAGAGCTGACCAATGCCTGCAAAGCGGGCGGCGGCTGTGGAAACTGTCTGCCGGAACTTCAGAAAATCATCGACCGCGTTCACGGCGAAATGGCCGCTGCGTCTGCAGTTCCTGAAAAGAAACCGCTGACAAATCTGCAGAAGATCCATTTGATCGAAGATGTGATCGACCGGGAAATCCGTCCGGCGCTGCGCCAGGACGGCGGCGACCTTGAACTGATTGATGTGGACGGAGACACGGTTAAAGTGCGCTTTCGCGGCGCCTGCTCCGGCTGTGTCGTTTCGGCGATTACGCTGAAGGACGTGGTTGAAGCCCGCCTGAAGGAAAACGTTTCCGAAGATATCCGGGTCGAGGAGGTCAAATAATGCGCACGGTTTATCTCGATAACAATGCCACGACGAAAATCGCGGATGAAGTACGCGAATCAATGATGCCTTTTCTGACCGATCTGTGGGGCAATCCGTCCAGTATGCATACCTTCGGCGGGCAGATTAAAAAATATGTCGAAGCCGCCCGCGAACAGGTTGCCGCGCTGATCGGCGCGGCCGATCCGCAGGAAATCACCTTCACCAGCTGCGGTTCGGAAAGCGACAATCTGGCCATTCGCGGCGGAGCTGAAGCGATGGACAAGCCGCCGCATGTTATCACTTCCAAAGTGGAGCACGCCGCGGTTTCCGGCCCGTGCCACTACCTCGAAGACCGCGGTTTCCGCCTGACCAAGATCGACGTGGATCAGCTCGGACGCCTTGATCTGGACGCCTTGCGGCGCGAAGTGAAGAGCTCTAAAACGCTGACTTCCATCATGTGGGCCAATAATGAAACCGGCGTAATTTTTCCGGTCGGACTGATCGGCGAGATGGTGCATGAAGCGGGCGGCATTTTTCATACCGACGCCGTACAGGCGGTCGGTAAAATTCCGATGAAAGTCAGCGACCTGCCGGTCGATATGCTTTCACTGTCCGGCCATAAGCTGCACGCACCCAAAGGCGTCGGAGCCATCTACATCCGGCGCGGTACCAAGGTGAAGCCGCTGGTGCTCGGAGGCCATCAGGAACGCGGACGGCGTGCCGGTACGGAAAACGTGCCGTATATTGTCGGTCTTGGCGTCGCCTGCGATCTGGCGGGTAAACACCTCAACGAGGAAAACACGCGCGTCAAAGCCCTGCGCGACCGGCTGGAGCAGGGCATTCTGGCGACGTGCCCCGGGGCCCGCGTCAACGGCGATCCGAAATGCCGTCTGCCCAACACAACCAACATCAGCTTCGACTTCATCGAAGGCGAAGCCATTCTGCTGATGCTCGACGACCGCGGTATCTGCGCTTCGACCGGCTCGGCCTGCGCCTCCGGCTCGCTGGAGCCGTCGCACGTTCTGCGCGCCATGAATGTAGCGGGCGTTTCTGTTCACGGTTCCATCCGGTTCAGTTTCAGCACGTATAATACGGACGAAGATGTAGACGCGGTATTGACCGAACTGCCGAAAGTTGTAAAACGTCTGCGTGAACTTTCACCCTTTGTGAATTAACCTCAGGAGAGACGATGAGCCAGGCTTTAACCAAGATTCAGATTCCCGGAGTTCCTGCGCCGCGCAGCGGCAAGGTGCGCGAAATTTATGACGCAGGCGACAAGCTGCTGTTTGTGGCCAGCGACCGCATTTCCGCCTTTGACTGCGTGATGCCGAACGGCATTCCGAAAAAGGGCAGCGTACTTAATATGATTTCCAAGTTCTGGTTCGAGCGCACCGGCGACATTGTGAAGAACCACATGATCACCACCGATGTCAGCAAATTCCCTGCGCCGTTTAATCAGCACGCCGACCAGCTTGCCGGACGTTCCATGCTGGTTAAAAAAACCACCGTGTTTCCGGTCGAGTGCATTGTGCGCGGCTACCTGATCGGTTCCGGCTGGAAGGAATACAAACAGAGCGGCACCATCGGCGGAATGCCGCTGCGCGCCGGCTATAAAATGGCCGATAAACTCGACGAACCGATTTTCACCCCGTCCACCAAAGCGGAAATGGGACTGCACGACGAAAACATCTCCTTCGAAAAGGCCAAGGAGATTGTCGGCGCGGCGAAGGCTGAAAAGCTGAAAGCCATCAGCATCGCCCTTTACAAACGGGCCGCTGAATACGCGCTGACCAAAGGGATCATTATCGCAGACACCAAATTTGAGTTCGGCGAACTCGACGGCGAAATCATTCTGATCGACGAGGCTCTCACGCCGGACAGCTCGCGCTTCTGGCCCGCCGACACCTACAAAGTCGGCTCGTCGCCAATGTCGTATGATAAACAGTTTGTCCGCGACTATCTCGAAACACTCGACTGGGACAAAACTCCGCCTGCGCCCGCGCTGCCCGAAGAAATTATCGTCAAGACTCAGGCCAAATACCTTGAAGCTTATGAGCGGCTCACAGGTGCCAAGCTTTAAGAATACGATCCGCTGATTTTCACTAATGAACACTAATTAGTGGGGATCAGTGAAAATTAGTGGTTAATATCCTCTTTATGCGGGCACTGCTGGAACAGTTTCTTGATTACATTTCGCTCGAAATGGGGCTGAGCCCGAATACTCGTGCGGCCTATGCCGACGATATCGGGCGATTCCTCGACTGGCTGTCGCAAAAGGGCGTCCGTTCCATCAATGAAGTGACGCGTAAGCAGATTCTCGACCACCTGATGGCGGAAAAAGAGCGCGGTCTGGCGGCCAACTCGCTTTCGCGCCATCTCGTTTCGCTCAAGGTTTTCTTCCGCTACCTCGTGCAGGAAGGGCTGCTCAGCATCAATGTTGCCGAGACGATGGAGTCGCCCAAAGTCTGGAAGATGCTTCCGAGCGTACTGACGCCCAAAGAGATTGACCGTCTTTTTGCCGCTCCGGATCTGACAACGCCGCTGGGCATCCGCAACCTTGCCATATTGCAGATTTTCTATGCTTCCGGTCTGCGCGTTTCCGAGCTGGCCGGTCTGCAG
>DAONGM010000016.1:3722-18584 GCA_035404105.1 Pontiellaceae bacterium
GGGATTACCAAAACCATCTATCCGCACACGCTGCGCCATTCATTCGCCAGCCATCTGCTGGCCAACGGCGCGCCGCTGCGCATTATTCAGGAGATGCTCGGTCACGCCGACATCGCCACGACCCAGATTTATACGCACGTCGATCCCGACCGTCTCAAGGGAGTTCACCGTCAGTTTCATCCCCGGGCATAAAAAAAGCGCTCCGGAAACCGGAGCGCTTTCAGCGTGCAGATGAAGCGGTTTAGATGTCGTTGATGACGGCTTTGCGTTTCATGTCGTACTCTTCCTGGCTGATGAGTTTTTCATCCAGCAGCATTTTCAGCTTTTCAAAGCGGTCGCGCGGAGCGGATTTGTAGTAGTGCAGGGTGAATGCGATCTGCTGGGCGACGTAGTCGGCCAGAATCGGCGTGGCGTCCTGTTCGACGAGCGGGGTGACGGTTTCGTCGTAGGTCATGTTATGAAGTCCGCCGATCAGCGCGCTTACGCCCAGAGTGGGCCAGGCGACGCCGTCCACCCAGGTGCGGCTGATGTCGGCGTGTTTCACGTCGAACCGGACGGGGATATACATGCTGTTAATGAGTTTGCCGGTTCTGGCGTCGTTGAGCGTTACGTCGATGTCATACATGACGTCGTAGTTGTAGCCGTGCCACGACGGGAACCAGATCAGGAAGCCGGGAAAGTCGGCCCAGAAGTTCCATCCGGACCCGCGCTGCTTGGAAACGACGGAGATATTGGCGATGACGTCGACATATTCATTGGTCTCTTCGATCGCCGTGGTGCTCTGCGCGTTATATTTGAGCAGGTCGCGGCCGATGGCGTAGATCATGCGGTGTCCGTTGAGGTCGGCGGCGTTGGCGCGGATGCCGATGCGCAGGCGTTCGTCGAGCGAAACGATGGTTCTGTTGTGATAGTTGTCCATGTTGGTGACGGTCATCGGGTGGGTGCATCCGGCCATGACGGCGGCCAGCACAAGCAGGGGAAGGGCAAAACTCAGTCTTTTCATGGGCTGTTCCTTTCGCTTTTCTTTGCGCGGGACGCGTTCCCGGCTGCAACGGCCCCATTCATAAACGGAAACCGTTTCACTGTAAATCCCATAAACCAGCTCATGAATGTCCAAACCCCGGAAACTTTTCCGGGGTTTGTAACCCGTTGATCAATGATCGCAGACGTTTGCGCCGGATTCCAATGTTCCGGCCAAATAGTCTGTAACCAGCGTTTCTGGTGTTTCTGCCGGTGCTCCGACAACAACTGCGATATTCTGTTCTGCAAAAAGCTGCTGTGCTCGCTGGCCCATACCGCCAGCGATGATGATGTTTACTTTCTGTTCGCCGAGCCAGCGGGGCAGGACCCCCGGTTCATGCGGCGGCGGAACCATGTCTTGTCGTCCGGTGATTCGTTTGGCCGATTCGTCAACGGTCAGCACGGCGAAGGTTTCGCAATGGCCGAAGTGCATACATAATTTCTCATTTGTTACGGGAATGGCTATCTTCATTCGGGTTCTCCTTTTTGTGCAAGGAACCATTCGGGTTCCCTGCGGGTTTGACATGTTTTATAAAGGCGTTCGGCAATTTCGCGGATTTTCAGCCGGGTGGTTCTGTACGCATCAGTCGGTGAAAAGCAGACGGAATGAACCGTTTTTTGTCCAGATTTACTCCCATTCTTTTTCTTCGATCGCGATCAGGCAGTCGGCTCCGGTCCAGATGAGGTCGCAACCGGGGACCACCATCACTGGAGCCTGACGGATTTGTCGGTGATCCAGTTTCCGGTCGGTGACTTCTTTGATCAAGTCATCCATATGATCCTCTGCGGACAGAATCTGATGAGAAATTGGTTTTAATGCAGCTTTAACCTGTTCGCAGATCGGGCAGTGTTTGCTCGTATAAAGTTTTATCATTTTCAGTTTAATCCTCGATTTGTATGACTGTACCGGACGGGCATGTTTCGCATTTGCCCGGAAATTCTTTCCATAAGCGCACCATCGCGGCGAATCCGGTGCAGTGGCAGGGGATCAGGCGTTGAATATTTAATCGGCGCAGTTCAGCGACAGTTTGATCCATGCGCTCCGGGCTGGCATGGAGTAGATGCATCCCGCCGATGACGGTATGAATCGGGCGGTTATGAGTGAGAGTCTGAATATATCTCAGCGTATTGATAACTCCGGAGTGGGCACATCCCAGAATCACGACCGTTCCGTTTTTCGTTTCCATGAATGCGGCCTGATCGTCCGGGAGCTCATCAGGGTTCCTGCATTCCTGGTCTTTAAAAAATGCTCCGCCGGTATCTTCAAAATCCGTGATGCGCGGAACCGGGCCGGTCAAAAACAGCCCGTCGACAATCTCTGTTCTTTCGTCGGTCAAAACAATTTCCGCCAGTTCACCCGCCGTGATTTTATTGCCGGCCGTCATGCCGACCTCGCGGGCAGAGCCGTCCGGGTTGCGGGCGTATTTCAAGGAGAAGGCTTCCGGGTGGACATAAAGACGCGGGCAGTTCATGCGGTTCAGAGCAAAGGTCAGTCCGCCGGTGTGGTCGTAGTGGCCGTGACTCAATACGACAGCATTGATCGCTTTCAGATCAACGTTGAGTGTTGCGGTGTTGTGTCGTAGAGCCAGTCCCTGACCGGTATCGAAGAGAACTTTATTCCGGCCGCTTCCGATCAAAAACGAAAGTCCATGCTCTGCCAGCAGATCGCGTTTTCCGGCAGCATTCTCCACCAAAACTGTAATTTTTATCTGGGTCATGAAAAAGATCCCCGTACTGCGACCCCGATTTGCTCCACTGCGGTTTCAAACGCCTGCGCGGCTGCAGAGCCGCTGTGTTTCTGCAGGAAGCTTTGTCCGGCATCGCCGCAGATTCCGACGTTCGGATCAATCGGAATGCGGCCGAGAAACGCGATGTTATATTTTTCCGCTGTTTTGAATCCGCCGTCTTTGCCGAACAGATGAACAGTTTCTCCGCACTTCGGGCAGGTATAGCCGCTCATGTTTTCCAGAATTCCAAGGATCGGCAGATCAATTTTACGGCAGAATTGAACCGACTTGCGCACATCGGCGGCGGCGATTTCCTGCGGCGTGGTGACAATGACTGCGCCGTCCGGCGAGCCGATCAGCTGGCAGACGGAAAGCGGTTCGTCGCCGGTTCCGGGCGGGCAGTCTGTAATCAGATAATCCAGATCGCCCCAGTTCACTTCCTTCAGCATCTGTTCAATGATTTTTATTTTCATCGGACCGCGGGCGATGACGGCCTGATCCGGATGCTCCAGCATAAAGCCTGTTGACATCAGTTTGACTCCGCCTGCTCGTACCGGCTCGATGGTGTCGCCGAACATTTCAGCGTGTGTACCGGACAGATTGAACAGGGTGGGGATGCTGGGTCCGTGCAGGTCGGCATCAAGCAGTCCGACGTTGAATCCTTTGGCGGAAAGCGACAGCGCCAGATGAGCCGCGACCGTGCTTTTTCCGACGCCGCCTTTTCCGGAAAGCACCACGATTTTATGCTTCACTCTGGAGAGTCCGTTCGGTGCGGTTTGAACCGGAGAGGTGGTCTCCTTGCGCGAACTGCACTTTTTTTCGCAAGAGGAGCAGGCCTCCGGCGGGCAGTGGTTTTTACGGTAATCCGAAATGGCGGCCCGCAAGGTGGTGATCGCCAGCAGGGCGCAGTGTTTGGATTCCTCGGCAAGACCCGGAATCAGCGCGAGGACATCGGCAGGCTCCAGCGAAAATGCAACGGATTCCGGCGCGCCGGAGGCCAGCGTGCAGGCCGCGGTTCCGCAGGCGACTGAATCGGAGCAGCCGTCGGTTGTGAAGGTGCAGCGGAGTATCCGTTCGTCCTGAATTTTCACCCAGAACTCCATCGTATCGCCGCACGGGCCGGTGATTCGTGCATTGCCGTTGGCGCCTTTAAGCGGCCCGAACACGCCGGGCAGGGTTATATTTCCATCTAGTGCAGCAGCTGACATAGTTTCTCCCATAAGGTTTGTATGAATTGTGAAGCGGTTCCGTCGTTATGTTCCACCACACTCTGCCCGTTAATTTGGGCTTCGGTAATGGAACGGTCGTACGGAATCCGCGTTAAAACGGTGGCGCCGGCACCTGTGGATGCAGCCTCAATGGCGGCGGTCAATGCCGGATTGATGTCCCACTTGTTGACGCAGACGAACGCCGGAATCTGAAAGTGGCGGGCCAGTTCGAGGATCCGCAGCAAATCGTGCTGTCCGCAAAGCGTCGGTTCAGTAACGGCCAGTAGCGCATCCGCACCGGTGATGGACGCGATGACCGGACATCCGGTGCCGGGCGGGCCGTCTACCAGAATCCACTCAGCCTGAACTGCTGTTGCAAAGTGTTTGGCTTGCTGCCGGACAGTACTGACCAGTTTTCCCGAATTTTCCGCGCCGATACCAAGGCGTGCATGAACCATCGTGCCGCAGCGGGTTTTTGAAACGAACCAGTCGCCGCACAGCCGGTCCGGAAAATCAATCGCCTTGACCGGGCAGAACTCGACGCAAACGCCGCAGCCTTCGCAGGATGACGGTTCGATTCGGAATTTTTCTTCGAACTTTTTGACGGCATCAAACCGGCAGAGCTCGGCGCATAAGCCGCATCCCGTGCAATCTGTCCCGCGAATAACGGCTTCGTGTCCGCTGTAAAAATCATGCCGCTTGCGGATCTCCGGATTCAGAATGAGATGCAGGTCGGCGGCATCCACATCGCAGTCGGCCAGCACCGCATTTTTCGCGAGCGTGGCGAAGGACGCCGTGATGCTGGTTTTGCCGGTTCCGCCTTTGCCGCTAATGATGACCAGTTCTTTCACCGGAGTTCCTCTAACAGATTTCGCAGCGCTTCTTTGAGTTCCGGTGCCGCCGTCAGAATGCTTTCGCCTCGCGAATAGGCTTCGGCGATTTTCCTCGATTCCGGAATTTGCAGCAGCAGGCGGATATTTTCTTTCTCGCAATACTCGACCACGCGGTTATCGCCCGCATCGGAGCGGTTGATGACGACGCCGAACGGCAGGTTTAGCAGTCGCACGGTTTCGACCGCCAGTTTCAGATCATGCAGTCCGAACGGTGTCGGTTCAGTGACGAGGATGACAAAATCCGAGCCTTTAACGGCGGTAATCATCGGGCAGGAGGTGCCCGGCGGACAGTCGATCAAAGCCGGCAAAGCCGGATCTGCTGCTTTTTTGACTGCGCGGATGACTGGCGGAGCCATGGCGCGGCCGATATTCAGACGGCCTTCCATGAACTGTATATTTCCGCTTTGTCCGCGCCGGATTATTCCGACAGAAAGCGGAACTTCCGTAATCGCCTTTTCAGGGCAGATTCGTACGCAGCCGCCGCAGCTGTGGCACAGTTCTGCAAACACCAGCACGGATTTTCCGGCAACGGCGAGCGCGTTGAACTGACAGATCGCCGCGCATTTCCCGCATCCGGTGCAGAGAGAGGAATCCACGGCAGGAACCGGAACGGAAACCGTTTGTTCTGCGGCGTCTTCCAGATTCAGGAAGATCGAAGCGTTCGGTTCTTCGACATCGCAGTCGAGCAGTTGAACGGGGCCTCCCCACGCTTGAGCCAGCGCGACCGACAGGGTTGTTTTGCCGGTTCCGCCTTTTCCGGATGCAATCGCAATCTGCATTACAGCCTCCGCCTTCCGCAGCGAAGCACATGAGTGCCGATCGGCAGGTTGATCGAATTCGCCACGACCGGGCACTTGGCTTTAAACAGGAAGAAAATGTTTTTTTCACAGTGACTGAGCGTTTCAAAATTGCCCTGACCTTTGGAGACAATCAAATCAGCAGACTCGAAAGCGGTTTTGAATTCGTCATTGCAATCGTTAAGCAGGGTTCCTGGCGCGTCGGAGCCGTTTCCGATGACGTGGACGAGACTGGTGAGCCCGGCTGTTCGCGCATCTTCCAGCGTGGCATCGTTAATAACCGGACGTCCGCGTACGGCAACTGTCACCCGCGCTGTGCCGAGCTGTTCAACCAGCAGCGTGTCGAAAACGATTTCGCCGCAGTTGTCGGCCAGATAAAGAATTTTGGCCGCCCGTTCAACTTCCTGCCGGAAATGTTCCCGGTCGCCTGCGAGCGGTTGTTCGGCGGCGTGCCGGAGTGCATCGTGAATTTCATGCTCGGTGAGTCCGCTCTTGGCTCCCAGATCAATGATATTTCCGGCGACGGCCAAATTGGCCGCAGTCATTAGCGGATCATCCGAGACATTGACCCTCGCGCGCAATCCGGGCAGCAGCTGCAATGCCATTTGATTGTGCTGATCTTTTTCCTTCCGGTACGGGTCTTCAACGCCAGTCAGCTCGCGCAGACGACGGTGAATGCGCTGCGCCAGCGCAGGCGGCGAAATGGACAAATCCATTTCGCTCAACCAGCGCAGCACATCGAGGATTATCTGTTCGTGAACAGCCGGATCGTTTGAGCTCATCCGGGCGGCATCCAGCGTCTGCCGGACAAAACAAGGCATACAGTCGAGACAGGTTTTCATAATGAGTGGCAAGTGGAGGGCGCCAAGTGGCCGCCGGGTTGTTTTTTGATTAAATCGGCAGTCATCAATCTGAAATCGAAAACGCTCACATCCAATGTCCTTCCACATCCGCTTTCTGCGCGGCAGTCAGTTTTTCCGATGCATACAAATCCAGCGCTTCCCGAACCGTCGCGGCGGTGGTCGGATAAACCGCTATTTTCGAAGCGCTTAAAACCCGGAACGCCTTCGGGCCGAAGTGTCCGCTGATAACCGCTGCCGCGCCGGTCGAGGCCGCATTCTGCGCGGCCTGAATTCCGGCGCCTTGCGCGGCGTTGAGGTTCTGCTCGTTGTCCGCGATTTCAAAAGATCCGGTCTCTGTTTCATAGATGATAAACCGTGCGGCGCGTCCGAAGCGCGGATCGAGCGGAGCGCTCAGGTCGTTTCCGGATGTGGTGACTGCAATTTTCATTTTGAATTTTCCTTAACCAGTTCTTCCAGCAGCCCGGCGGCGGTTGCGACGCATTCGGAGCAGGGCATAACCCGGTTTTGCCGTATTCCCCGACAGGTAATATGCCCGGATGCCTGTTGACTGAATTTTTCTTTAAGGTCTTCCTTGTGCTGTTCACCGCCCAGCTCGCAGGCTGCGTACAGTGCGCCGCAAAGTCCTTCCGGAGCCTGTCCGCTGCCGAAGTCAGCAAAACGAATATGATGATCCGACTCCGGCTGCTTTTTATCTTTCCACGCCAGGGCAACGGCCTGTGCGCAGTTGCCCCGGCGGTTTTTGTAGTGTTCGATAGCGGTTTGCTTCATGACTTTTTCTGGATTTCTCCGAGCCGCTGTTCAATCCTCGCCATCTGTTCTTTCAGTTCGAGCAGTTCATCGCCCTGTAACGTCTGAACGGGTTGCGCGAACCGGTTGCGGAATCCGAAGCCCCGTCCGCATCCGCGTCCGAAGCCTCCGCCGGCGGTTTGGAAACCGGCTGTGTTGGTTCCTGCGCAGAACCCTGCGCCGCGTCCGCTCATCGGGCCTGCGCCCGCCGGACCTGTTCTGTCTCCTCTTGGCATTGTATGCCTCCTTTTGTTTAAATTTGACGGCAGCCGTGACCGTGTCCATGCCCGCCGCGTCCGCACCGGCAGCCGCCCTGCGGGGCGTCCGGAATTTCGGACAGGGTTATTTCTTTTCCGCCTTCGACACGGATGGCTTTTCCGTGTGTCAACGCCTCCGCCACTTTTTTGTGCGCCCGGGAGATAATCAGTCCGAAGGTCTGGCGCGAAACGCCCATCTTCTCGGCGGCCTGCTCCTGATAGAGTTCTTCGTAATCGGCCAGTCGGATAGCTTCCAGTTCATCTGGAGCCAATTCTACGGCTTCCAGCATTCGTAGCGGGATGCCTTGCGGTTTGAAATAAGTCACCGGCGCGCAATGGCCGATCCGTCGTTCTTTTTGAGGTCTAGGCATGGTCTGTTTATGGCATATGCCAAAAACAAAGTCCATTTAATTTTTGGTTTGCTGAAAAATCTTCCGGTTGCTGAGGAACAGAGGGTATAAACAGCGAATGAAACAGAGAGCCTTTAAGACCCTGGAGAAGCGCATCAGGTACCGCTTCAAGAAACCGGCGCTGCTGGAAGCCGCTCTGACGCATCCGTCGTTCCGCTATGAAAATCCGGATGCGGCGGCCGACAATCAGCGGTTGGAATTTCTAGGCGACGCAGTACTCGGTCTGCTGGCCGCCGATATATTGATGACGCGCAACCCGCAGGCGGCGGAAGGCGAGCTGACAAAACTCAAGAGCGCTGTTACTTCCGGGTCAGCGCTGGCGGCAAAGGCCCGGCTGATCGGACTGGGCGAACACCTGCGACTGGGCAAAGGCGAGGCGGCCAGCGGCGGCGCCGACCGCGGGTCAAACCTGGAAGATGCGCTGGAGGCTTTGCTCGGCGCGATCTGGCTGGACGGCGGACTCAAAGCGGCCCGGAAGTTTTTTGAGAACACTGTTTTTCAGTCAGCGGAAAATTCAGAGCCGGTGATTGATAATCCGAAGGGGATGCTTCAGGAATATGCGCAGAAGAAGGGCTATCCGGTTCCCGATTATCAGGTGCTTGAGGCAAGCGGGCCGGATCACGCCCGGCGTTACTGTGTTGAGGTGACGGTTTCAACCTACGCCTTCCGCGGCGAAGGAACCAGCCGGCGCGAAGCCGAAAAAATGGCCGCTGAAAAAGCGGTGAAATGTATGATTCAAAAGGATTGATTTGCAGGAGCTGAAAAATGAGTGCGCTAAAAGTTAAAGAAAATCTCTGGTGGGTCGGGGTGCAGGATCATGACATCCGGGTTTTTGACATCGTGATGTTTACCGAGTACGGCACCAGCTACAACAGTTTCATTCTGAAAACCGGAACCCATACGGTGCTGTTTGAAACGGTGAAGCTGAAGTTCTTCGACCGGTTTCTGCAAAACATCAAAGAGGTCTGTGACCCGTCCGAGATCGACTACATCGTGATCGACCACACGGAACCTGACCACGCCGGTTCGCTCGAAAAGCTTCTCGACTACGCGCCGAACGCCAAGGTGCTCGGCTCGAATGTGGCGCTGAGCTATCTGAAAGATATCTGCAACCGCGAGATTCCCGGCAAGGCGGTCGCCGACGATGAAGTGATTGCGCTGGACGGCATCCATCTTCAGTTTCTTTCCGTACCGTTTCTGCACTGGCCGGATTCGATCTACACCTACATTCCGGAGCTGAAAACGCTGGTTACCTGCGACTCGTTCGGCTGTCACTACGCCGACGACAAGGTTTTCAATGACCGGATCGAAGGCGACTTCACACCGGCCTACCGTTATTACTTCAACTGTATCATGGGCCCATTCAAGCCGTACGTGCAGTACGCGCTGGGACGCATTAAACCGCTCGCAATCGAAACGATCTGCTGCGGTCACGGGCCGGTGCTGCGCAAGGATGTTCAGCATTATATTGATCTCTACGACCAGTGGAGCAGACCGGAGAAAAAAGCAAAACGCAGCAAACCCAAAGTGGTGACGGCGTTTGTTTCCGCCTACGGCTACAGCGAACGGCTGGCGCGCGAAATCAGCGCCGGAGTCCGCGACGTGATCGATGCCGACATCAGCCTGCGCGACATGGTGACGGAAGACCACGACAAGGTTCTGGCCGAAATCAAAGGAGCCGACGGCTTTCTGCTCGGCACCTGCACGATCAACGGCGACGCACTGCCGCCGGTTATGAATCTGGCGATGGCGCTTAACGGAATCACCGAAGGCGGTAAAGTCGCCGGAGTTTTCGGCAGTTACGGCTGGAGCGGCGAAGGGCCGGACATGGTAATGAGCCGCCTGAGTCTGCTGCGTATGAAAACCGTCGAGCCCGCATTCAAAACGGTTTTCAATCCGGAAAACAAAGACAAGCTGGCCAAGGCGCGCAAGTACGGGCAGAAGTTCGGCAAAAAACTGCAAGAGGAGTGGGTGAAAATGAAAACCGATTCAGCCGCCGGTAAAACATTCTGGAAGTGCACGGTTTGCGGCGAAGTATTCGAAGGCCCGGTTCCGCCTCAGAGCTGCCCGGTCTGCGGCGCAGGGCAGGAGGCGTTTGTCGAGTACGCACCGGAAGTTGTCACCTTCCGCGACGACCGTGAAATGCGTATTGCCGTCATCGGTTCCGGCGCGGGCGGCATTGCCGCCGCCGAAGCGGTGCGAAAACGGAATGACAAAGCGCAGATTGATCTCTACACCCGCGAAGAACTTCTGCCGTATTACCGCCCGGTGCTGACGCGCGCGCTGGCCGACAAAGTCGAAGACACCGAATACTTTATGCATCCGCAGAATTTCTATGAAAAAACCCGGATCAGCCTGCACCTCGGTGCGACGGTCGAAAGCCTGTCGCCGCGCGACAAGTCGTTCCGGCTGGCGGACGGTAAAACGGTGAAGTACGACAAGCTGGTGCTGGCCACCGGCGCGTCCTGCTTTATTCCGCCGATTCAGGGCGCGGATCTGCCCGAAGTGGTGGCGCTGCGCGAAAAGACCGACTTTGACCGGCTGACCGGACTGCTCGCGGGCGGACCGAAAAAGGTCGCGATTGTCGGCGGCGGACTGCTCGGCCTAGAAACCGCTGACGCGCTTCACCGGCTCGGCCATAATGTGACCGTGCTCGAAGCCTGTCCGTCGGTACTGCCGCGCCAGCTCGACCCCGGCGGCTCACCGCTCTTCACCAAAATCATTCAGAAAAGCGGCATCGAAATTCACTACGGCGTTTACGTCGAAGAAATTCTCGGCGAAGGCAAAGTGACCGGACTGAAAACCCGCGCGCCGCAGGAAATACCGGCCGACATCGTCATTGTTTCTGCCGGTATTCGCCCGAATGTCGAGCTGGCAAAAGCGGCGGGCCTCAAAACAGACCGCGGTATTGAAGTCAACGAACGGATGCAGACGTCGGATTCCGATATCTACGCCGTCGGCGACTGCGCCGCCGTCCACGGACGCTGCGGCGGACTGTGGGAACCGGCGTCGCTGCAGGGCAATGTCGCCGGAGCCAATATCGCGGGCGATGACAAAACCTATGCGTGCAAACTCTACGGTGCGACGCTGGCCGCCTTCGGAACCTCGCTCTTTTCCATCGGCGACCTCGGTGCGGGCGACGGAAAGTACGAACAGATTATGGAGTACAACGAGCTGGGCGGAAAATACCGCAAGATTTACTTCAAGGACGACAAGGTGGTCGGCGGCGTACTGCTCGGCGACGTGAAACTGACCAATCCGTTACTGCTCAGCGTCACCCGCGGCCTCGACACCGAAACCGCGCTGGAGATGATGAAGCTGTAGCGTAATGAGTACTGCGTAATACGTAATTTACTTCGGCGCGATGGAATAAAAATCTTCCGTTGCGAATTACGCAGTACTCGTTACGAGTTATTGTTTCCCTGCGCGTTTGAGCAGGTCGCGTTCACGGCTCGTCAGCGAATGCATACCTTGCTGCGCGGCTTTGTCGAGGATGCGGTCGATCTCGGCGCGGCTGACCGGCGGTTTCGCTTTGGCTTTAAACTTTTCTTTAACCTTCCACAGCAGGTCGGTGCGTTCGGCGACGGTTGCATAGACGTAACCGGCGATGGCACCGCCGAGATGCGCGGAGTTGGCGATGCCGCCGCCGGGCCCGGCGAGGGTGTGCATGAATTCATACGCGCCGAGCAGGAGAACGAAGAGCCACGCTTTAATCGGTACGAAGGGCAGGAAGATGAGGATGAGTTCGCGGTTCGGGTAGAGCGCGGCGTAGGCGCCGAGTACGCCGAAGACGGCGGCGGAGGCGCCGACGCAAACGGCGTAGTCCGGGGAAAGCAGCGACCAGCCGAGTCCGCCGAGTACGCCGCTCAGGAAGTAGAGGGCGAAGAAGCGGTTGGTGCCGAGTGTCCGTTCGGTTTCCGGGCCGAGGAAATAAAGTCCAAGCATGTTCCAGAAGATGTGCCAGAACCCCCGATGGATGAACTGGTAGGTGATGAGCTGCCAGATGGCGAGATGTTCCCACCAGTTGGCGCGCAGCGCGCCGAAAGCGCTCAGCGGAAAGTGAAAGATGTATTCAATGACGTAGGCGGCGATGTTGATGATGAGAAGCATCTGGACGCCGAAAGTCATTTCTGTCGGGTTGCCGGAAATATCCTGAGTTGCAGTTCGCATGGGGAGACAATAGCCGATTTTTAATGGTTTGCAAAAGCACGGGGTTTGAATTAGTTTCTCCCCCCAATTGCAGAGATTCAGGACATAAAAATGGCAGATATTTTCGTAAAACCTTTTGATGAGCAGCATAAACCCGGCGGGCGGTTTGTTAAGACCGGACTGATTGTACTTTCCGTTACGGTGGTTGTGATCGGGCTGTGCCTGTGGATGGACAGCCGTTCAGCCAAAACGCGGGATGAAAAACCTGCCGCGCAGGAAAAACCGGCCGCCCAGCCGGTTAAAGCTCCGGTTCCGGCGCCTGTTGCGCAGTCCTCGACACCGTCACCTGCGCCGGTCGCTCCGGCGGCTTCGGAAGCCGATTATAAGGCTCAGCAGCTTTTTACCCGCGCTCAGAGTCTGGCCGCCGCCGGTAATCTCGTCCAGGCGCGCGATCTGCTCAGTGAAGTGGTTGCGACTGCCACCGAGGAAAATGTGAAGAACAACGCACTGCGCGTTCAGGGCCGTATCAATATCCAGCTGTTTCTTTCGCCGACGCCGACGCCTGAGAAAAAGACCTATATCGTCCAGCCCGGCGACTCGCTTGATAAGATCGCGCGTCTGAACAAGACCACGGTTGAGCTGGTTCGGAAAATGAACAAAATCGACAACAACCTGATTTATCCCGGCGGCCGCCTGCTGGTTCCTGCCGCTCCGTTTATCGTTCAGGTGGACAAATCCGATAAAACCGTTGATTTGATGATGAACGGCAAGCTGTTCAAACGGTATATCGCCGGACTCGGCGTGAACGGAAAAACGCCGGTCGGAACGTTCTATACGGTCGTGCATCAGACCAATCCGGACTGGACCCCGCCCGGCGGCGGCATCATCCCGTTCGGCGATCCGCGCAACCTGCTCGGCACCCGCTGGATGTCGATTCAGGATACGACCCGTCCGGAAATCAAAGGCTTTGGAATTCACGGAACGCCGGCGCGCGACAGTATCGGCGCCGAAACCAGCAACGGCTGTATCCGTCTGCTGAACGAAGATGTCGAAGAACTCTACCTTCTGATTCCCCGCGGAACGGAAGTTGTCATTAGCGAATAACCAACCCGGAGTTGTGCTATGCCGCCTTTTACACTGTCTTTTGAAAAACCTGTGCTTGAGCTCGAGAAGAAACTTCACGAGCTGGAACACTTCAGCAAGAAACAGGACATCGATGTCTCTCACGAGATCGAACGCATGAAGGAAAAGATTGCGGCGACCCGCGGGCAGATCTACGGCAACCTGACCGCGTGGCAGAAGGTACAGGTCGCCCGCCATCCGGAGCGTCCGTACACCATGGACTACATCCGGAACATGACCACCGACTTCGTCGAAATCCACGGCGACCGCATCCATGCCGACGACCGCGCCATCATCGGCGGTTTCGCAAAGATTGACGGGCAGAAAGTCATGATCATCGGCTCGCAGAAAGGGCGCGACACCCGCAGCAATCTGGAATGCAACTTCGGCTGCGCCTATCCCGAAGGCTACCGCAAAGCCCTGCGCCTCATGCGTCTGGCCGACAAATTCGGCGTGCCGGTTGTCACCCTCATCGACACCCCCGGCGCATTTCCCGGTCTTGAATCCGAAGAGCGCCACATCGCCGAAGCGATTGCCGTCAACCTGCGCGAAATGTTCAACATCCGCGTACCGATCATCGTCACCATCATCGGCGAAGGCGGTTCCGGCGGAGCGCTTGGTATCGGTATCGGCGACCGCATCCTGATGCTCGAACACGCCTACTATTCCGTCATTTCACCGGAAGGCTGCGCCGCGATTCTCTTCAAAGACCGTGCCTATGCCGACCAGTCGGCGGAAGCGTTGAAAATCACCGCTCAGCACCTCATCGAAAACAAGCTGGCCGACGAAATTGTGCCCGAACCGAAGGGCGGGGCGCATACCGATCAGAAGGCCGCCGCTGATAATCTCAAAGAAGCACTGCTGCGCAATCTGGCGGAACTCAAAACGCAAACTTCCGAACAGCTCATGAACGCGCGCTACGACAAATTCCGCGCCATGGGCGTGTTCCAAGAGTAATTCGTATCACGTATTGCGTACTGCGTAACATCCGGATTTCCAGACTCCAGGAAGCTTAGAGCAGATAATGATTCCAAACCCACCCCGCCCTGCGGGCACCCCTCCGTCGGAGGGGATTATAAAGTTCCCCTCCCAAGGAGGGGTGGATAGAACGAAGTGACAGCCGGGGTGGGTAAGTACGGTTTTTCAATCATGAATTGCTTCAGGACTTTCCTGCAATACGCAGTACTCGTTACGCAGTACGGCTTCTCACGATTTCAACCGCAACGCTGCGGCAGAAGCGCAGTGCGCCGGGTTTATCAATGGTGACCGTGGAGCTCTGAACGCGGGTATCTTTCAGGCAGATTGCCGCGATGCCTTCCGCCAGCGACTCGATCAGATTGAAGCTGCTGTTTTCGACGAAATCCAGAACCGCCAGCTTGATCGCTTTGTAATCCACCGTGTCGTTCAGCGAATCGCTCATTCCGGCGGCCCGCAGGTCGGTTGCCATCACGATGTTAATGATGACGTCCTGCTTGTTTTTCCGCTCTTCGGGATAAAGCCCGATGATGCAACGCAGCGCCAGGTCTCGGATATAAATCTTATCCATAATAAAACTCCCAAGGCCGGCTGGAAGCCGGCGATACGTACCGCCGGCTTCCAGCCGGCCTTGAAACCGCTATTCCATTCCCAA
>DAONGM010000017.1:0-17903 GCA_035404105.1 Pontiellaceae bacterium
GGAATGGTGACGGAAAACCAGAGGTCGCCGTTGCGGACTTCGGCCTGCGTGACGCCCTGCGAGCCTTCGATGATGTTGGCGGCGTCCTGTCCGGTGGCGAGATAGAAAGCCAGCAGCATGTTGGCGTAGTGCGCGTTGGCGGAGCGCAGTCCGCCCGCCAGCATCGTGCCGATCAGGTTTTTGCGGATGTTGAGCTGGACGATTTTTTCCGGCGTGCTTTTCAGGTATTTCTGAACGAGCTTTTCCGGAATCGTCAGTTCAGCGATGACATATTTGCCGCGACCAAGAATACCGTTGACCGCCGTTGCCTTTTTGTCGGAGCAGAAGTTGCCGGAAACCGATTCGTATTTCAGTGCAGGACAAAGCTTGAGGATGTGGTTCACCAGCGCTTCGCTGGCGAAGGTGACCATGTTATGGCCGGAAGCGTCGCCGGTGGTGAATTCAAAGCGGATGAAAAGCAGGTTGCCCGCGATCTGCGAGTTCATATCGATCAGTCTGGCGAACCGGCTGGTCGTAGCCACGGTTTTTCCAAAGGTTGAAAATTCCGCTTTGATTTTTTCCAGACATTGGAAAGCGACGATGGCGTCCGGCGCCTCGAATAGAACCGAACGGCTCATCCGCTCGTCGATGACGACGGCTTTGATTCCGCCGGAAGCGGTGGCGACCCGCGCGCCGCGGTTGACGGAGGCAAAGAGCGGCGTTTCGTAGGTCGCCAGCGGCAGTTCGGTTTCGACATCAATTTCCGGCCCGGTGATTTTTACCGGCCCGACCCACTGAAGCGGCACATTGGCAAAAGACGTACTCATAGGCTGGTGTTTTAGCCTGTTTCGCCGCCGCGCAAAAGGTTTTTCCAGCGCTTACGCCTCGTCAAACAGCCAGGTGGAAAGGTAGCGCTCACCGGTGTCGCATATGACGGTGACAATGAGTTTACCTTCGTTCTCCGGACGCTTCGCCAGCTGGATCGCCGCCCAGACGTTTCCGCCGGCGGAAATTCCGCACAGGATGCCTTCTTCTTTGGCAAGACGGCGGGCGGTGATGCCGGCATCGGCAGCGGAAATCTGTATGACTTCATCGACCAGATTCGTGTCGAGATTGGTCGGAATGAAGCCCGCACCGATTCCCTGGATTTTATGCGGGCCGGGCTTGCCGCCGGAAATCACCGGCGAGTCAGCGGGTTCAACCGCGACCACTTTGACCCCCGGTTTTTTCTTCTTGAGCACACTGCCGACGCCGGTGAGCGTTCCGCCGGTGCCGACGCCCGCGACAAACAGATCTACTTTGCCGTCGGTGTCATTCCAGATTTCAACCGCCGTTGTCCGGCGGTGGATTTCGGGATTGGCGGCGTTATCAAACTGCTGCGGCATGAAGGCATTCGGCAGCGAGCCAACCAGCGCTTCCGCTTTTTTGATCGCGCCGGGCATGCCTTCGCTGCCGGGCGTCAGAATCAGTTCAGCGCCAAGCGCGGCAAGCAGCTTGCGCCGTTCAATGCTCATGGTTTCCGGCATGGTGAGAATCAGTTTGTACCCTTTGGCCGCCGCGGCAAAGGCCAGCGCGATGCCGGTGTTGCCGCTGGTCGGCTCGACAATCGTTGCGCCGGGTTTGATTTCGCCGCTTTTTTCAGCGGCTTCGATCATCGCAATGCCGATGCGGTCTTTGACACTGCCCAGCGGATTGCGCGATTCCATTTTTACGGCTACGACAGCCTTCAGCCCGGCGGTCAGCCGGTTGAGTCTGACGAGCGGAGTTCCGCCGATGGTCTGCGTTACATTGTCGTAAATTTTCATTTTAACTTCCTTAGCGTTTAAATGGTGTAGCTGGCCGCGCCGGATTTTTCGAGGTCAGCGACCCGATCCAGCAGATCTTTGAGGGTTATTTTGGAAAAGTAGGCCTCGAGTACTTTGGAGGCGCCTTCCCAGACCGGACGGGTCACACAGATATTTTTGTCGCGGCCTTTACAGTCGTTGCGTTCGCAATCCACCAGCGAGAGTTCACCTTCGGAGGCGCGAAGAATATCGTAGACCGTGATTTTCGCCGGATCTTTGGCGAGCCGGAAGCCGCCTTTGACGCCGCGCAAGCCAACAACAAGTCCTTCATTTTTGAGCGGCACAATGATCTGCTCAATGTAGTCGGCAGAGATTGATTCCTCTTCAGCAATAATCTTTTTAGAAACCGGTCCGTTTTTCTGGTAGCGGGCAATGCCCAGCAGAATACGAACGGCGTAGCGGCCTTTGGTTGACATCTTCATAACTTTATCCCCTTCCGATTAAATCAACTAATCATTATCAGATTTCTAGGTTTTATTAAATACGGGCATATACAGTCAACTTTAAATTACCTGCTGACCTGCCCGATATTACGCACAAAGTGTTGCCATTCACGTCAAAATCCGGCAGAAAAAGCCTCACTTTTAAGGAAATACTATGAGTTCTTCGCCCGGCAATTTCATTCATGACATCATCGATGCGGATTTAGCCTCCGGCAAACATACCGAGGTGGTCACCCGCTTCCCGCCCGAACCCAACGGTTATCTGCACATCGGCCACGCCAAAGCCATCTGCCTCGACTTCGGCACCGCACTCAAATACGGCGGCCGCTGCCACCTGCGTTTTGACGACACGAACCCGACCGCCGAAGATACCGAGTATGTGGAGGCAATTGAAAACGACGTTCGCTGGCTCGGCTTCGACTGGGGCAAAAATCTCTTCTGGGCGTCGGACTATTTCGACCGCATGTACGAATGCGCCGTTGAACTGATCAAACTCGGCAAGGCTTACGTCTGCGACCTGAGCGTCGATGCCTTCAAAGAATACCGCGGCGTGCCGAACCTGCCGGGCAAAGAACCGGCCGGCCGCAACCGCTCCGTCGAAGAAAACCTCGACCTGTTCGAGCGGATGAAAAACGGCGAGTTCGCCGACGGTACATATGTTCTGCGCGCGAAGATCGACATGGCTTCACCCAACCTTCACATGCGCGACCCGGCCATCTACCGCATCAAGCACGCTTCGCACCACAATACCGGCGACAAATGGTGCATCTACCCGATGTACGACTTCGCCCACTGCCTCGAAGACTCCATCGAAGGCGTCACTCACTCGCTCTGCACACTGGAATTCGAAGTCCACCGCCCGCTCTACGACTGGATTCTCGAAACACTCGGACTCTACCAGCCGCACCAGTACGAATTCGCCCGCCTCAACCTGACCTACACCATCATGAGCAAACGCAAGCTGCTCGAACTGGTGAAAGAAAAACTCGTCAACGGCTGGGATGATCCGCGCATGCCGACCATCTGCGGCATGCGCCGCCGCGGGTATACGCCGGAAGCCATCCGCGCTTTTTGCACCGAAATCGGCATCACCAAAACCGAAAGCCTCACCGACGTCGCCCTGCTCGAACACCACGTCCGTAACGACCTCAACGAAATCGCGCCGCGCCGCATGGCCGTGCTTGATCCGCTCAAAGTTGTCATCACCGGTTACCCCGAAGGACAGACCGAAGAGTTTGAACTGCCCAATCATCCGAACAAACCGGAAATGGGCGTGCGCACCGTTCCGTTCAGCCGCGAGATTTACATTGAGCGCGAGGACTTCATGGAAGAACCGGCAAAAAAATTCTTCCGTCTCGCCCCCGGCACTGAAGTCCGCCTGCGCGGCGCCTACCTCGTCACCTGCACCAACGTCGTCAAAGACGCCGGCGGCAGCATCACCGAACTGCATTGCTCATACGACCCGGCATCCAAAGGCGGCAACGCACCGGATGGACGCAAAGTCAAAGGCACGATCCACTGGGTCTCCGCGCAGCACGGCATTCAGGCCGAGGTGCGCCTCTACGACCGCCTCTTCACCAGCGAAAACCCCGCCGCCGAAGAAGGCGACTTCAAAGACTATCTGAATCCTGACTCGCTGAAAGTGATTACCGGAATCATTGAACCCGGACTGGCGGCCGCCAAAGCCGGAGAAAAATTCCAGTTCGAGCGCATCGGCTACTTCTGCGCCGACCTCGACACATCCGCCGGAAAGCCGGTCTTTAACCGCACCGCCGGTTTGCGTGAATCTTCGGCCAAGCAAGCCTGAGGTCGCTTCCAAATATCGGAAAAACAGAGTATCTTTTTCCGATGACTGGGAACTCACAGAAAACCATACTCCACATCGACATGGACGCGTTTTTCGCGGCGGTCGAAGTGCATGACCATCCCGAACTGAAGGGCAAGCCGGTCGTGATCGGTTCGCCGCCGGACAAACGCGGCGTCGTTTCCACCTGTTCCTACGAAGCGCGCAAATTCGGCATTCACTCGGCCATGCCGTCACGCACCGCCTTTCAGCGCTGCCCTCACGCCATCTTCCTGCCGCCGAACATGCCGCGCTATCACGAGGTCTCCGGACAGATCATGGAAATCTTCCGCCGCTTTACGCCGCTGGTTGAACCGCTCTCGTGCGACGAAGCCTTCCTCGACGTCACCGGCGCGCGCTATCTCTTCGGCGACGGCCCCGAAATTGCCCGCAGGATCAAAGCCGCCGTGCGGGAAGAAACCGGGCTCACCTGCTCCGTCGGCGTCGCTTCCAATATGTTCCTCGCCAAAATCGCCAGCGATCTCCATAAGCCAGACGGTCTCACCGTCGTACCGGATTCGGAAAAAGGTATAGCCGCCTTTCTCGCGCCGCTGCCCATTAAACGGATGTGGGGCGCAGGAAAAAAGACGCAGGCCACCCTGGAGGCGCATAAGATCCGCACCATCGGCGACCTCCAGACCGTTGATCCGGCGAAGCTCGCCGCATGGGTCGGCGAAAGTTCTGCCGCCAGCTTCCGGCGGCTGGCTTTCGGCCTGGATGACCGGGAAATCGAAACCGCGAGCGAAGAAAAAAGCATCTCCAACGAAATCACCTTCGACGAAGATCAGCGCGACGCCGCAATCGTTGAAGCCGCTCTGCTCGACCTTGCCGATAAAGTCGGCACACGGCTGCGCCGCGCCGGATTTTATGCAGCCACCGTGCAGATCAAACTCCGCTGGAAAGATTTCTCCACCATCACCCGCCAGCGGCAGCTCGATCCGCCCTGCTGCGACGACATCACCCTGCGCGAAACCGCGCTCGAACTGTTCCGGAAAGAAACCCTGCACAGTCCGGTGCGCCTCATCGGCTTCGGCGCCAGCGGACTGCGCCGTACCGCCGACGCCCCGCAGCTCGACCTATTCCAAAGTCCCGGAAAAAAGACCTCCGCCCGGCGGGAAGCGCTCAGCCGCGCCGTCGACCGCATCCGCAGCCGCTTCGGGGGAAACAGCATTCGACGCGGCTCTAACCTGAAACAGGAAGACAACTAACCACTAATCTTCACTGATTTTCATTTTCAACTATTAGTGCTGATTAGTGAGGATTAGCGGATAAACTCCCGTCCTAATGAATCCATTATTTCAATCACCGCTGACCTGTCCGTCGTGCGAAACCGCGCTGGAATGGAACGAAAAGGAATGCCGCTGCGCAAACGGCCATTCGTTCGATCTCGCGAAAGAAGGTTACGCCAACCTGCTGCTCAGTCACCAGCGCCGCTCCAGCCATCCCGGCGACGACGACAAGATGATTCAGGCCCGCCGACGCTTCTTTGACTCCGGCGCTTTCGATCCCGTTACTGACCAAATAAAAAAATCGGTAATCGGCAATCATCAATCGGCAATTCTTGATTGCGGCTGCGGCGAAGGTCATTTCCTCGGCGCGCTGAGCGAAGCGCACGCCGGACAGTTTTACGGTGTCGACGTTTCCAAAGAAGCCGTGCGCTGCGCGGCTAAGCGGTACAAGAAAGCGAAATGGATCGTCGCCAATGGTATGCGCAAACTGCCGTTCGCCGATCATTCGCTCGATGTGATTCTAAGCGTTCTCGCTCCGCGCAATCCGGAAGAATTCGCCCGCATCCTGAAACCGGACGGCACGCTCATCCTCGGCGTCCCCGGCCCGAACCATTTGATTGAACTGCGTTCGCGGCTGGCGGCCAATGCCGGTGACTTTGAAGAAAAGGCCGATGAGGCCGCCGCCAAATGCGCGCCGCACTTCAAGGAAACCCACCGCGAACTGCTGAGTTACCAGCAAACGCTAAACGCCGCGCAGCTCGCCGACCTCATCCAGATGACACCGATCTTCTGGTGCTCCAGTCCGGAAGCAAAGGCTGACGTGCAACGGCTCAGCGAACTCACCGTTACCGTCAGCTTTGTGCTTCTGGCTTTGCAACCATCATCGTGAAATGTGCTTCCTTTGTTCAAGAATTCTTCTCGCCATTAGTTGACGGTGCTCCAGCTAGTTCCTATCGTCAGCCACAGGAAATGAATTTCGATTAACTTTAATACTGGCCGTAATAATGCACTCACTTCCAAAAGATCATCCGCTTGTAGGAACGTGGATCACATCCGACGAAGACTCAGACGTCGCCGTCACAATCGAAGTACAAAGCGGAAAATTCAAAGTCTCAAGCTTCACACGTAGCGACGGAGAATTTCACAAAGTCGAAAATGTAAAGTGGGCTGGCAATGCATTGAGTTTTGACTCAACGGTTCCCTCTAATGGATGGCAAACCAAACATGTGTTCCGCATTAAACCAGACGGGTCTGCCGAAGTCGAACTCACCTGGTCTGACGTCTGGAAAAAGAAGGACGTAAAACCAGGAGAACCGCCGGAATCGTGGCAGGCAAACAGCTAGAACTCGACCAGCCTCAATGCCATTTCGGGCTGGCGGTGGTCGATCTGTCTGCCGATAGCGGCATATTTTTGAATCCGTTTTTCCAGCGGCTGCGCCGCCAGCGGATTCTGCGGATGGAAAAGTCCGAGCTTCGGATTTTCGGCTGCCAGTTTTTCGTGCGCGATCAGCGCCCACGCCGCATCCACTAAGTGACGAAACTCCGGCTCCAGCAGGATCGGGCAGTTGAACGACTGGCGCGAGCTGTTGATGTCCACGCCGCTGATTTCCATCAGACCGTTGGCCTGGCAGAGCCTCTGCAAATGAAGCAGCTGCGGCCTGGTGTTGCGCGGCGGCATGTAGGTGATCGCTTTGAAACCGAGCTTCTTCAGCTCCGGCACCAGAGCGTCGAGATAGTCGTCTTCAAACTTCTCGGCTTTCTTGTCGCCGGTCGGCGATTCGCCAACGTCGCCCAGATAGGCGTAGGCCGGAATCGCGCCGATGTCGTTGGCAAATTTCACCGCATCGCGGACATTGATGCATTCGTCTTTACCGGAGAGAATGAAAAAGTCCGGAACCAGCGCGGACTTGAAAACGCCGAGCAGATCATAGGCGTAGTGCGGATTATTCAAATCCAGCAACACGGCTTTCAGTTTGCCGGGAACCGGAATCTGCATCTGCGCTTCGACAAACGCGACCAGCGCTGCGCCCTTTCCAAGCTTCGCGATCAGCTTGAGCGACAGCGCGTAAAGAATGTGGCGCTCGGTAATTGATCCGCCGTTGGCCGCTTCGGAAATCGCCATGACATCTTTTTCAAAATCCAGCTGCGGCGCGCCGAGCTGCGCCAGCTTCGCGTTGAGCCGCTCGACTTCTTTCCGGTCGCGGGCGATCCGCGCCATAGTGATCGGTTTCAAAAACTCTGTGACCGCCGCGAACTGGTTGCGGGGAATTCCGTGGAAAGCAATATAGCTGATGTTCGGTTCGTCGGGGTTGTTGGTTTTTCGTCCTTCAACCAGCGTGCCGTCCATGTTCACACGGATTTCGCAGCCGGCGGTAGCGGCAATGCCGATCGCTTTGGCCGCATTCAGAAACTCTTCGCAGCCGGAAACCGAATCATGATCCATGATTCCGACCGTGCCCAGCCCCGCCTCTTTCGCCCTGGCGGGAATTTCCGCCGGGGAGTAAGGGCTGAACGAGTAAGTCGAATGAACGTGATTGTTCACCTCGTCCGTCTGCTTCACACCGGCTTTTATTGATTCTCCCAGCGCTTTAACCGAAGCCAACCGTTCTTCGACTGATTTTGAATCTAAGCTCATTTGTTCTCCTGTACTGCGTATTGCGTATCAAAAAATCAATACGCAGTACGCAATACTCGTTACGTTCTTACACCCCTTTACGGGCAACGCGCAGCATTTCGCCGGCGGTGTAGTTGTGTTTCGCAACGTGGCCCGGCAGCGGCAGGATGCGCTGATGGATCGCGTCGATCAGCCAGTCGGCCTGCGGATAGTAGTCCGTTTCCATTTCGGCGGCGGGCGAGATCCAGTTCTTCGCACCGACAACCACCGGCGGAGCGTCGAGGCGGTCGAAGCAGAGCTGGGTGATGTTGGCGGCGATGTTGTGCAGCGCGCTGCCGCGTTCCACGGAGTCCGAAGCCAGCACGACGCGGCCGGTTTTCTTCACCGACTCGACGATCCTGTCGTAGTTGAGCGGGTTGATGAAGCGCAGGTCGATCAGTTCAGCTTCCAGACCGTATTGAGCCTTCAGCGTTTCAACGGCTTTCTTACCGGTGTAAAGCACGGGGCCGACGGTGATGATGGTCAGGTCTTTGCCCTGGATGCGTACAGCCGGTTCGCCTTCCGGTGTTTCGTAGTAACCTTCCGGCACGCCGCTCTTCTCAAACATTTCGCCGATACCGTAGGTCTTCTGCGATTCGAAGAAGATAACCGGATCGGTTCCGGCCAGCGCGAGGTTGAGCATTCCCTTGGCGTCGTATGTCGTGGCGGGATAGTAAACTTTCAGGCCCGGAATGTGGTTAACCATCGCGGCCCAGTCCTGCGAGTGCTGCGCGCCGTATTTGTTGCCGACGGAAATACGAAGCACCAGCGGCATCTTCAGGATACCGGCGGACATCGACTGCCATTTGGAAATCTGGTTGAAGATTTCGTCGCCGGCGCGGCCCATGAAGTCGCAGTACATCAGCTCGACGCAGACGCGGCCGCCGCTCAGCGCATAACCGCAGGCCGAGCCGACGATAGCGCCTTCGGAAATCGGCGAGTTGAACAGGCGATGATACGGAATCGATTCCGTCAGGCCGTTGTAACAGGCGAACGCTCCGCCCCAGTCGCGGTTTTCTTCACCGTAAGCGATCATCGTCGGATCGGTGTAGAAGCGGTGCAGCATCGCTTCGAAAATACCGTCGCGGAACGTGTACAGTTTGTTGGCGCCGATCGGCTTGCCGTTTTCATCGAACGCATAACGGGCTTTGCCCGCCAGCTTCTTCACGCGCGGATTTTCTGCCATCGGCATCAGCACATCGGGTTTGCGGTCATCAAATTTTTCGACCTTGCCGTTGGAATACATCACATCTTCGATGATGTTGATGTCGGTGTAAGGCGAAACGGTTTTGTCGGTCGCCAGCCTGAGCGTCTTGGTGACCTTGGCGACGACCGTCGCTTTCAGCGCGGCGGCTTCGTCAGCGGTCAGCGCGCCGTTGCTGATCAGGTATTCGCCGAACAGCTTCACGCAGTCGTTGGCTTCCCACGATTCGATCTCCTCTTTGGAACGGTAGGAGGAAGCGTCGGACGGCGAGTGGCCGGAGATGCGGTAGGTGACGACGTCGAGCAGCGCCGGGCCTTTGCCTTCGAGCAGAATCTTTTTCTGGCGTTCGGTGGCGTCGGCGACGGCCAGCGGATTGTAACCGTCCACGCGTTCGGCGTGCATCTGTTCCGGATTAATCCCGGCTCCGATGCGCGCGACCATGCCGTAGCCCATCGTTTCGCCGGCGGTCTGTCCGCCCATGCCGTAGTGGTTGTTCATGATATTGAACAGCACCGGCGGCGCGCCCAAGCTCTTGTCCCACAGCGTGCGGTACTGGTCCATCGCGGCCATCCAGAAACCTTCCCAGACCGGGCCGCAACCGAGCGACGCGTCGCCGATGTTGGCAATGACGATGCCGGGTTTACGGTTGATCAGTTTGAACAGCGCCGAACCGACGGAAATATCGCCGGAGCCGCCGACGAGCGCGTTGTTCGGCATCGAGCCGAACGGGATGAAGAACGCGTGCATCGAACCGCCGAGACCTTTGTTGAAGCCGGTCTGTCGGGCAAAAATTTCAGCGAGTGTTCCGTAGAGCACAAATTCTTCGGCGAGATCTTTGACGGATTTCTGCGAGCCGTCCTTCACGACCTTGACCGTTGAGCCTCCGAAAAACTCATCCATGATTTTAGTGAGTTTCGCATCGTCGAGCTGATAAACCGCGGAAAGACACTTGGCGAGAATTTCGCCGTGCGAGCGGTGCGAGCCGAAGATGCAGTCGTCGGTGGTCAGGTTGACCGCCTGTCCGACCGCCGCGGCTTCCTGCCCGATGGAGAGATGCGCCGGGCCGGGGTGGTTGTATTCGATTCCGGCGTACGAACCCTGCACCTTGATCTGGTTGAGCATGGTTTCAAATTCGCGGACGACGAGCATGTCGTAGTACATCTTCTTCAGACGTTCGACGCCGTACTTCTTCACTTCCTTCTTATAGTCCGGCTTGTACTGATTGACCGGAATCGGCTTGAAGGTGATTTCGCCCGCTTTGCGGACTTCCCGGGGACACACGATCTGATGCTTAGGCACTGAAACACTCCTTTGATTTAAAACTGAAACATGGTGTCGCGCACAACCTCGCCGACGGTCGGATGCGGAAAAACAATTTCCCGGATATCTTTCACCCGCAGCTCGGCTTCAATCATCACGGCGGCACCGTAAATCATTTCGGAAACACCTGCGCCGACCATGTGGACGCCGAGCAGCACATCGGTGCCGGCGTCTTTGATGACTTTGACGGAGCCGGAACCGCGTTTGCCGTTTTCGGCGAGAAAACGTCCGCTCATCGTCAGCGGCAGCGAAGCAGTTTGAACCTTGTGACCGGCGGCCTGCGCCTGTTCTTCCGTGAGGCCGCAGCCGGCGACTTCGGGCAGTGAATAAACGGCCCACGGAATCGCGTTACGGCGGAAGCGGTCAGGCTGTCCGCAAATCGTGTTGAGCGCGACTTCGCCCATGCGGGTTGCGGAATGCGCCAGCTGGGAAAGGCCGGTCACATCGCCGATGGCGTAAACGTCCGGCAGGTTGGTGCGCATCTGTTCGTCAACCTTGATGCCGCGGCGGTCGAAGTCGAGCCGGGCTTCTTCAAATCCCATACCGGCCAGATTCGGAACGCGGCCGACCGACATCAGCACGATATCCGCCTGAATGGATTGCGACTGGCCTTTGGCGTCGGTGTACTTCACGTCATGGCCGTCAATGGCCGTCACCTTGCAGCCGAGGTTGAAATTTACTTTGCCTTTGAGCGCCCGGCGGAATTCCTTCGCCTGCCCGCGATCCATGAACGGAATAATTTCTTCGAGCATTTCAATCACGTCGACTTTAACGCCGAGGCTGCTGAAGAAACTGGCGAACTCCACGCCGATCACGCCGCCGCCGATCACCGTCAGGGTTTCCGGCATTTTATCAATGTTCAGGATTTCGGTGCTGGTCATCACATGCGGCTGTTTGGCGCCGGGAATCGGCGGAACAAACGGCGACGAACCGGTGGCGATGATTACATTCGTGCCTTCGTAAACGGTCTCACCGACCTGAACCTTGCGCGGGCCGAGCAGTTTCGCCGTGCCGTTCACCACGGTGACCTTGTTTTTTTTCATCATGAACCCGATGCCGCCGCGCAGCGTTTCAATCACTTCCTGCTTCCAGGCCATGGCTTTAGTCAGATCGAACTTTACCTCGCCGGTCGTCACGCCGAATTCCGGCGCTTCCTTGGCGTGGACATAATGCTTGGCGGAATTGAGCAGGGTCTTGGTCGGAATGCAGCCCCAGTTGAGGCAAACGCCGCCGAGATGTTCTTTCTCGATCAGCAGAACTTTTTTACCGAGATGTCCGGCGCGTTCGGCCATGACATAACCGCCCGGGCCGGCGCCGATGATGATAATGTCGTACATTGTTTTCTCCAGTTCGACCGATAGGACTTATCGGACTTATTGTATTTCAAAACTTAAGAGCTTTTCCCTCAGTGCAGCAAGAAACCGTCCGGCAGGCGCGCCGTCGGTCGCACAGTGGTTGAATGTCAGCGAAAGACCCATGTGCGGAATGAATTCAACGCCGCCGTCTTTCTTCATCACCGGCTTCGGCTGAACCGAGCAGACGCCCAGAATGCCGGCTTCCGGAGCATTAAGCACCGGCGTGAACATTTCGATACCCGACGCACCGAGATTGGTCACGGTGAACGTTCCGCCTTTGAGCGCATCCGGATCGATCGTGCCTTTGATGCACGCACGGCCAAGCCGCTTGGCTTCAACTGAAATTTCTTCGAGCGAAAGTTTATTGGCAAAGCGGATCACCGGAACCATCAGGCCGCGCGGCGTATCGACCGCCATGCCGAGGTGGACGTTTTCAAACTGAACCAGTTTATCGCCCAGCCAGTACGCATTGAGGTCGGGGAAATTGACCAGCGTCTGCGCAACGGCATAGAGAACGAGGTCGTTGATGGTGATGCCCGCTTTATCCGCGGACGTTTTGAATTTCGCACGGGCGGACAGAACCGCGCGGGCATCCGCCGACGTGTGCATCGTGAGCTGCGCCGTAGTCTGCAGAGAGGAAAGCATCCGGCCCGCGACGACTTTGCGCACTCCTTTGACCGGAATTTCTTTCAGTCCGCCCATCTGTTCAGCGCTGTATGAAACTGCCGGTGCGGCGGGAACAGCAGCGGATGGCATTTGCACATCGGCGGCGAGAATGCGACCGCCTATGCCGCTGCCGATAGCGGCAATCTTTGCCTTGGCGGCCGGTGAAAGCGGAGCCTGTCCGGCGAGTGCGGCTTTGACATCGCGCTCAATCACGCGGCCTTCAGGTCCGGAGCCTGCGAGCGCGGAAACATCCAGACCTTCAGCCGCCGCCAGATTGCGCGCACGGGGAGAAACGCCGGATGACAAACCGGAAGACTGAAACTTGAAACTTGAAACTGCCGGGTTTGAAACGGACGGCTTTTCTTCAGCTTTGCTTCCGGCTTCCGGCTTCGTTTCTGCGGCAGCCGAAGGACGCAAAGCGGAAATATCTTCTCCCGGCGCGCCGATGGCGGCGATGATTCTGAGCACCGGAACATCCGCGCCGTCCGGATAGAAAACGCCGAGTACGGTTCCGGCGGCAGGAGCTTCGACTTCAAAGGCGGCTTTATCAGTTTCCACTTCACAAAGCGGCTGACCGGCCTTCACCGGATCGCCTTCTTTCACCTTCCAGCCGGTAATGATGCAGGATTCAACCGATTGGCCCTGCCGCGGCATCAAAACTTCTGTCGCCATAAATAAAGCTCCTCATCCCTCTGCTTTGTAAATACTCACGCCTGCTTCGCGCAGTTCTTTTTCCACGTCAACGTCCAGGCCGGAATCGGTAATCAGTCCGTTCACGCCGTTGAAGGGAAGTATCCGTGCAAAACCGGCTTTGTTAAATTTGGTCGAATCACAGATCGCGAAAACCTGCTCCGCCTGCTGCGCCATTTTACGCACGAGATCGGCGCTTTCCACCAGATGCGCCGTCAGCCCCTGCTTGATCGAAACTCCGTCCACGCCGATGAAGGCTTTGGAAACGAACACCTGATCCAGCGACTGAATCGCCAGCGGACCGACCAGACCTTCTTCTGACGGGCGGAATTCGCCGCCTACCAGCGTCACGCGCAGCTGCGGGTTGGCGCGGGCATAGGTCAGCAGCAGCGTGTTGTTGGTGACAATGTGCACATTGCGCCGGCCGAGCAGATATTTGGCAATCAGCGCCGTGGTCGTGCCTGCAGAAATAATGACGGTATCGCCGTCCTGAATTTTTTCCGCCGCGAATCTGGCGATCGCCGCCTTGCGGTCTTTTTCCTGACGCATCCGTTCGAGCATCTGCGGATGAAACGCCGGCATCGCCCCGCCGTGGGTGCGCACAATGAAGCCTTCTTCCTCCAGCGCTGCAAGGTCGGTGCGGATGGTCACCACGCTCACGCCCAGCTTCTGGGCCAGGATTGAAACGCTGGCACGGCTGTCTTCGGCAAGCATGTCGAGAATGGCTTTTTTACGGTCTGGAAACTGTGCTGACAATTCGCTTTCCTTCTTTTTATTCATCGAATGCCTTTCTTTTTACATTCCATCTGACTTCTGATCAATATATTTATGCTTTTTATATAATCGCGGCAGGAACCGGCCCTCCGGGCATCCTGCCCAGCACAATACGATCATGCCCTGCCAGATCTTTTTTTACCTCTGTCTGTTCAAACCCGGCCTTTTGCAAAATCCGGCGAACGGCCGGCCCCTGGTCGTACCCGATTTCAAGAAACAGCCCGCCGCCCGGTTTTAAGACGCGGGCCGCCTGCTCCACAAGAATCCGGATCAAATCGAGGCCGTCTCTGCCGCCGTCAAGCGCCAGCTGCGGTTCGAAGTCGCGCACCGACGGATCCAGCGTTTTACAGACATCGGAAAGAATGTACGGCGGGTTGGAAACCGCGATATCGAGAGAGTTGACTTCGACCCCTTCAAGCAGGTTGTTTTCAAGAGACGAAAACCGGTCGATCAGTCCCAGCCGTTTCGCATTTTCCCGCGCCAGCGCCAGCGCCGCCGGGGAAAGATCAATCCCGAGCACTTCGGCATTCGGAAGTTCTGAAAGCAGCGCGAGCGCAATACAGCCGGTTCCCGTTCCAATATCTGCAATGATCATTGATGACTGCCGGTTGCCGATTGAAGAAAGAACCGCATCAACAAGGAGTTCTGTCTCGGGGCGCGGAATTAAAGCGCGGCGGTCGCACCGGATTTCAAGACCCCGGAAATCAACGTGGCCGATGATGTACTGGATCGGCTCGCTCTGTTCCGCGCGGACAATCAGCTTTTCGAGTTCAGCCTCCTGCTCCGGCGTGATTTTCCGAAAATAGATTTCCAGCGGCTTACAGCCGAGAACGTGCGCCGCCAGCTCTTCAACCGAACGTTTGGCATTCCCGCTGCCGGCCGCTGCCAGCCGCATTTCATATTGTCTGATCAAGGCATTCATTATTGGCTGCAAACTGTAGGCCGGGCGCCCGCGCCGGGCGAGAAATTAACAAACCATTTCCGGTTTGCCGCCCCCAATCCATTAGGCTACTTTCGCAGACGCAGAAATATGGGTCTAGCCTGCAAACAGCTGAAGCGAGGTTAATACACCATACGACAGAGAAGATGATCGATATCAATACATTCGAGGAAGTCCGCCAGCGATTCGGGCACTTTGCGAGCTGGGCTGTTTGGGCAGAGTCAGGCGGAAGTCTGAAAGACAATATCGCAGACCTTACTGTTTTCGACCCGGAATCCAATCCCCACCTTCTCCAAACGCTTCACGTCAACGCCATTCTTATCGGACTCAACATCTCGCGACCAATTGAACGACCACTTGGGAACTTTCATGACCCACGACCAATGGCCACAGACTTTAAAATCCGATATGCTTTGTACGGAACGCCCTATTGGGGAGCCTATATGACTGACATAATTAAGGACTTCGAAGAAAAGGTTTCCGGAAAAATGGTGGGATTTCTAAAAGCCCACCCTGATTTCGAAAGAGATAATATCAAACAACTGAAAGCTGAAATCGACGTTCTAGGGTGCTCAAATCCAGTTCTGATTGCTTTTGGAAAAGATGCCGAAAGGATAGCCAGACGAAATCTTGGCGACGAGTATTCCATCGTGGGAATTCCGCATTATGCGAATTATATATCGAAGGAGGACTATCGAAACCAGGTGTGGGATGTTCTGCAGTGCCAAGGTAGAAAATAATTCAAAACTGTAGGCCGGGCGCCCGCGCCGGGCGAGAAATTAACAAACCATTTCCGGTTTGCCGCCCCTGAACCGCCAAGCTACATTCATGGACGCATTAATTTAATCCGCAAAAAAACTGAAGTACGGCTGATGTTGATTTTAAAAAGGAACTGCTTATGAAAAACGGACAGCGAATTACAGTCTTCATGCTGACTTTACTGTTGAGCTGCGGCCTGTCCGCCCAAGACAATTCCAGTCCGCAAGACTGGCAGATCCCGGCGCAAAAAGAGAACTTCCACATTTTCCTGCTGATGGGCCAATCCAACATGGCCGGATTTGGCGAGATGCTTCCGGAGGACACACAGCCGGTTCCACGGGTTCTCAAGCTGCCCACCATCGGCGAGGTTCAATGGGAACCGGCCGCCCACCCGCTGCACAACCGGCAGAAGTCCGACCGTTTCGGGCTCGGCCTGCCTTTTGCAGAGGAATACCTCAAAGACAAACCGGGTGTCGTGGTCGGACTGATTCCGGTCGCCCAGGGCGGCGCCGCCATCGACAAGATGAACAAGGGCACCCCGATCTATGCCGACGCCATCAAGAAAGCCGAATTCGCCGCCACGCAGGGCGTCATTAAAGGCGTCTTGTGGCACCAGGGCGAATCCGACACCACGTCCGCCCCCCGCACCGATATATACGAACAGAAGCTCCACCAACTCATTGCCGATTTGCGGCAGGACTTGAAGGACGACAACCTGCCGTTCATTGCAGGAAATCTGGCCGAGTTCTACGGCACAGGCCCCGAGCACAACAAGCCCGACCGCGTGGCGAGAATAGATATGGTTCGCGCCACGTTGCGCGCACTGCCGGACAAGGTCAAAAATACCGGCTTTGCGGAATCAACCGGCTGCTCGTCGGCAGACGCGCACATGGTTCATTTTGACAGGAACTCCTACATCATTCTTGGAAAGCGGTATGCGGAGGTCTATTCCAGGATCATTAACAAAGAGCTGAAGACGCCGGGTCAACTTGCGCCTTAGTTCAACTGTTCGTCGGCTGGTTTTCCGACGGCTGCCCTCTGTCCGCCGGTGCTACGCGCCGATGCCGTACTTCTGACACTCTTCGAGAGCGTAGCGGTCGGTGCAGCCGGCAACGTAGTCGCAGACGGTGCGCCGGAGTCCTTCTTCGGCAACACGCGCCAGCGCCTTGCGGCCCATGGTTTCCGGATGCTCAATGTAGTGCAGAAAAAGACCGCGCATCAGCGCGACCGCTTCATGGTTGGCATTCAGAACGGCCGGATGCTCGTAGAGCTGCCGGTACATGAACTTTGAAAACTCATCGAGCAGTCCGCCCATTTCATCGCCGAATGCAACAAGCCGTTCAGGCGCATTCATGACATCGGCGATGGCGCGGGGATTGTGCCTTTCAATCCGGCGCCGCCCTTCACGCAGAACATCCTGCGCCTGTAAATCGAGCAGGTTGCGGATAGTGATACGCAGAAAGTGTCCGTCATCGAGCGCGGCATACTGCTCACGGGTGCGGGCGGCGGCCAGCTTCCAGAAAGCCAGCTTTTCGAGCTGTTCCAGCGTAATCAGTCCCGCTTCGAGACCATCGTCCACATCGTGCGCGTGATAGGTAACGTCGTCGGCGACATCGGCAATCTGCGCTTCCAGATACTGGAAGGGGCCGATCGGATGACCGTCGAGCTGCCCGCCGGGTTTGGCCGCCTGATGTTTGAGCAGTCCGGCGCGCACTTCCCATGTCAGGTTGAGTCCGGGAAAGCCGGGATACTGGTATTCGAGCTTCTCAACGGCGCGCAGGCTCTGAAGATTATGATCGAATCCGCCGTGATCTTTCATCAGTTCATCAAGAACATATTCGCCGCGGTGGCCGAACGGACTGTGGCCGACGTCGTGCGCGAGGCAGATGGTTTCAGTCAGGTCTTCGTTGACGCGAAACGCGCGCGCCAGCGTCCGCCCGACGGCGGCCATTTCGATGGTATGGGTGAGCCGCGTCCGGTAGTGGTCGGCGGTCCCGTTGACAAAAACCTGTGTTTTATATTCCAGCCGCCGGAAGCACCGGCTGTGCAGTACGCGGTCGCGGTCGCGCTGAAAACAGGGGCGCACCGGATGGTCGTCTTCCGGATAAAGGCGGCCCAGGCTGCGGGCGCTGTGCGCGGCGTACGGCGCGAGGTCGCGCGATTCCAGTTTTTCCCATTCCTGTCGGGCGTGTGTCATGGCGGCA
>DAONGM010000018.1:0-17736 GCA_035404105.1 Pontiellaceae bacterium
CCGTCTGCAAATCCGGCGCGATCAAACGGCCAGCAGACAAAGAATGCCGGGCCGAGAATTTGTTGGCGGTTAACGGTTCCGAAATAGCGTCCATCGAGACTGTTCAGTGTGTTGTCACCGAAGAAGAGATATTGATCAGCGGCTGTTGTAATGGAGTCGCCCGGCTTATCAATCAGCGGCGGCGGAACAGCTCGGGAGTCGGCAAACTGATACCCTTTATATTTGGGGTCATTGAAAATTTTGTCAAAACGATGGTCGGTTGGTTTTTCACCGTTGACCAGCAGATACTTTGGAGCGATAGAAATCGTTTCTCCCGGCAGACCGACCATGCGCTTGATGTAATAGGCGTCTCTACGAACTTGAGGATTCGTCAGCTCACGGGTGTCAAAGACAGCAATATCCCCCCTCTTCGGCCGGATAAAGTTATATTTGATCCGGTTGACCAGAATGTAATCGCCGCTTTTAATTACACCATCAAACAGAATTTCTCCTTCATTGATGTACCTGTTGGCGACCGACTGGAAGTGGTTTTCTTGCTCATGCCACAAATTCATCGGCACTTTATGTGGAAGGTTGTTGATAAAAAAAACAGCTTCTGACTGACTTTTGGTAGTCTGCAGATCGAATCTAGTTCCATTATTAATGGTGCGCACAAAACCACTTGTTTTTGCTTTTACAACAACATGTCTTTCTCCAAAAAGGACCATGTTTGCAATAAATGCCAGCGGATTGTCGGATTTTAGAGTCGGCTCATTTTTGACCGTAATACCGTAAAGCGTCGGTTGCATGGAACCGGTCGGGATTTTAAACGGCTGGAAAAAGTAGGCGCGGATCGCCATGGCGGCGGCAATGGCAACGAAGAGGACCTCTACATTTTCGCGAACTTTCGGTTGGCGGCGCGGCGGCGCAACTTTTTCGCAGGCTTTGATGATTGCAGCTCCGGCCGCTTTCATTTGCTCCCCTGCCCCGGTTTTGCGTACAACGCGGCCGATCTGCTCCTCGGTACGCAGCTGTTCAAGTGCTTGCGGGTCCGCAATGTCTTCGTGCATGTGCCGAATGTGTTTGGCGTAATGCAGGATCTCTTTGAGTTCCTTGCGCTCATTGCGGTGTTTAAAAATAGTCATGCGCTTATTCCTGCTTGGTTTTGAGCACCGCGATAAACGCTTCCTGCGGGATATTCACCTTGCCGATGCTCTTCATTTTCTTTTTGCCCTCTTTCTGGCGTTCGAGCAGTTTGCGCTTACGGGAAATATCGCCGCCGTAGCACTTGGCGGTTACATCTTTGCGGTAGGCCTGAATTGTTTCGCGGGCGATGATTTTACCGCCCAAAGCCGCCTGAATGGCCACCGCAAAGGCCTGTTTCGGAATGACATCCTTCAGCGATTCGCACATCTGCCGTCCGCGGGGAACCGCTTTCGAACGGTGAACAATCGACGAAAACGCATCGACCGGTTCGCCGTGGATCAGGATATCCATTTTGACGAGATCTGAGAGCCGGTAGTCGGCATATTCATAATCCATCGACGCATAGCCGCGGCTGAGACTCTTGAGCCGGTCGTAGAAATCGATCAGCACTTCGTTAAGCGGCAGATCGCAGGTGAGCATGACGCGCTGTGCATCGATCGAATCGGTATGCGTGATTTCGCCGCGTTTCTCCATCACCAGTTTCATCATTTCCCCCAGACAAACCGTCGGCGTGATGATGGTGGCTTTGATGAAGGGTTCTTCCATGGTCTCGATCACTGTCGGATCCGGAAGGTAGGTCGGATTATCGATTTCCATCACATCGCCGTTTTTAAGATGAATGCGATACACGACGTTCGGATAGGACGCGATGATGTCGAGGTCGAATTCTCGGCGGAGCCGTTCCTGCACGATCTCCATGTGGAGCAGGCCGAGAAATCCGCAGCGGAAACCGAAACCTAATGCCACGGAGGATTCCGACTGATAGGAAAAAGCGGCATCGTTCAGGCGCAGCTTATCCAGACTCTTGCCGAGCTTTTCGTAGTCACTGGTTTCAATCGGATAAATACCGGCAAAGACCATCGGGTGGATTTCTTTAAAACCGGGCAGCGCATCCGCCGCCGGGTTGCGGACGGTGGTCATCGTATCGCCGATCTGAATTTCCGAAGAGTCTTTGATGTTGGCGATCACATAGCCTACGGAACCTTCGGTCAGCTCTTTGCAGACTTCAGGATCCGGCATAAACACGCCGACTTCTTTAATTTCGTACTCGCGCCCGGTGCTCATCATGCGCACCTTTTCACCGGCTCTCAAATTGCCGCTGAACAGACGCATGTACACCACGACACCGCGGAAGGCATCGTATTTGGAGTCAAAGACCAGTCCGCGCACCGCGTTGTCTGCCGCCGGTTTCGGCGGCGGCATACGTTCCACAACGGCCTCGAGAAGTTCGGATATCCCCTTCCCGGTTTTCGCGCTCACCTGGAGGCAGTTCGTGGCGTCAATCGCCAGCAGCTCTTCGATCTGCCGGGCAACCACTTCCGGCTGCGCATTCGCCAGTTCGACTTTATTCAGAACAGGCACAATCGTCAGATTATGTTCTGCTGCCAGAAAGGCGTTCGAGACCGTCTGCGCCTCGACGCCCTGCGCCGCATCCACAACGAGAATGGCGCCTTCGCACGCCTGAAGACTGCGGGAAACTTCATAAGAAAAGTCCACATGGCCGGGGGTGTCGATCAGGTTGAAAGTATAGACCTGTCCGTTTTGGGCCGTGTACTTCATGGTCACCGGGTGCGCTTTGATGGTGATGCCGCGCTCGCGTTCAAGATCCATGGCGTCGAGCACCTGTTCTTTCATCTTGCGGGCTTCAATGGCGCCGGTCAGCTGAAGAATACGGTCGGCCAGCGTCGATTTGCCGTGGTCGATGTGAGCGATGATACAAAAGTTGCGGATATGGGATAACTCAGACATGTCAGATTTTCGGTTAGATTTTTGAACAATAGGCCGCTTCAGCCGAAGCGCGCATTTGGGTGACGGCTGTATTCATGTCCGTCGCTTTGAAAAGCGCCGTGCCGGCAACAAACAGATTTGCACCATGCGCCGCCGCCGGTTTTACGGTTTCAAGATCAATGCCGCCATCAATCGAAATCAGCAGATCCGGCCAGCGGCGGCGGATGGCCGCCACTTTGGCCTCGGCCTCCGGAATATATTTCTGCCCGCCGAAGCCGGGGTTTACAGACATGATGAGAACTTCATCGACCAGTTCTTTTTCAAGGCATTGAAAAATGGATTCCACCGGCGTCGGCGGATTAACGGTAATCCCGCTTTTGCAGCCGAGCCCGCGGATTTTTTTGAGCGTCGCTTCCACATCGCAGTCGGCTTCAATATGAATCAGGATCGTATCCGCACCGGCTTTGGCAAACGCCTCGATATGATTCTGCGGCTGAATCAGCATCAGATGAACATCCAGCGGAAGATCCGTCACGCGGTCAGCCATGGCGACTACGGCCGGGCCCATGCTGATATTCGGCACGAAAACTCCGTCCATCACATCCACGTGAATCTGATCAGCTCCTGCCTTTTCGCACTGCCGGACGGCGGCTTCCAGATTCCCCATGTCTGCCGCTAGAATCGACGGCATAATTTCAATTTTCGGCATATTCTTCCCTGTGAAAACGTGAGCAGAGAAGCTACCGAACCCGTTTGCAAAAAGCAAGAAGAGCGGGGTTTATTCGCCGGTGTGCGGCACAAAAAACCCGCACAGGAAATCCGCGCGGGTCTTGCAGGGCACCTTTGCACTTTACCAGCGGACTGCCGGACGGGTGCTCTCTTTGCGGATCTCCTGTTCGTCCGCCCAGACGATTTCTCCGGTCTTAAGATCCTTCAGGATCATGGAGAACTTATAGTACTGGTCGGTTGTGCGACCCGTTACGTTCTTAATTTCCGACAGCGTACCGGTCAGATACATATCCAGCGCGGTCTGTTGTCCGGCCTTTACCGCCTTCGTCGAATCAACCAGTCCCAGCTGATTTTCCTGATGGATACGCGCTACATCAATTGCCGCTGTTCCGGTCGAAGAACGGTCGACAAAGCGGAACATGCCGGAGCGCAGCAGCTGCATGCGTACGGATTCCGTCAGACTGACCATGTCAACATGCTGCGTCGTTCGGTTCTGCATCGGTTCGACATCCAGCACCGGGCGCCGGTTGCTGACAAACTCCTTAACACCCGGAGCAACGAGCAGAGACTCCACCATTTTCTCAACCGTCCGGCGGATATCCTGCGGTTCGAGTTTGGTGGTAGCGGCTGCGCGATCCAGCGGCACTTCATGAACTCTGGTTTGGCAACCGCACAGCACAGCAACGCAGCACAACAAACACACGGGAAAAACTAATTTTTTCATCTGCATAATCCTTTCTTTATTGAGCCTGAGATGTTTCACGAATACGAAGTTTGGAGGAAACCGCGGCGGGAGAGTTCGCCACACCGGTTACCGTCTGCACGTCACGACCTTCCAGAATCAGATTGCGGTACGGTTTGGTCTGACTGTCAATTTCCATGCCGTTGACATCGAACCAGCAAATCCGGTAGTCGATGCGCGTCCGGCGGTTGCGGTCGGAGGCCAGCGCAAAGTGAACCCGCTTTAAACCGTTGACTTCATCGTAGCTGATTTTGACGACATTCACCCGGTGGGCCAGCCGGCCGTTTTCCTCGATGATCGCGGACTGTCCCGTAAGATGATCTGTATTAACAATGGTTCCGGATGTGTTCCGGCAGCCAACCAATCCGGCCAGACCGGAAGTCAGAATAAGGGCTGCGAGTACATGTTTTGGAATTTTCATAGTATAGTCTCCTTTACATCCCGGTGGTGTTTCCGCCGGTACTTATCGCAGAAACCGGTCTGTTTGTCCAAAACGGATTATTAAACTGCTCAAAGTCCGGCGGCAGCCCTTTCCCTGACAGGGAGGCGGTCGCCGCAACCTCAACGCCGCCGGTGTTGGCAATCCACACCAGCCGTGTCTCGCCGTCGGCGACCGTCACTGGAATGGTCAGCGTTGTGCCGTAAACTGTGCGGCACTGCAACAGATGTGTTCCGGGCGAAACGGAACCTCGGTAAAGATGAGTTACCATCGGTATTGAGTACCACGCACGGGTATCGGACGTAGAAGCCAGCGATGTTGCCGCGCTGATCGCCATCATTCCGAACCGCACGAGGTCGTCATTCCGATTATTGGCGATCTCTTGAGCAATTACCTTGGTCGCAGCACGGGTAACATTGCGGGTAACGATGCCGGGCATTTTATCTTTCAAATCCTGATAAGCGAGCGACTGGAGATAAACCGCCGGTTCGGTGACCCCGAGAACCGTTTCGCCTTCAGCGATGGTAAGCGGTTTCGGGGTATAGGCCCCGTCGGTATAAAACGGGAAATCGATCGATATGAGTGTAATTGCGCCGCGGAAATCGGGAATCGGAATTGGAATTTTTTCCGTCTGACGCTGCGAAATCATTGAATCCTCATAGAGAACGACGATTTCTGTTGAGCCGCGTGTCAGGCTGTTTACATCCACATTGTTCTGTACCGTCAGTTCAGAAAATGTCTGCGGATCCTGCGTGCGGAGCATCCGCAAGAAATCTTTCAGTATGCAGGCGTTACCCGGAGCCAGCTCCCACGCTTTGCGGTAGCAGAGTGAAGAATTCGCCGCATCGCCCTGCTTTTCAAACATCAGTCCGCAAAAATACCAGGCCAGTCCGTTTTCATAGGAACTGCGCGTCCGCTCAAGCACCGGCCCCAGCGTTTGCATTCTGGTCTGAACAGCCGCCATCGCTTGGGCTTGATCCGGACGAACGCTTTCCTGCGCCTTCGCGATTTCCTTGGAATACTTTTCGGCGATGGCGTCCTGCGCAAATACCGTTCGCCGCATCTCGACACCGGCGCCTTCAGGATCGCCGCTAAACAGATAGTTCAGTGTCTGGTAATGGAGCAGCTGAATAATCTCGTACGGCGAAAGCTGGTATTTGCGAACCGTATCGTCGGCGATTGTCGAAGCGGCAAGTGTTGAACCGACAGATCCCGCCCGGATAACCGGGCCGTTTTCGGTTTCCTCAAGAACCTTGTCGATGGCAACGGCGAAATCTTCGCGACTGCCGGCGAAATCGCCGGCCAGCATTTTGATCCGTCCGCTTTCGAGATAGCCGAGATCCCCGCTGCGCGAACTTTCCTTCAGCTTTTCCGACCAGTGCAAAGCCGCCGATGTATCGCCGGTTTTCAAACGGGCGATTGCCATTCCGGCATTCTGGCTGTGCGTTGCGCACCCGGCTGTCAGCAGCAACAGCCAGATGAGCAGCAGACAGCCGGTCCGGTTAATGGATTTAAAAGACAGAAACAAGCAGTGACTCCATTTTGCAATCACTGTCCGGCGGCATTAATCAGCCCCCGCTGCTGGATTTCTTTTTTCTCCAGATTGATCTCACTGCCTTTATTGCCGACCGAAACATCGCGCCATGCGGCGGTATCGAAGTTGACTTTAATGCCTTTAAGCGCCATCGCTTCGGCATAGTCCTTGGCGATCTGTGCTTTCAGATGTTCCAACGATTGAAACCGTTGCATTCCGGCATCGGAAAGTTCCAGTCCAATTCTGAAATTGCTGCCGTTTTGAATATTGACGGTCTGCTGCCAGTCCTTCATCCACTGCCGGGAAATCCGCATCTGGTGCAGTCCCGGAGCGACCTGATACGTTCCCGGCGATGAGCCGACAGCCGCGCCGTCGATTTGAACTGTTGCACCGCCGACGATGTGGCGCATTTCATCAAGCAGTTCATTCGGGGCGCGTACACCGGATTCCAATCCTTTAATCAATTCATCAATGGTCGTACTGACCGAGAAACTCACCAGCTGAACCGGTGCTGCTTGCGCGCGCCGCCAGGTTTTCATGCTGCTGGCGATTTTAGCGCCGGTTTCCTGAGCCCATGTGTCCAAAAGATCATTGTAAAATGCGAGAGGATCACTGCCGGCGGCATCCGGTTCTTCAACCGGATACTTATGAGTCCAGTTGTCACCGTAGACCGAGGTGCCCTGCACTGCTTCATTGATTTTGACACTCATGCGAAGTGTGAAAACCGTCGTCCGGCTGGTGCCCACTGTCATCGACATGCGGTCGGCTGAAATAATGGAAGCGACCATGACATAGTCGGCACCGAGCATTTGAGCAACGCGAACGGTCGAACCGCCGGTGAAAACACCGTCAATCAGTCCGGCGCGTTCTTCTGCCGTCGTCACTTTATAGCGGTTGAATCCGGCGGCGATTTCCGCCTGATCCATAACGGTCAGACCTGCTCCGGCCAGTTCGGCGGAGATCCGGTCGCGAACTCCGTCAACCATATCGTCCATTCCGGCAACTTTGGTTTGGTTTTTAACAAAGATGGCAATCTTCGGATTCGGCACTGCGGCCAGCGTGGCCTCGCGTACGGCGCTTACAGAAACAACTTCCATGCCGGGATTCGCCGCTTGCACCTGTTGTTTAAACGACTGAAGTTCCGCCGAGTTTGCCGGATTAACGGGTTGCGAAACGGTTGCGGTATTCTGCGCGGAAGCAATGGCGCCGATCAGACAAAAAGCAGAAATGATGGTTTTTTGAATATTCATAGAATCTCCTTAGTTTTAGAAGAAACAGTTGATAACCGGGAAAAATGCCAGATCGTTATTTTCAATCACATTGACGAGCCCGATCTGACATCCCCTCATAATGCGCGTATGATTAATCAGTCCGATTTGCAGTCCGGACATGTCATCTGCGCCGTTGAAAAGACCGATCTGTAAAGCGCGCACCCGGTCAGATACATTAACCGCCCCGATCTGAAGTCCGGTGAAACTTTTTCCCGCATTGTTGACCAAACCGACTTCAAGGCCGGTCTCTCTGCCGGTCGCGTAGTTTACCAGACCGACATCCAGACCGGTTAGGTTTCTGCACTTGCCGTACAGGAGGTCGATCCGCAATCCGTTCACATCATAATTTTCCGCCGGCAACTGCGCGGGATTTGCAAAACTGAGCATGACGGGTGTCATTGGTGCCGGTTCTTCAGCAAAAACAGTTTGCAAGCCCATGGCCAGCACGATCGTAATCATCAACCACATACTTCTCATACTTTTCTCCTGAACCGGCGCAACAGCCGGATTTAAAATTCGGACACATTCTGGGAATGCACACCTTTGAAAACAAGAAGAAAACAAGCTTCCGCGCACTCGCAATCAGACTATCCAACCCTCATTCCTTATATAAAGACGCGCGTATACCGCTAAAACGCCCTTGAAGACGCAAATGTTCTATAATAGCCTCCGTCGCATGGTACAGTGCGTGTTTCTTTTTATTCTTTTCTTGGCATCAACTCTTTCTGCTACAGAAGTGGATCGGTTATTAACTGAATATTCGTCAATAAAGACGGTCTCCTGCCAAATTCGTCGAACAGTCAGCGGCAATGACGGGAACGTGCAGTTTGCCAGTCGCATATATTGGCAAAACGATAACCGGTTACATGTGGAGAACCTATCCCCGATTCCGCGACGAATTATTTCAGATGGAACAACCTTCTTCAGCTACGCACAAGGTGATCCAAAAGGTTTCTCGCGGCCTGTAAGTGCACTTTCCGACGAAATGCTCATGTCGTTGCATAAAATCCCAGGCACGGCCATGGATCATCTGTTGCGACTCAAAGGACATGACGAGCAACTACTGGATCCTGCTGAAGGAATGAGCCGAACAGCTTACATCACTGCAAACAACTATGTCGTTCTCCGTTTCGACAATCTGACCCGTCTTATCGCAATTGATTTTTTTAAAAGTCCAGATATGACAGTGAAAACCGCTTCATATCATTACTCTGACTTTTCCGAAGCCGCCCCGGGTGTTTGGATACCTCTACTTCATGAGGCAACCCTGTCGCTTGAAAATGGAAAAACGTTTTCAGAGACCGTTCACATCGACCGGTTTATTGCAAACCAACCGGTAGCTGTTTCATTGTTTAATCCTACCGCCTTTTTTGACAAAGAGGTTGACTTTGTTGATTCGTTCGCAAAGATTTACAGCGAGTAATTACTTTGGTCACAAGGAGAATTCAGAATGAAGAAAGTTGTTGCGATTATTATGGTAAGTGTACTGATGCTGACAGCATTTCAGGTACAGGCGGAAACCACAAAAATCGGCGGTGGACGAGGCGGAGTAATGGGTTTTATTGCTGGTTGCTGTTTTGGAACTCGCGCCGGCTCGGATTATAACGGGGGAAAAGAAATCTGCTGGCGTGAATGGGTTCGCTTGATTCCCTATGTAAACATTGTTTTTGCTGTATGGGATGGTATTGATGGTGCGAACGGCGTCACGCGCGCTCAATATGCCGAAAAATATGGCTCAGTCTACTATTAATCGCATATCAAGACGAAAGCAGAACGGCATTCTGGCGGTTATCGCCGGAATGCTGTTTTTTTATACTTCTTTTGCTCAGGAGCTGGATCTGGCTGCCCAGCTTTTTAGCGAAGGACGTTGGGAGGCCTGTAATCGGGAATGTAAGCGGGCAGAAATCATGCAGCAGGGAAGCGCACCGCTTCGCATTCAACTTCTGGGTGCAGCCTGTGCTATTCGGATGAATCCGGCTGATACAGATAAAATCAAAGACCGGCTAACCGCTCTGTCCATGCAAACACAAGACGTGGAAGTGGCCGCTGGCGCTTCGTTTGAAAAAGCTCGCCTGCTATGGCAGGACGACTTGCCCAGACAGGCTCTGGATTCGTTTGCATTTACATTTCAAATCACGACGAACCGGCAGCTTTTTTTAATGGCTGCCTGTTCCGCATTCCTTGTCCTGGATAAAAATCAGGCCCTGAAAACGGAGTATCCCGCCCTCGTGCAGCAAATTAACACATCGCGTGCCCTTTGGTCCGGAGAACTGTTCGGATTATGCCGCCCCAAAAAGAAACCATCACGTTTTCAGATCGATCCGGCAGGATGGTTTGTGCATTTTTACCGCAGTCAGATCAGTCCGGCCATAGGACAACGATGTACGCTCGAACCAAGCTGCTCAGAATATTTTAAACAGGCAACGGCCCGCCATGGTTGGCTGGGCGTTCCGATGATTGGCGACCGGTTTATTCGTGAGCCGGATGTAAACAAATACAAAACGAAACCGGTACTTGTTAACGGGATGGTGCGATATGCCGACCCTGTAAATGATCACGACTTCTGGATGAAAAAATGAAAAGATTTTTTTTGATCCTGCTCTGCCTCGCCCCGACGGTCTTCGGTGAAAACCTGACCTCGTTTCGACTTGGTCAGCAGTTACTGGCAGATCACAAGGAGGAAATGGCGGCCATTGAGTTTCGTCGTTTTGCTCTTGAGACCACAATACCTGAAGAACAAGTACAGGCCTATATTTACGCAGCGTATGCCTATATCCAATCCGGGAGTTTTAATGACGCAGAAAATATGCTTCGGCATGCAGAAAAACTGAGACCGGACAATTCAATGATACCGCTCCTTTATGCCGAAGCGGCGGCCAGACAGAAATCCGGCCCGACAGCACTTTATTTCTTAGATTTATTACCGTCCCAGAAAACAGAAACAAACAATGCTCTCGCAGTTTTCACCGCACGTCGCAGCGCAGAGATGTATGTGAGATCCGGACAGATTGAAGAAGCCCGCTTCAAACTGAAAACTTCCCCGGCCGATGAAAGCGCGTCACTTTCCGCACTGGATGCATATGCATCAGGCCCGCGTAAAAGCCCGGTTGTCGGCGGGGTTCTCGGGTTGATTCCTGGAGTTGGCTATTGGTACTCAGGAGAAACAGCCAACGGGTTCCGTTCGCTCATTCTTAACAGCTTGTTTATGTTCGGGATGTATCAAACCGCACAAGATGAACGGTGGGCAGGCTTCGGTATTATTTCATTTTTTGAAATCACCTGGTACACCGGCAGTATCTATGGCGGAATCGATGCAGCACAGCGCTACAACCAGAATCAAATGGATCGTTGCATAGATGGTTTGCGCGTACCTCATATTGAACCGGATCCGGAAATCACTCTGCCCATATTTCAAATCAAGGTCGTCTTCTAGTGAAAAAACAAACCATTCCAATTCTAATTGCACTCCTCGTTTTTTCAGCAGTCGGCTTCTGCGAAAAGATACAGTACCCCGTCGGCGAGCGCCTTTCTTACCGGATTCTTTGGGGCATTCTGCCGGTAGGCCGCGCTTTTATTACATGCGAACAGATTACCGAAAACAATGCGCCGTATATTCGCATTCGGGTCGAAGCAAAAAGCAACCGGATGATCTCAACCTTGTATCCGGTTAATGATCAAATTGATTGTTTTGTTGATCCAGCGACTGGACTCCCGTTGCGTATCGAAAAGAAAACCACAGAGGGGAGTTTCGTCTGTGACGATACACTCTTGTTCGACCGCGAAAACCTTAGCGCCCAGTGGCAAAGCCGTAGTGCATCAATTACAACTAATTACACGATTAGCAGTAACACTCTCGATGTCGCGGCATTTCTTTACACACTGCGTTCTATTCCATTCACGATCAATGAACCTAAAATATTCAAAATCGCCACCGATGGATATCTTCACGGTCTGACCATTACTGCTGAGGAAAAAAAACAGATAAAAGTAGGTTCCGAAAAAACATGGTGTACGCGCTTTTCGGCCATTCCTGAACGAGACAACCTTTTTGTACGAAAAATCCCGGGTGATATATGGGTCACCGATGATACCCGCCGCCTCATGGTACAAATGAGAACGAAGACACCAGTGGGCTCCGTTTCTGTCGTACTCGACGAAACGCAGTAACATCGAGATCGAACGCGGTCAATAATCCACGCGCCAGAGGAAAAGGCCGAGCGGTTTGACGGTGGGAATTTCATTGGTGCGCGCACCGGCCTTCAAAAACCGTTCGGCATCTTCGGGCTTCAGCTCGCCAATGCCGACGCGCAGAAGGAATCCGGTAATGCTGCGCACCATTTTATAAAGGAAGCCTTCGCCGGTTACGCAGATCGTCACGTCCCCTTCCCGCGTGCGATGGACAGTCAGTTTAATGATTGTTTTCACCGTGCCTTCGATCTCGCGTCGCGGATTGGCCGTGAATGCCGCAAAATCGTGTTTGCCGACCAGCTGTTCCGCCGCCTTGCGCATCGCCGTGATATTCAGCCGGCGCCGTTCGTGCAGACGGTAGAGCCTCAGTTCCGGCGGAACCGCGTGGCCGTTCCAGATAAAGTAACGGTATTCTTTGCTGACCGCATTATAGCGGGCGTTGAAATCAGGCCGGACTTCTTCAAGCTTCATGATGCGCACATCCAGCTGCAGCAGCGCATTCAGGCTGTTCATAAACCGGCCTGCATCCACCGGTTCCTTCAGATCAAAATGGGCCGCCTGCCCTTTGGCATGAACTCCGGCATCCGTTCGTCCGGAATGATGAATCCGGACATGTTTTCCGGTCAAATGCTCAATGGCGCGCTCGATTTCGCCCTGCACGGTCGTTTTACCCGGCTGTACCTGCCAGCCGGCATAGTTCGTTCCGTCGTAAGCGATGGTGATTTTGTAGCGGGTGTTCATGGTTATCAGTTAACAGGATGGTAAAGACCCAACAAACAATAACCAATAACAAATAACTGAAACAGCTTCCAGCATCCCGTCGGATGCTGGTACGCTGTTTCCATGTTCCAATACCAGCAACACAAACAGTATTTCGCCCAGATCGCTTCCGGATTCGAAGAACCCGCCGAAGCCGAACTGGCAAGCCTCGGCGCAACCGAAATTAAAACGGCCTACCGCGGCCTTCATTTCGAAGCCGATCTGGCAACACTCTACCGCATCAACTATGAAGCGCGGCTCATCGTGCGCGTTCTCGCGCCGCTGATCACCTTCGACTGCCACAGCGACAACTATCTCCACCAGACCGCGCTTAAGCTCGACTGGAGCCGGCTCATGACTCCGGGCGACACCTTTGCCATCCATGCGGTCACATCGAATACGCCATCATTGACTCATTCGCAATATGCCGCGTTAAAAGTCAAAGACGCCATCTGCGACTTTTTCCGCAACAAAACCGGCGAACGGCCTTCCGTTGATCTGCAATCGCCGGATCTGGGCATTCACCTTTTTGTCCGCAACAACCGCGCTACCATCAGTGTCGATGCGTCCGGCGGCTCACTGCACCGCCGCGGCTACCGCACGGTTTCCGTCGAAGCGCCGATGCAGGAAACGCTGGCGGCCGCCATCATCCGGCTCTCCGGCTGGGACGGAGAGAGGCCGCTGATCGACCCGATGTGCGGTTCCGGCACCCTGCTCTGCGAAGCGGCCATGCACTACTGCCGGATTCCCGCCGGCTATCTGCGCAAACAGCGCTGGGGCTTTGAACGCCTGCCGGATTTTGACGCCGCCATCTGGAAGAAAGTAAAAACTGCGGCCGATTCCGCTATGCGCCCGCTGCCCTCCGGACTGATTTCCGGAAGCGATATCAACCGCGACTCTGTCCGCGCAACGCTCACCAACTTTAATAATCTTCCGGGATGCAGAGACCGGCTCAACTGTTCGGAAAAAGATTTCCGGAGTATTGCGAAACTGGAGAACTCCACCATCGTAGTCAATCCGCCCTACGGCGTGCGTCTGGGCGACCGCGACTCCGCCGAACTGCTGTCGAAAGAATTCGGAGACTTCCTCAAGCAGCGCTGTACCGGATGTACGGCCTACGTCTATGCCGGCGACCGCCAGCTTCTCAAAAAAGTCGGCCTAAAGCCGGAATGGAAAAAAGAACTCAACAACGGCGGGCTCGAAGGCATTCTGGGAAAATTTGATCTGTATGCGTCGCCGAAAGTCGTGAAGGCGTGATATGCGCAAGGTTTCGGAAGTTGACTGGGACCGCTGGGATCCGAAAGAGAGGGCGACGCTGATGTTCATCCTGCAGGATGGAAAGATGCTGCTCATTCATAAAAAACGCGGTTTCGGTGCCGGCTATTACAACGCGCCGGGCGGACGCCTTGAGCCCGGCGAAACGCCGCTGGAATGCGCGATCCGCGAAACGCAGGAAGAACTCTGCATCACTCCGCTTGATCCGGTACACGCCGGTACGCTGATGTTTCAGTTCATTGACGGCCACAGTATTCACGGCGAAGTTTTCACCGCCACCGGATTTGAAGGTGTGCCGACCGAAACCGACGAGGCGGTTCCGCTCTGGTTTCCGACCGATGCTCTACCCTGGCATAATATGTGGGCCGACGATCCGGTCTGGTATCCAAAGATGCTTGCCGGTGAAAGATTTATCGGACGCTTCACGTTCGATCACAAAACCATGCTTGATCACGAATTACTGAACTGCGGCTGACCAAAAAACCGGGCTCCCCCTCTGGACAGCTTCCGGACGGATGATTATCATGCCGGCATCGGCGCAGACATGGTGTCTGCATCGCAAACAGGAGGTATGGTTATGCGTGGTCGTTATGTGTTATTCCTTGGACTGGCTGCTCTGCTTTTTTCAGCAACCGCTGTAAGAGCCGAAGACAATGCGCCGCTCAAAATTCCTGATGTTAAAGCGGACGCCGCTAAAGCGAAAAAAGATGCTGAACACAAAATGCACGCCGCCAAAAAAGAAATGGCCGGTGTCACCAATGCTGTTAAAAAAGATGCCGAAAGCAAAATGAAAGAGGCCAAAGAAAAGGCCGCAGAGGCGCAAAAAGAACAGGCAAAAAAAACTGAAGAGATGAAGAAAGAAGCCGCCAAGGGCTCTGAAAAAGGCCAGGCCATGCGCGAAGAACATAGCAAGAAGTGGTGGAAGTTCTGGGGCGAAAAAGAACCTGCAACAGCAGCACCTGCTAAATAAACCGGAACAAACCGAACAGCCCGGAATATTCTTTGAAATACTCCGGGCTGTTCTTTTACCGGCGGAGGTATACATCCACTTGCGTGAAAACCGGTCCCCAGGGATGCTGGCGGACGGGGATAATCCGCTCCAGTGAAAAAGCTTCATTCAGCTGATTATAGAGCGGTGCGAGTCCTTCATACGGACTGTGGAAGACATAAATCCGGCCTGTTCCCTTCTTCAAACGCTGCATCAGAACGGCAGCTTCCAGATTCAATTCCCGCTGATCTGCCAGAAGTTTGTGCGGATCGATGCAGGATGGACGCTGCATCTGCGCTTCCGGGAAAACATAGCGCGGACCGGTCTGGATTTTCATCTGTTTCAAATAGTACTCCGCTGTGAAATGGCTGATTCCGGTTTCCACCACAGCATCTTCCGGCGACAGTTCCGCACCGAGCCGCGCAATTACATCACGCTGCTCTGTCAGCTTTCCGAAAACCCGCCAGCCGGTATAGCGGGCGGCGCCTGCCAGATTCACGGCAATCAGTACCGCCAGCACCGCCGCCGGAAAGCGGATTTTTGAAACGGCATAACCGGTCAGCGCACAGACCAGCGGCAGACCGATTAAATCCATTTTATCCAGCCAGAAAATCGGCCGGACCATTGAAATCAGCACAATGATGCCGACGGATAAAAAGTGCGCGGCAAAAAGTTCACGGGCATGGCGGTCATCGGCAGTATGCTGCCGGTTACGCAGAAGCTGAATCAGAACAAACAGCCAAAGGGCCCCCGCCACGCCCATGCGCAGAATTTTCATCGAATCAATCGCCAGCATCTGGCTGGAAATGCTGAGCAGATACGCTCCGGCAGCCCCGTTGTACCGCATCAGTTCCGGAACGGTTTCCGGCGTTGAACCGTTGAGATATCCAGCCACCTGCAGGGCCAGCGACGGCAGCCAAAGAGTCACGCCCGCCAGCAGAAACAGCGAGATCATAAATCCGGCCTGCAACCGCCGGCGGTAAAAAATCGCCAAAACAAAAAACTGAGAGAGCGGCACAAACAGATAAAAGGTGTGGGTGTAAAATCCTGCAACCGAAAAGAGGACAAACAGCATTCCGTCACGCGCCGTTCCCCGGCGCAGTGCCCGGTAGAAAAAAAGCCACGACAGCACGGTACAGAGAACCATCAGCGAATAATAACGCAGATTGGTCGCCTGATGCAGACACGGCAGACAGAACGCAGCACAGGCCGTCCCGGCAATCCGGATGCGAGAATCTGTGAACAGTTCTCGCAGCAGAAACGGAACGGCTGTCAATGCCGCACAGTCCAGCAGAACGGTCAGAGCTGTCAGTATATACTCGCCGTCGCCGAACAGCTGTATCCAGCCGTGAAGCAGGAAATAGAAAAGCGGACTGCCGTTATCCGAACTGAGTGTGCGGACAATCTCCATCAACGGTCCTTGCGCCAACCTGATGGAAAACGCCTCATCGAGCCAGATACAGGAAAACGGCAGCTGTATCAGCCGTAACGCGGCACCTGCCAGCACCAGCAGAGGAATCAGCCACCGTTCAACGTGTTTCCAGTCCTTACGCATGATCAAAAACCATTGACTGAACCTCGACGCCGTCGATCGCCAGCAGCTTTTTTTTGAACGCGCCGACCTTGGCATCATCGTCCACCATATCGAGCAGAATCATTCCGTTGGGCGAGCAGGAACCCTTGCCGGCTTCATGCAGGCCAAGCCGTGTACGGATCTGGCAGCCGAATTCCGTAAATACCTTTTGGATTTCTGCTGCATGTTTTGTCCGTTCCGTAATATGAACGCCAACGATAATATGCTTATCCATCATGTCCTCCCGGTTGCGACGGAATTTAACTGATTCATCAATCGTTTGAAAGTGCGCGCCGCAGATTTTCGGGCATAAAATGCAGCTGCCCCGCCCGAATGAGCGGGGCAGCTGTATATCCGGTTTTTATTTCACAGAATTTCCTGAAACCTGAACGCTCTCGATAGTGAAAACAAACGGGATCGGCAGCATCGGCATACTGTCGACGCGCGAGGATAGATCAACTGTTTTTGTTCCGCCCAGCGCTTTGCTTTCGCGCGTAACGACATCAACCATACTGCTGACATTGACAGTGTCTTTGCCAAGGCCGATTTTACCTACAGAGCCCGCTTCCGTTTGACCGGCAATCAGCGGAATCCCAAGAAGGTAATATCCGCTGTTCTTTGCATGGATGTGAGCCACGGGAGTTCCGGCGGCATCAATTTTCTGCCCATTGAGGTTCTTCGATGTCTGAACGCTTGCGCATCCGGACAGGAGCGCTGTCGAGAGCCCTATCACCAACACACCGGCTGTCCATTTCTTCATTCGGCATTCCTCCTGGTTTTGCAGCTTCGTCAACATCCAGCTTCCGGCTCTGCTGCATATAAGCGGAAACTGCCTGCAAAATTTGCAGGAAAAATTCCCCGTGGAAACACGGGCAGAATAAACCGCGCTTTGCCGTGATTCAATTTCCAATGCTTTAAAAACGCACCGTAATTATTAAGAGTCTGCGTAATGCGCAGCCTCGCTTTTGTGTGCGGCAACAGAACTAAACTGCGTCAGCAGAAACTGACCGTATTTCTTCTGAAAGGTATCCGAATTATCCCTGTGCGATCTGCAAGTCAGGAATCAGACTGCCGTGGGATACCTCTGACTAAAGCCGGATTCTGTCTAATCACGAATATTTTGTGCACGGAATGTTGGAGCCTGCCGTTTTTTATATAAAATGACCGGCATGAAAACCATCGGAGCTCATGTCAGCGCGAGTGGCGGTGTCGAAAACGCGCCGCTCAACGCCAAAGCAATCGGCGCGAATGCCTTTGCGCTGTTTACGAAAAACCAGCGGCAGTGGACCTCCGCCCCGCTCTCCGGCGAAAGTATCCGGGCGTTC
>DAONGM010000019.1:0-13430 GCA_035404105.1 Pontiellaceae bacterium
CCGACCATTCTGAAACTTGAAATCAACAGACCCGTCAGCTGTATCACCATGATCCATATCTTTACATCCCATAAAAGCAAACCACTCATACTCATAGTACATTGTGTACTCATTTCCCGAGTTGTGAGTAATTTCGTTAATAACCAATGTGTCTTCAGAATATTCTGCCCGATCGCCCTTTTGCCACAAGCCATCAAGGAGATAGGGCTCAAGTTTGTCTAAACGATCTTCGATTTGTGTGCGCAAAATCTCACAAAATTCATCACTGGATAAATCGATGTCTAGCTCAATTTCTTTGTACATATATTTTTCCTGCCGAACGTCTAAAAGGAGCCTCGTGGCTTGTGCTTCGCATAGACACAGGGCGAGTTTCACGTAGGCTCACTTGACTGGTTAGCATTTTTTAAAAAACCATCACGTGATCAACTAAGAATTTGTCTCCATCATGGACCAAAAGCATCTCCGCGACGTATTCGCCTTTAGCTTTTGTGAAAAACTGCCTCCATATAATGGCTGCTGCATTAGGTCGCTTGAAGACTGCCACTAACTCGCGACTGGCAAAATACCCGTTTTTGCTCTGGTATTCTTCACACACTTTTTTGAGGTAGTCTTCTGTGCATATTTTTTTAATTCTATCGGTGAAATCTGCGACGTGCCGGGCGTGGTTAATTTCTGTTGATGCCTCCATGAGGTTGTCCATGATTGGGTTGGCAATATCGACAATTTCCTGATCGGTCATTTCTTCAAAGTTCATTACTTTTCCTTTTTTGGTGCTAACGTCTGCGATGAGGGGCGGGAAACACCGCCTTGTTCATCGCCTACTCAGTTAATTTTTCTGCCGGGGTTTCCCGTACCTCTCGATTGCCTGGTTCGGATTTCTTCTTGTTTGGTTTTCCCCATAGATACCCTGCAAAGAAAACAGGAACACAAAGCACAGTGAAAGTAGCAATTATATTCCAAATGTGGAAAACCATCTGTCGGTCTGGAGGCATTGGAAATTCTTCAGTAGCCTGAATCGTGAAAAAGGCAGGAACTCCCCACTGCCAGGCATGACAACCGCATCCCCCTTGCGTTGACAGCAGGACAAGCATCAACAGAATCGAAGTGATCAGTATTAGGATGGATATCAACTTTCTTTTCATTTTATGCATCCGAACGTTGTTTCTGCGTCATGACGGAATTGCCGGACGCTGAGTTGCGAAAAGCTTGGATTCTTTTTGAGTGCGAGTCAAAGACCTTTAATTTTGTTTTTTAATGTAAAGAAGTGCTTGTTTTTGGGACCTATTCGTTTGCTTGAGCGGGGCGGAGTGATGATGCATAAAAATATTGATCATTATCAAAACGGCGGAAATCCGGCTTGAAAGCGATGGTTTTTGTCTTTATTACCTTTTTATGCATCATGATGCATAAAAAGGTAATAAGGGGTGATTCAAATGCAATATATTGATTTGCAACCATTTGAGGATTTTGTGCGGAGCCGGAATCTGGTGGATGAGCGGCATCTTCCCTTCTACCTGAAATGGATTTTTCGCTTCCTGAGGGCGGAGTTCGATCGAGAGCACCTCACCGCAGGGGATCTTTTACAATGCTTTTCGGATCAATTGGCTCGCGATGATTCTCTTGAAGACTGGCAGCGTCGGCAGGCCGTGAAGGCTGTGGAGCTGTATCTAAACGTTTTTCTGCCCGTGAAGAATAACGGTATTGAGCATGGCGCAGAGGGCGGAACCGATCAGAGGTCGGAGGTCAGAGGCCAGAGATCAGACTTTCCAGTCATTGGAAAACGTGACGAGGGCGTTTCTGGAGGGACGGCGGCCTCGCCGTCCGGTCGCGGAGGCCCGCGACCCTCCAAAACGGAACGCGACGAGGGCGGCGCGTCTACGATCAGTGCAGAGCAGATGGCGCTGCGCGAGATGAAGAATCTGCTGAAGATCCGCCACTATTCGCCGCGCACGCTGCAAACCTATACGGAGTGGGCTCAGCGTTATTTCGGGTATGCAAAAAGACAGAAGCTGGCGTGGGACGCGCCGGAGACCATTCGCGTGTGGCTTTCGTCGCTGGCAACGCAACACAACGTGGCCGCTTCGACGCAGAATCAGGCGTTCAGTGCGGTTCTTTTCCTTTTCCGGGAGGTTCTTAAAGCCGATCTGCCGGAGGTGAATGCGGTTCGCGCCAAGCGCGGCCCGAAGCTGCCGGTGGTGCTGACACCCGAGGAGGTGCAGAAGGTTTTTTCCTGTTCGGAAGGAACGGTCGGCCTGATGCTGCGGCTGAGCTATGGCGCGGGGCTGAGGATTTCCGAACTGATCCGGTTGCGTGTCCAGGATATTGATTTCGGCAACGAAACCCTGCTGGTCCGTTCCGGCAAGGGCGATAAGGACCGGGCAACGACGCTTCCGGCCAGCCTGACCAGCGAGTTGAAAGCTCATCTGGACCGGGTGCGGGCCTTGCATGAAGCCGATTTGGCAAAAGGTTTTGGTGCGGTTTGGCTGCCCGGCGCGCTGGCCCGAAAATATCCGAATGCTCCGACGGAGTGGAAATGGCAATATGTTTTTCCGGCGAAGAATCTGTCGGTGGACCCGGAGGGCGGGATGACCCGCCGGCATCACGTCAGCGAACAGATTCTTCAGCGGGCGCTCAAGAAAGCGGCGGATGCCGCCGACATTCCCAAGCGGGTATCAATCCATACGCTGCGTCACAGCTTTGCGACCCATTTGCTGATGCAGGGCGTAAACATTCGCGAGGTGCAGGAGCTGCTCGGCCATAAAAGCGTGGAAACCACGATGATCTATACCCACGTGGTGCGCACCATGAGCAATCGGCCCAAAAGCCCTCTCGATACGCTTTAGCGTTCCAATATCTTGGAAAAAAACAGCAATCCGTCATGGAATGACTTCCAACCCTTGGAAATGATCGGCAACCTTTTTCCAGAGCCTGAAACCTGAAGGCGATTTTTCCAACCATTGAAAACCGCTGTTCACTTGCGGGAAATGATTTCGTCCGGCAAGATGCCGCCTGATTTTGAGGGGAAAATTTTATGGAAACGATTCAGACCATTATGACCCGCCGGAGCATCCGTGCGTTTGATGAAACGCCGGTGACGGAAGCGCAGCTTAAAACGCTGCTGGAAGCGGCGATGAATGCGCCGAGCGCCGGGGACGGACGTCCGTGGCATTTTGTGGTGACGACGAACCGCGCGCAGCTCGACGCGCTGGCCGATGCGCTGGACGAAGGCCGTCCGATGTTCAAGCAGGCGCAGGCCGCGATTCTGATCTGCCTCGACGAGTCGCTCGAAAAGTTCAAGGGCTTCGGCCCGCAGGACTGCGCCTGTGCGGCGCAGAATCTGCATCTGGCGGCGCACGATCTGGGGCTGGGCTCGGTCTGGGTCGCCGTGATCGGCGTGCCGCCGCGCGTGGCGGGCTGCCGCAAGGTACTGGGCGTTCCGGAAAATCTGATGCCGTTTGCGCTGTTTCCGATCGGTGTGCCGGGAGAAAAGCTCGATCCGGAGTATCGGTATGATGAGTCGAGGATTCACCGGGAGAGATGGTAGTGTAACGAGTGTCGCGTATTCCGTATTGATCAATACGCAGTACGTGATACGCAATAGGAACCCTGATTTTTATGAGCTCGCAGAAAACCTATACGATCCGCTGCCCGAAGTGCGGGCATGCGCAGAAAGTGGAGCTGTATGACTCCATCAATGTGGCCCAGCAGCCGGAGCTGAAAACCGCGCTGTTCGAAAACCGGCTCAATCGCGTTCTGTGCGAATCGTGCGAGGCGTCGTTCCGGATCGACAAGCCGCTGCTCTATCACGATGCCGACCGCAATATTCTGATTCACTGGATGCCGGACACCGCGGTGTCGCGCGAGGAGATTCTGGATGAGTTCGACCGGAGCATGGACGAGCTCCGCAAGGCGCTGCCGGAGGATATGGAACCGCCGCGTGTGCGGCTGGTCTTTACCCGCGCCGAGCTGGTCGAACTGGTGTTCATTATGGAAGCGGGCATGGAAGAGCGCGTGGTGGAGTACATCAAGTACACCATTCACACGCAGAATATGAACCGGGTGCCGCCCGCGGACAAACACCTGCTGCTCAATGTGCAGGATTCAACGGCCGAGGAGCTGCTCTTCGCCGTACAGAATGCGGCGACGTTTGAGCTGGAAGAGGTTCTGCGTTATCCGCGCGCGGCCTATCAAAGTGTCCGCGAAATGTACCGGAAGAATCCGGATGAATTTACAGAACTTTTCCCCGGCCCTTACATCAGCGCCCGCGCGGCGCTGATGGATGAAAACAGAGAGAACGACGAAGAGTGATTTATTTCTTCTGAGCCGTTTCGTTGAGCGACTTCAGCGCGCCTTCTGCTGATCCGGCCCACGGCGAACCGGCGTTTTGCGCCAGGAAATCCTCGAGTACGATGCGGGCCTGGTCAAGCTGTCCGGCCTGTTCTTTGCAGCGGGCAATGCTTAAGACGGCCAGCGGCTGGAGATAGTTTTTGCTGTGCTTTTCGGCGAATGCAGCAAACTGTGCGGCCGCGCCGGCGAAATCGCCGTCGGCCTCAGTGCAATAGGCCAGCCCCAGTTCGGCGACGGGGCTCATCTCGTGGTTTTTATATTTTTTCAGGAAGCGGTCGTATTGCGCGCGGGCCTGAACGTAGTCGCCGTTGTTGAAATAGGTTTTAGCCAGATTGAGCAGGGCAACCGGTGCGGTCGGCGTCGAGCTGTATTTAGTTACGATATTTTCCAGCTGCTGCGGAGCCTGAGCTTCCAGCAGCAACCGTTCTGCTTCGGCGATCTGAGAGGCTTTGTGGTGGGCGAAACCTCTGGATACGATTACGGCTACGGCGGCCGCGAGAATGCCGGCGCCGATCAGTTTGCCGTAGCGTTTGAGGAACCCGAGGACTTCCTGCACCTCATGTTTTTCAAGTTCATGCTTTTTCTGCAGACCGTCATTTTGCGTATCCATCATAACTAAACTCCTGTTTTGAAGGCGGGTACTCTTATCTTTTCAGTCTCGGGATTCAAGCGCGTAGAGCTCCAGAATCCGGTTGGCTGTCTGTTTGTCGGTCAGACCATCGGTATTAATGCGGTGTGAGATGGCTTCATAGAGCGGTTTGCGCTTTTCCAGCAGCGTGTAAATCTGTGTTTTTTTGTCGCCGGAAAGAAGAGGCCGGCTGGTGTCTTTTTCGACTCTTTTGAAAATGGTTTCCGGCGAAGCGGTCAGGCAGACGACCAGTCCGCTCTTTTCAAAATCGGCGACGTTGTCCGGATTCAGTACAATTCCGCCGCCGGTTGAAATAATGAGGCCGCTGCGTTTGGAAAGTTTCCGGACCAGTTCGCGTTCCATCTGCCGGAAGGCCGGTTCGCCGTCCTGCGCAAAGATTTCAGGGATGGTTTTCTTCTGTTCGGTCTCGATCAGGGAATCCATATCAATCAGTTTCATGCCGGTGCGTTCGGCCAGCACCCGCCCGGTCACTGTTTTGCCGGTGCCCATGAATCCGATCAGAATGATGTTTTTGTCTCGCATGGATCCTCTAATAAAAAATGCGTCCCGAAATTTCGGGACGCACTATACAAAAACAAACCTGTAAATACAGCTTAGGCATTATTTTTCATCAGCGCTTCGCGGATGTCTTTGTTGGTCATCCGGCGAATGGCGGCTTCCGGGATACCGACGGCGACCAGACGCTTTTTCTGCTGGGCCACACGGTAGCGCTTAGGTCCGGCTTTTTTTGTCGGACGGCGAAGCGGTTTCTTACGCATTGAACGGCGAATTCTCATTTTTCTTCTCCAAAGGCTTATCGTTTTAAAACGAGCGGTGTAAGCTACACAGGCCGGTTGAGTGAATCAACCTAAAAAAGGAGGTTTTCCGTGGGCCGTGTAAAACTCGATATGCCGTCTGTCTATCCCTTTAAAACCGAGCTGACTGTCCGGATCACGGATATCAATTACGGCGGGCACCTTGGAAACGCCGATGTTCTGGCTTTAATGCACGAAGCCCGCGTGCGGTTTTTGAAATCTTTCGGTTATAGCGAGGTCTCTGTTGAGGGTTATGGAACCATCATGCTGGATTCGGTTGTTATCTATAAGTCTCAGGCCTTCGCCGGGGATGTTCTGCAGATTGAAATAGCGGCCGGCGACTTCAGCCGAATCGGTTGCGACATTTTTTACCGCATTACTAAAAAAGAAACCGCGGCAGAAGTCGCGCTGGCCAAGACCGGCATCGCGGTTTTTGATTATGCCGGCCAAAAGCGCGTTTCACCGCCCGAAGCGTTTGTTCGAAAGCTTGGCGGCCGGCTTTCATAGTCGGCCCTGAAATAATTCTACTCATTCTGCCGGTCCTTCTGTACCCGCAGATGCTGCCGCCCGGTCCTCTGAACCGGCACGAACGACCGTTTTGATACAAAAAGGTTTTCTTTGTATCAAATGATACAAAATAGTCGTTCTGAAATCGTTTAAACCAATATTGTCTTTATACCTATAATTTGTAAGCGCTTAACCGTCAGACCATTACAAATCAAAACATCTTAAGGCATGTATTTTGCTAAATGCAGAGCATGTTCGCAATCTGCACCAGGAAGTTGCGGAGGATACAGGCTCTGTCCAAAACATCTGGTGAATCATTTGAAGTCTGGACGGGGAAAGGGTTCACAGAGTGCATTCGAAATTGAAACAGGAAAAAAGGGAGAAACAGGAGCAATGAAAAAAAGAGTAATAATGATAATGGTTGCGGCTCTGGCCGCAGGAGTCGCCCGTGCGGCGGACGTAAGCGCCACGGCGGATTTTGCCAGCGCCTACATCTTTCGCGGTGTCACGCTGAACGACGGACTGGTCTTTCAGCCCGGCGCGAAAATTTCCGGATTTCCGATTCCGGAAGAATACGGTTCCGTGGCGGTCGGCACCTGGGCGAATTATGATATTAACGATTTCGGCGGACGGCTGAACAAGAATGAGTTTTCCGAAATCGACTACTACCTGTCCTATACACTGCCGGTGAAGATCGTTGATATCAGCGCAACCTATACAGAATACACCTATCCCAACGGCGGCGGGACAGAGGCGGATAAAGAAATTGCACTGAGTGTCGGTAAAGCGATCGGCGAAACCGGCCTTTATCCTTCTATTACGGCCAACTATGGTCTGGGCGGTGCAGTGGAAAACAACTGGTATATTCAGGGCGGACTTGATTACACCAAAGCGCTGACTGACGCGTTGACGTTCTCTTCCGGTGTGAAGATCGCCTATTTGATCAGTGATACCGGAAAAGACGGCTTCAACGATGCAACCGCTAAAGTCGGACTGAGCTATGCACTGACGAAAAACTGGGCGATCAACGGTTCGCTGAACTATGTTGCCCGGCTGGATGATGATGTGCTGGCAGACGCGGACTATTCCGCAGATACGCTTGGTTACGACAAGGACTTCTTTGCCACCCTCGGTCTGTCCTGCAGCTTCTAGCGCGCAGAAAGCAGTTAGCAGAAAGCGCCCCGGATATCCGGGGCGCTTTTTTGTTTGTTTCCAAGGGTTATCCGTTTATAAAGCAGGCTTTCCAACGGGAGAAGAAAATGGACGAACTGCTCAAACAGCTTAAAAATAACGCGAAAGAAAGTCCGGAGAATCTGGCTAAACTGCTGGGCACTACCGCGGCTGACATTAAAGCGCGGATCGATGCCTACGAAAAAGCAGGCATTATTCAGGGCTATCAGGCCGTTATTGACGAAGACAAGCTCGACGGCGCGCCGGTTACGGCGGTCATCGAAGTCCGTCTGACCGCCGAACGCGAAGGCGGCTTCAACCGCATCGCCGAACGCATCAGCCGCTTCCCCGAAGTCCGTTCCGCCTTCCTCATGTCCGGCGGGTTCGACCTGCTGCTGTTTGTCAGCGGCAAAACCCTCAACGAAGTCGCCAGCTTCGTCAGCGAAAAGCTCTCGCCGCTGGGCGGCGTCGTCGGCACGGCGACCCATTTCATGCTCAAAGCCTACAAGAAAAACGATGTCCTCATGCGTGGTTCCGATGAAAACGAACGACCCCAAATCTCTGCATAACCGCATTGCCGCCCATGTGCGCGATATTCCGCGCTCCGGCATCCGCGAATTTTTTGACATCGTCAGCACCCGCTCTGGCGTTATCAGCCTGGGCGTGGGCGAGCCCGACTTTGCCACGCCGTGGCACATCCGCGAGGCGGCCATCACCGCGCTTGAACAGGGCGTCACCAGCTATACCTCGAACTTCGGACTGCTCGCGCTGCGCAAAGAGATTGCCGGCTATGTCGGCAAGCTCACCGGCGTCACCTACAACCCGGAAAACGAAATTCTCATCACCGTCGGCGTCAGCGAAGCGATGGATCTGGCCATCCGCGCGCTGATCGAACCCGGCGACGAAGTGCTCTATCACGAGCCGTGTTATGTTTCCTACAATCCGGTCGTGGTTTTTGCCCACGGCGTGCCGGTCAAAGTTGAAACCTCGGTCGAAAACGGATTTAAACTGACGCGCAAACAGCTCGAAGCCAAAGTCACCAAAAAAACCAAGCTGCTGCTGCTCAACTTTCCGACCAATCCGACCGGCGCGATACTGACACGCGAAGAGATCGAAGAGATTGCCGCCTTTGCCATCGAGCACGATCTGATCGTGCTGACCGACGAAATTTACGGCGAACTCACCTACGACCAGCCGCACGTCAGCCTGCTCTCCGTCCCCGGCATGAAAGAGCGCACGGTGTACCTGCACGGCTTTTCCAAAGCCTGGGCCATGACCGGCTTCCGCATGGGCTTTTCCTGCGCGCCGCCGGAACTCACTGAAGCCATGATGAAAATTCATCAGTACACCATGCTTTGCGCTCCGGTACTCAGTCAGAAAGCCGCCATCGAAGCCCTGCGCGATCCGGCCCGCGATATTGACGAAATGCGCGACAGCTATTGCGTCCGCCGCAACTACATGCACGCCGCCTTTCAGGAAATGGGCGTCAACTGCCATCTGCCCGGCGGGGCCTTCTACATGTTTCCGGATATCCGGCAGTTCGGTCTCAGCTCGCGCGACTTTGCGCTCCGGCTGCTCGAAGAGGAAAACGTCGCCGTCGTACCCGGCACCGCCTTCGGCGCCTGCGGCGAAGGCAGCGTCCGCTGCTGCTACGCCACCGCCCTCGAAGACATCAAAGAAGCCATGACCCGCATCGCCCGCTTCGTCAAAAAGCTCGGCTGACCGCCGGTTTCCAAACATTGGAAAGAGATTCCTCGCAGAGGCGCAGAGAAAGCCGCGCGATTTTAGGTTTTTCTCTGCGTCCTCCGAATCTCTGCGAGGCAAAAAGATTTTGGTGCCGGTAGCCGTCTGCCCGGACGGATTTTTCATTCGCCTTGAAAAAAACAAGGTCAGGGCCTATAAAGCGGGCATGACAACGGTAAAAGAAATTGAAAAGGCGGTTGAACATCTTCCGCCCAACGATTTGAGCCAGTTTCGCAGATGGTTTGAAGCGTTCGAATCTGCGTCATGGGATCGGCAGTTTGAGGCGGATGCCCGCAACGGACGTCTGGAGTCGCTGGTTAACGAGGCTCGCGCCGAATACAAAACGGGGAAGACCTCGTCGCTGTGAATCACCAAGCCACATCCCGTTTCTGGGACTGCTACGAGCAGCTTCCGGGGGCGGTGCGCGATCTGGCTGATACCTCCTTCGATTTGCTTAAAGAAAATCCCCGGCATCCGTCGCTGCATCTCAAAAAAGTGAATCAGCTCTGGTCGGTGCGCGTCGGCAGAAAGTATCGGGCTCTGGCTGTGCAGCAAGAAGATACCTTGATCTGGTTCTGGATTGGAACTCACGCTGAATACGACAGACTGATCGGCTGACATCAAAGAAGCCATGACCCGCATCGCCCGCTTCGTCAAAAAGCTCGGCTGACCGCCGGTTTCCAAACATTGGAAAGAGATTCCTCGCAGAGGCGCAGAGAAAGCCGAGCGATTTTAGGTTTTTCTCTGCGTCCTCCGAATCTCTGCGAGGCAAAAAGAAGCTCTCGGCGCAGCTGGATTCCAGACCTTGGAAGAAAAGTTTCCAAACCTTGGAAAATTGGTTTGTCGGCTCCGCGGTTCATGCTTAAATCCGAGCCTAACCGTTTTCCTAAGGAGTATTTAATGACAAAAATTACACGGGCGCTGTTGAGCGTCTCAGACAAGGCCGGAATTGTTGATTTTGCCAAGGCGCTGGTTGCCCGCGGCGTCGAACTGCTTTCGACCGGCGGAACCGCCAAAGCCCTGCGCGATGCAGGTATTGCCGTCAAAGATGTTTCCGAGTTCACCGGCTTTCCGGAAATGCTCGACGGCCGCGTGAAGACGCTGACTCCGCAGGTTCACGCCGGACTGCTTCATCTGCGCGACAGCGAAGAGCATATGGCCACTATGAAGGCTCACGGCCTGCAGCCGATCGACCTCGTTTGCGTAAACCTCTATCCGTTCGAAGCCACCATCGCCAAAGCCGGCGTGCCGCTGCACGAGGCGATTGAGCAGATCGATATCGGCGGGCCGACGATGATCCGCTCCGCCGCCAAAAACATGAAGTTCGTCACGGTCATCACCGATCCGTCCGACTACGCCCGCGTGCTGGCGTCGATGGATGCCAACGGCGGCAATACAACCGAAGAGCTCCGTTTCGCGCTCGGCCAGAAGGTTTTCGCCCGCACAGCGGCCTACGACGCGACCATCGCCGGTTATCTCGCGGAACAGATGAAGACGGTTGTGCCGCGCCCGTTCGTTAAAACCGCCGGCAACGGCGTCGAACTGCGCTACGGCGAAAACGCCCACCAGAAAGCCTGGCTCTACACCAATCCGCTGTCGGACGAAGCCTGTATTGCGCATACCGATGTGCTGCACGGCAAAGAGATGAGCTACAACAACTATGTCGACGGCGAAGGCGCGCTCGAAGCCGTCAAAGAACTTTCCGGCAAGCCCGGCGTGGCGGTGATCAAGCACACCAACCCGTGCGGCTACGCCACCGGCGCGACGCTGGCGGAAGCCTTCGAAGCCGCCTGGAACGGCGATCCCGTATCCGCTTTCGGTTCCGTGATTGCCGTGACGCAGAAAGTGGACATGGCGACCGCCGAGCTGCTCAAGGGCCGCTTTATTGAAGCGCTGATTGCGCCGGATTTCGACGCCGACGCGCTCGAACTGCTGAAGTCCAAGAGCAAAAACATCCGCCTGCTCAAGCTGCGCCAGCCGATGTCGAAAGCCGGCCCGCGCAAGATGATCAAGGATATCAACGGCGGGATTCTCGTGCAGGATGTGGATACCGACGCGATCGCCGAGTGGAAAAATGTCACCCAGACCGCGTTCGACCAGTCGAAGCGGGCGCTGGCGGAATTCGGTATTGCCGCCGCCAAGCACACGAAGTCCAACGCGATCATGATCGTGCAGGAATACAAGCCGGGTCAGTTCCGCGTGCTCGGCATGGGCGCCGGTCAGCCCAACCGCGTCGATTCGCTCCGCAAGCTGGCGGTTCCGCGCGCCGTTGAAAATCTGAAGAATGAAAAACCGGGCATCACGGATGCGGAAATCGCCAAGGCCATCGGCGAGTGCGTCTTTGTCTCCGAAGCGTTCTTCCCGTTCGCCGACAGCATTGACGAAGCCCACGCCGTCGGCGCGCGCTACATCGTTCAGCCCGGCGGATCGATCCGCGACGATGAAGTCATCGCGGCCTGCGATAAATACGGCATCGCCATGGCCTTCACCGGCATGCGGCATTTTAAACACTAAAATCGGGGATTCGAATCATGGGCCAGACCTGGTTTAAACTTCAGAACGGCAGTGATGTTCGCGGTGTTGCGCTCGAAGGTGTTCCCGGTGAGCCGGTTACTTTAACACCGGAAATTGTCCGTCCGATCGGCTATGCGTTCGCGCAGTGGCTGGCGGAAAAGAAAGGCGTTCCGGCCGGTCAGTTGAAAGTCGCGGTCGGCCACGATTCGCGCCTTTCCGCGGAAAAGATCAAGACGGCGGTTTTTCAGGGTCTGCGCAAAGCGGAATGCGCGGTTGCCGACAGCGGGCTTTCTTCGACGCCGGCGATGTTCATGGCGACGGTGTTTGAGAACCACGCCTACGACGGCTCGATTATGCTGACCGCCAGCCATCTGCCGTTCAACCGCAACGGGCTGAAGTTTTTCACCCGCGACGGCGGACTCGGAAAAGACGACATCAAAAAAATTCTGACCATTGCGACAGAAACCGGTCTGTTCGATTCGAAGTGCTGGAAAAAGGTTTCCAAAATCAATCTGATGGATGATTACGCCGCGTCGCTGGTGACGACGATCCGTACCGGCGCGGGACTGGGCGATAAGCCGCTGGCCGGGCTGAAGATTGTTGTCGATGCCGGCAACGGTGCGGGCGGGTTTTTTGTCGACAAGGTGCTGAAGCCGCTGGGTGCGAATACCAAAGGCAGCCAGTTTCTTGATCCGGACGGCCGCTTTCCGAACCACGTTCCGAATCCGGAAGAGAAAGCGGCAATGGATGCCATTATCTCTGCCGTGGAAAAAAACGGCGCTGACCTCGGCATTATTTTCGACACGGATGTAGACCGCGCCGGCGCGGTGGACAGGAACGGCAGGCCGATCAACCGCAACCGCTTTATCGCGCTGATGGCTTCCATCGTTCTCGAAGAACATCCCGGCACGGTGATCGTGACCGACTCGGTGACTTCGACCGGCTTGAAATACTGGATCGAAGAGAAACTCGGCGGCGTTCACCTGCGCTTCAAACGCGGCTATAAAAACGTCATCAACGAATCGATCCGGCTGAATAACGAAGGCAAAGAATCCTGGCTGGCGATGGAAACCTCCGGTCACGGCGCGCTGAAAGAAAACTATTTTCTCGACGACGGGGCCTATCAGATCGCCAAGGTGCTGATCAAAGTTGCGCAGCTTCATGCTGCCGGCAAAGGGTCTGTTGACGAAATGCTGGCCGGGCTGCCTGAGCCCGCCGAAGCCCGGGAATTCCGCGCGAAGATCAAAGCAGAGGATTTCGGCGCATACGGCGGCGAAGTGCTCAAAAAGTTTGAGCAGTTTGTAGCGGACGAACCGGGCTGGTCGATTACACCGAACAGTTTCGAAGGAGTTCACGTCACCTGTGACGCGGCTCACGGAAACGGCTGGGCGCTGCTGCGGAAATCGCTGCACGATCCGGTTCTGCCGCTGAACATCGAAAGCGAAGAGGACGGCGGCGTTGCGAAAATCGCGGCGCGCATGAAAACCTTCCTGTCGCAGTTTGATCAGCTTGAACTGCCTAAACTATAATAAGGGGCGTTTTATGAACCGGACGGTTTTGGTGACAGGTGCAACGCGCGGAATCGGACGTGAGGCCGTTAAGCAGCTCTGCGCGCAGGGCCTCACCGTTTTTGCCACCGGCCGCGATCCGCAGCTGCTGGACGAACTGAAAAAGGAAACCGGATGTCTCGGTGCGGTGTGCGATCT
>DAONGM010000019.1:13530-17490 GCA_035404105.1 Pontiellaceae bacterium
AATTATTCGGCATACTGTTCGATGAAGCATGCACTGCACGGCTTCACGCAGTGCCTCATCAAGGAGGCCCGGCTGGTCAATGTGAAGGTGACGGGCGTGTATCCCGGCGGGGTGGATACGGATTTCCGCCCGGAGGAGCGCCCGGACTATATGCGCGCGGATTCGGTGGCGCAGATGATTGTGCAGTGCATCAACGCTCCGGCGGATGTGGTGGTGCATGAGCTGGTTTACCGTCCGATGGTGGAAACGAATTTTTAATATGACTATGAAAGTATCGCATTGGATTTTTCTGGGCGGGGTTCTTGTGCTGGCGGGCTGCACGTCGATTGACGCGGTGACCGGACGGAAGACGGCCAATTTCTATTCGCTGCAGGACGACGTTCAGGTCGGCTCGCAGGTCTACAGCGAAACCGTTGCGGAGATGCAGAAACGCGGGGTGCCGGTCAATGCCGATGCGGCGCGCGTTACGCAGCTTAAGGAGATGGTCCGCCGCATCAGCGCGGTCTCCGCGCTGCCGGATCTGCCCTATGAAGTGGTGCTGATCCAAACCAATGTTGTCAACGCAATGGCCGCACCCGGCGGCAAGATCATGGTCTATGAAGGACTGTGGAACCCGAAGGACGGGCTGGTTAAGGATGACAATGAGCTGGCCGCCGTGCTGGCGCACGAGATCGCGCACGTCAACTGCCGCCATTCAACCGAGGCGATGACGCAGGCGACCTGGGTGAACGGAGCCGCGGCCGCCGGTCTGTTCGCCGCAAAAGATACGAAGTACCAAGGTATCGCCCAGCTTGCGGCCACCGGCGGGCTGATCGCCTATAACGGCCTCTGGGTGACGCACTATTCCCGCAAGGACGAAACCGAAGCGGACGCCGTCGGGCTGATGTATATGGCGAAAGCCGGCTACGATCCGCGCGCGGCTCTGCGCATCTGGGAGCGGGCCGCACAGCATCACGCCGGCGGCGACCCGGCCGACAGTATTTTTTCGACCCATCCGGCCGACAGCGTCCGTCTGCAGAATCTGCGCGCGCAGCTGCCCGCGGCACAGGCGGCCTATGCGGCCAGCCCGTACCGGAAAGCGCAGTAAGCAGGAACTCGAGCGACCAAGAGGATAGCGATGAACCGGTATGACAATCAGGCAAAGCGTATTCGCAAAGAGGTTTTATTCCGCGTGGCGAAGGCGTTTATGGGCGATCATCCGCAGGAGGAGATCAACCGGATTCCTGCCGAGATGCGGCCGAAGGACGGCGACTCATCGCGTTGCTGTATTTATAAAGACCGCGAAGTGCTCAAATACCGCATCATGGCGGCTCTGGGGTTCGGCGTTGAGGATGAAAAGGATGAGCTGACGCCGCTGCGGGATTATTTTGACCGGGCGCTGCATCGTGCAGCGGTGGAGAACACCGGACTGACGGTGATTGACATCGCCTGCAGCGCCTGTCTCTCAAGCCGCTATCTGGTGACAAACGCCTGCCGCGGCTGTCTGGGAAGGCCCTGTCAGACCAACTGCCCGAAAGATGCCGTGGAGGTCGTCGGCGGCCGCGCGGTGATTCATCCGGACCGGTGCGTCAACTGCGGACTCTGTCTGAAGGCGTGTCCCTATAACGCGATTGTGCGCACGCCGGTTCCGTGCGAGGAAGTGTGCCCGGTCAATGCCATTTCCAAAAACGCCGCCGGCCGCGAAGAGATCGATCACGACAAATGCATCGATTGCGGACAGTGTGTCCGGGCCTGTCCGTTTGCGGCCATTGAAGAGCGTTCGCAGATGATCGATGTTCTTAAGGCTCTCCAGGACGGACGGAAACCCGTTGCGCTGCTGGCGCCGGCCGTGGTTGGACAGTTTCCTGCCACGCTGAGCCAGATCGCCGCCGCCCTCGAACAGCTCGGCTTCTGCCGGACTGAAGAGGTGGCCGTCGGCGCCGACGAAACCGTCCGGCGCGAAGCGGCTGAATGGCAGGAGCGGATTCAGGCCGGCGCACCGTTTATGACCACCTCCTGCTGTCCGGCCTATGTTAAAGCGGTGAACAAGCATCTGCCGGAGCTGAAGGAGTTTGTTTCGCATACGCCGTCGCCGATGGCGATCAGCGCCCGCATGGCCAAGGAGGCCTCGCCGGAGAAGCTGACTGTATTCATCGGGCCCTGCATCGCCAAACGGGCGGAGGGGCTGAACAACCCGGACGTCGATTATGTACTGACCTTCGAAGAGCTGGGCGCGATTTTTGATACCGCCGGAATTGATCTGCGGACCTATCCGTCGAAGCCGATCGAACCGGCGGCGCAAAACGGCGGGCGCGGATTTCCCGTCAGCGGCGGCGTCACCGCCGCGATCCGCGAGCATCTGGCGGAACATGCGGCGGAGCTCAAGCCCGTCTGTATCAACGGGCTGGACAGCAAAGCGCTGGCCCGGCTTCAGGCGGCTGTGACGCGCGGCTGCGACGGCAATTTTATCGAAGTGATGTGCTGCGAAGGCGGCTGCATGAACGGCCCGGGAGTTCTCAGCAATCCGGTCGTGGCCAGCCGCAAGCTGGCTGAACTGCTGGCGGAAAAGCCGAAGACCTCGGCCTAGATCCTGCCGGTTTCAAAACAACCGGGATCCGGTGTCGCCCGGATCCCGGCCTCTTCTTACAGCCCGGCGAACGGATTGTTGCTGAACCCGCGCGGCGCCGGGCGCTGATTCCGGTTCTGCGGCTGCTGCGGGCGCGGGCCGTTGCCTTGCGGACGGCTGTCGCGCTGCGGCGCGGCGCCTTTGGCCGGAGCGGTTTTGCCGCCGTCCTTGCGGGCCGTCAGCGAAATGCGCTTGCGCTCCAGATCCACTTCCAGCACGCGCACCGTGATGCGATCGCCGGCCTGTACGGCTTCGGACGGGTCGCTGATGTAGCGGTCGCAGAGCTGTGAGATGTGAACGAGGCCGTCCTGATGCACGCCGATATCGACGAACGCGCCGAAGGCGGTGACGTTGGTGACCACGCCCTTGAGCTCCATGCCTTCCTTGAGGTCGTTCATCGTCATCACGTCGTCGCGGAAGCCGACCTCTTCGAACTGCTCGCGCGGGTCGCGGCCCGGCTTTTTCAGTTCGTCGACAATGTCTTTCAGCGTCAGCTCGCCGACATCGCCGCCGGTATACTTTTCAATTTTGATTTTGCTGACGATCTCCACGTTGCCCACCAGTTTGTTGAGCGGCTCGCCGAGGTCTTCGGCAATCTGCTCGACCAGTTTATAGCGCTCCGGATGAACCGCTGAAGCATCCAGCGGATTTTCGCTGCCGTGAATCCGCAGGAAGCCCGCCGCCTGTTCAAACGCGCGCGGCCCGAGGCCGGCGACTTTCATCAGCTCCTGACGGCTCTTAAACGCGCCGTGCTCGTTGCGGTAGGCCACAATCTTTTTGGCGAGGCTTTCGCCGATTCCGGCGACGCGCGAGAGCAGGGGAGCGCTGGCCGTGTTGAGTTCCACGCCGACGCGGTTTACGCAGCTGACGACCACTTCGTCGAGTTTGTCCTTCAGCAGTTCCTGATAGACATCGTGCTGGTACTGCCCGACGCCGATGGATTTCGGATCGGTCTTCACCAGCTCGGCCAGCGGATCCTGTAACCGGCGGGCGATGGAGATCGCGCCGCGGATGGTCAGGTCGAGGTCCGGAAACTCATCGCGGGCGATTTCCGACGCGCTGTAAACCGACGCGCCGGCTTCGCTGACGGAAACCACGCTGATATTTTTCTTCTGCATCAGGACGAGCAGCTTCTTGACGAACGCCTCTGTTTCGCGCCCGGCGGTGCCGTTGCCGACGGCGATGGCCTGCGGCTGGTGCTTTTCGATGAATTTCGCCAGCGCGACCTGCGCCTGCTGGGTTTTCTCGGCGCCTTGGTCCGGATAGATCGTAACGGTGTCGAGGTATTTGCCGGTGGCGTCAATCGCCACGCATTTGCAGCCGGTGCGCAGGCCGGGGTCGATGCCGATCACCGG
>DAONGM010000020.1:0-1992 GCA_035404105.1 Pontiellaceae bacterium
GTTCTGCGGTTATTTCTGCGTCAGCAGTTCGACGGCGATTTTGACGACGACTTTTTTGACGGGCTCCGGTGAATTGCCTGCCATGACGCAGGGCATGTGGGCGTCGTCGGGGAAGAAGACGAGAAACTCTCCCGGCACCAGGGTCATGCGGGCGGGGGCTCCGGCCGGCACCTGATAGAATTCAACGTCGCGTTCCGGAATGTAGGGTTCGCTGACGGTGAGTCCGGCTTTGGGGAAAACTTCGATCACTTCGCTGCCGCTGAGCAGGAGCTGGATGTCGACATATTTGCGGTGCGTTTCCAGTTTGGCGGCGGCGCGCGCTTTGGTCGTGTAGGTGTTGATCGCGACGGTCAGTTCATTGCCCTGAACCAGGTGCTTGCCGTCGGTGCTGTCCGGCGTGAGGGTTTTGAGGAAGTCGAAGGCGGCTTTCCAGGCGGTGCCGAACGGGTAGAGAGAGCGGTTTTCAATGCGGTCCAGAATCATAACCATCCTTTTTTTGGTAAATCTGACATTTGCCAGCGCGCAACATAATGAAGTTTACCCGCGGGCTGAACAGGAAATATTTGTGCTTTTTTAAAATAAACAGGTAGAGTCCCGCGTTATCGAAGGGTCGCGGTGAATTTATGCCTGCGGTTTTTCCGCAGGTTTTGTTCGTTTTGCCAGAAATCGTTTAAAACAGGTGGGGTGAGTTATGCATCGATGCCGGGTTGTGGTTCTGTCGACGGTTTTGCTTTTCCTTTACTCCTTTGCTCAGGACACCCCGGTTGAAGATTCCGGCGCAGCACCTGCCCCGGCTGTGCCGGCAGGAAATTCAGGCCGCAGCACCTTTAAGGAAAAGATGGCTCAGCGGAGAGCGTCCGGAGCGACTGATCAGGCGGTGACAACCCAGCGTCCGGCCGAGGGAGTACAGCTGGAAACCACCCGGACCGCCGCGCCGGAAGCCTCCCAGGTCACCGTGAACTGGGAAAATGTCACCCTGAAGGACTGTATCGAAGTGCTCTGCCGCGATCTGGGTATGGAGTTTGTGATTTCTCCGTCGGTAAACGTGGCGCAGGAAGTCAGCGTGCGCGCCGGCGATGTGACCCGCTGGACGGCGCAGGATAAGCAGGAGCTGTTTGATGCGATTCTTGAAACCGCCGGCGTGCAGCGCGTACAGCGCGGACGGGTCTGGGTCTTTTCGCCGTCGGATATCCGCCCGGTCGTCGAGGCGTTCAAGGATGCCAAGTACGGCGACGGCAAGCCGGTGATCGGCATGATCAAGCTGCAGAATATCGATGCCTCGCAGGCCGAGCCCTTTCTGAATACAGTCGGCGGCAAGCCGCAGCGCGTCTTTGCGATGAAGGGTTCGCGGATGGTGCTGGTGCTCGGCACCCAGCAGTTCCTGACGCAGATGGAATCGCTGGTGAAACTGATCGATTTCCCGTCCGGCATGATCCGCCCCTTTCCGCTCAAATACGCATCCTCCGATGAGCTGGCGAAAGAGATGACCGCCATTTTTGCCGGGCGGGCCGGCAGCGACGGCGAGACAGTCCGTTTTGTTTCCGTTCCCCGGCTGAATGTGGTGGTGGCGCAGAATATTCCGGAGGCCATGATCGAGGATGTCACGAAATGGATCGGGCTTCTCGACCGGGAAGACAATGCGAATGAACGCGTGACGCGGGTTTACCGCCTGCAGGTAATCGATGCGGAAACCATCGGCAAGACGCTCGATTCACTCTATTCCACGCTCTATAAGCAGACTCAGGCCCAGGTTAAGCAGCAGGCCGGGGCCGCCGCGAAAAAGACGGCCGCCGGTAATAGCACCGTCAAATCGGCGCCGGCGCCAACTCCGGCCGGTGGCGGTGGCGCGGCTGCGGCGCCGAAAGCCGAAACGGCTTCGGCGGCGAAGAGCGCCGGTTCGGATGCCGGCTCGCCGGACATGCAGGAAGAGGCCGTCATTCTCGCGGATAAAGACACCAACACGCTGATTATCAACGCGACGCCGGACCAGCA
>DAONGM010000020.1:2092-4943 GCA_035404105.1 Pontiellaceae bacterium
GATCGCCTGCAGGTTCTCTCCTCGCCGACGGTGCTGACGCGCGACGGCATGCCCGCCACGGTCTCGTTCGGTAAAGAAGTTCCGGTACAGGAAAAAAGCACGTCGGGCAACAGCAGCACCCGCGACAACTATTCCTACAACTATATGGACGCAAAGATCACGCTGACGGTGACGCCGGTGATCGACGATAACAAGATGGTCACGCTCAACCTCAGCCAGGTGCTGCGCCAGCTGCCGCCCGACTACAAGCTTTCCGCCGACGCTCAGGACAATGTGATTCCGCCCATCTTCACCACCCGCGAGCTGAGCTCCAATCTGCAGGTCGACAACGGGCAGACGCTGGTGCTCGGGGGCTTGATTCAGCGCGAAGACCAGAAAGTCCGCCGCGGCATTCCCTTCCTGTGCAATATGCCGTACATCGGCTGGCTCTTCGGCCGCACGGTGACGGTGAAGAAGGGCTCTGAAATTCTGATGATTCTCACGCCGCATGTCGTCGATACCCGCGAAGAGACCGACCTGCTGACCCGCGATTTCCGGTCGAAGATTCTCGGCGCGATGTCGTCCAAAAACATCCGCAAAGTGTACGGCGTCGAAGAGATCAAAAAACCGGCGGAACCCGCCGCAACGCCTGCGGAAGGGAAGTAGTATGGCCTACCGGCAGCTGGGCGATATTCTGGTGGCGCAGGGAGCTGTCAGCCGCGACGAGGTGCAGGCCGCCCTGCGGGCTCAACAGGCCGATGTCGGGAAACCCCGGCTCGGCGAACTGCTGGTGCAGTCGGATAAAATTACCTCCGCGGCACTGGCCGCCGCGCTGGCGGCGCAGGCCGATCTGCCGCTGTGCGCCTGCGAACAGCCGGTCGACCACCTGTTCCTGAACGAAAACCTGCCGTTCGCGTTTCTGGTGGAACACCGCATCCTGCTGCTGGCCGGCGCCGCCGGCCAGGCGGCCTCGGCCATTACCGACGATCCGTCCGACTGGTCCGCCATCGAGGCCGTCCGGCTCTCCTACGGGCAGCAGCTGCCGGTCGCGGTGGTCTCGGCGGAGCAGATGGATGCCGCGCTGGAAAAAATCCGCAGCTTTGCCGACAGCAACCTCAATACGCTGATGAAAGACGCGGAGATTGTGGAGGCAGGCGACTGGAGCGACGAGGAAGAACATCTGCGCGATCTGGCGCTGGAAGTTCCGATTGTCCGCATGGTCAACTTAATCATCACCCAGGCGGTCGAACGGCGCGCCTCGGACATTCATGTCGAGATCGGCGAGCACCGCCTGCGCATCCGCTACCGGGTGGACGGCGTTCTGTACGAAGCCGAACAGATCGATAAAAAACACCACGCCGCCGTCGTCTCGCGCCTGAAGCTGCTGGCCCGCCTGGATATTGCCGAGCACCGCATTCCGCAGGACGGACGCATTAAAATGCAGGTGCAGGGGCACGACCTCGACCTGCGCGTGGCGACCACGCCGACAATTTACGGCGAAAATGTCGTCATCCGTCTGCTCAACCAGCAGCAGGTGGAACTCTCCTTCAGCAGTCTCGGCATGCCGCTGCGCGAGCAGCAGGGCTTTACACGGATGATCGAAGAGCCGCAGGGATTCATCCTCGTCACCGGACCGACCGGCAGCGGGAAAACCACCACGCTGCATACGGCGCTGACGCACCTGAACAGCGAGAAGGTGAAAATCATCACCATCGAAGATCCGGTGGAAATCCGCCTGCCGTCGATCAACCAGATCCAGATGAACCCGAAAATCGGGATGACCTTTGCCAACGGCCTGCGCTCGATTGTCCGTCAGGACCCCGACATCATCATGGTCGGTGAAATCCGCGACAGCGAAACGGCGGACGTGGCGATTCAGGCGTCGCTGACCGGGCACATGGTTCTGAGTACGCTGCACACCAACGACGCCGCCGGCAGCATTGCGCGGCTGGCGGAAATGGGCGTCGAAAAATATCTGATCGCTTCGGCGCTGAGCGGCGTGCTGGCGCAGCGGCTCTGCCGCCGCATCTGCCCGCACTGCTCCGAGCCCTACACGGTTTCCGGCACCCATCTGGTCGATTTTCCCGAAGTGACAGAAGCGTCGTACACGCTGCATCGCGGGAAGGGCTGCGAATATTGCGACGGGACCGGTTTCCGCGGCCGCATGGGTCTGTATGAGCTGCTGATCGTCGATGACGAAATGCGCTCGCTCATCCAGCGCACGGCGGAAGCCGGACCGATCCGCCAGTTGGCCCGCTCCAAAGGCATGCGCCTGTTGCGCGAGTCGGGCTGGGATGCGGTGGTTTCCGGCGCCAGCACGGTTGAAGAGGTGCGGCGCGTAACCCGGTGGGGATGATGCTATGATGCGGTTTTCCTATAGAGCGGTCACGTCCGACGGAACTCCGCGCAACGGTTCGCTCGAAGCGCCCGGCAAAGCGCAGGCGGTTCAGTCGCTTCAGCAGAGCGGACTGGTGGTGCTCAGCCTGTCCGCCGCCGGCGAACCGGGAGCCTCCGGCGGAGGCAGTCGCGCACTGACCGGCCGGATCAGCGCGCCCCAGCTGGTGGATTTCGCCATCGAAACCTCGGCGCTGCTCGATGCCAAGGTGCCGCTGGAACAGGTTCTCAAAACCCAGGCCGACCTCTGCACGCATCCGCGCTTCAAAGAAGTGCTCACGGCGGTCTGGCAGGATGTAAACGGCGGGGCGTCGTTTGCCGACGCGCTGGCGCGGCATCCGAAAATCTTCGAACGCTTTTTTGTCAACATGGTGCGCGGCGGCGAGGCCTCCGGCGCGCTGGAGCTGATTATGCGCCGCGTCGCGGCCCTGCTGGAGCGGCGCATGCAGCTGCGCAGTAAAGTCACCGGCGCGCTGAT
>DAONGM010000020.1:5043-9531 GCA_035404105.1 Pontiellaceae bacterium
CTGCTTCAGGCGAGTCCGGAGTTTCCGGAGCTGGCTTCGCGCATGATCACCATGGGCGAAGAATCCGGCGAGCTGCAGAACATGCTGAACAAAGTGGCGGACCGCTACGAAGAGAAGGTGACCGCCACCACCGAGCGGCTGGTCGGTGTGATCGAGCCGGTATCTATCATAATCATAGGGCTTATTGTCGGATTCATCGTGGTTGGTATGGTGCAGGGGATCATGACCATGAGTACTTCAACGGGATAGGTCTGAAAACAGTAGGAGTGAGGAAATAATGAAAAAAAGAAAACAGGCGAAGCAGGGCTTTACGCTGGTTGAACTGTTGGTCGTGATAACGATCCTGTTGATCATTGGAACTTTCGCGACGCAGCAGGTTATCAATGAGCCGGACAAAGCCAAAGTCAAAGTAACAAAAGCCTCCTTTACGTCGCTCGAAAATGCACTAGAGCGGTTCAAGCTGGATGTCGGGCGCTACCCGACTCAGGAAGAGGGGCTGTCCGCGCTGTACACCGCGCCTGACGGCGTCGAAAACTGGGCCGGCAAATACCTGACCAAGAGCCGTGCGCTGCGCGACGCCTGGGACAATGACTACGTGTACATCATTCCCGGCAAAAACAACGAGCCGTACGAAATCATCTCGCTGGGCGCGGATAAAGCCGAAGGCGGCGAGAAATACAACGCGGACCTTTCCAATCTGGATGAGAAGTAAAGGAGCGCCGAACCGCGATGTGCCGGACCCCGAACAGCGGCTTTACGATGATCGAATTGCTGGTCGTGCTGGCCATCATTCTGGTCATGACCGGCCTCGCGGTCGGCACGCTTTCCGGTTCCGGTACGCCCAAACAGCAGCTGCGCCGTGAGGCGCGCGACCTGACGGCCCTGTTGCAGGAGGCCCGCCTTTCCGCGATGGAACGCAAACTGAAAATCGAGGTCTACATCAATCCGCCCGCCCGCACCGTCTATGCCGTCGAATCCGGTTACGCCCGCAAACTGCTGGCGGCGGACGACGGATTTTTTTCGGAGACCGCCGCGCCGGACGGGTTCGTGCCGGAAACCAACCGGTTTTTCCGGACGGCTGTTTTTCCTGAAACCATCGCGATCGAGCCGTTCGCGCTGCAGGAGATTGAACCGGAGACGCCCGGTACGGAACCGCTGTTTGAGGCGGCGCCCGAAGGAACCGGCGATACGGATGCCGCCTTTCTCAACCGCCCGGTATTCAGCTTTACTTCGCTGGGCGGCGCCACCGGCGGCGGCATCAGCGTTGTGCGCGGCGAGGTGCGGATCGATATCGCCTGCGACCTGCTGACCGGGCTGCCGGAAATTGTCCGGCGGAGGGCGATCAAATGAAAAAGGCCGGTTTCTCACTGCTTGAAGTGCTGGTGGCGCTGGCGATTTTTGCGATCGCCGCCGGCGGCCTTCTGGTGGCGCTGGGCAACCACCTGAAAAACGTTTCGTTTATGCAGGACCATGCCCGGGCCGTGCGGATCGCCGCCCGCGAAATGAACGCACTGCGGCGGATGACGACTTTTGCGGAAGGCGAAACCGACGGATCGGAGGATCGCTTCGTCTGGACGAAGACGGTTTCTGCCGACGGCCTCGATACGCTGCCGGGGCTGACCTCCGCAACCGGCACGCCGGCGCGGCTTTCGGTGACGGTGAAGTGGAGCGATCGTCCGGGCGGGTTGCCGCTCGGCAAGGTGCAGCTGGACGGGCTGACTGTTTTTGGAGCGGCCGAATAATGCGCTGTTTTTCCATAGTTCACAGGTCGGCGGCGCGGCGCGGGTTCACGCTGATTGAGCTGCTGGTCGCGCTGGCGCTGCTGGGAATTCTCGGCGCTTCGCTGGCCGGGGTGCTGCGCAATTCCATGGACTCGGTGGAGCAGGCGCAGTCGTCCGTGGACCATCTGACGCGCCTGCGGTCGCTGGATACAATGCTGGGCGCGGCGTTGCGGGACGCCACGGCGCTGGCGCTTTCGACCAATGAGCAGAAGCTGCTCTCTGCACAGGGCAGCTTTGACGCCGCGGCGGGCACCATCCGCTTTCACGGCGAGGAGCGGCTGCTGGGGTTCTGTTTGCAGCGACCGTTCTTTTCCGCTGAGCGCGACGGCCACATGCACTGGGTCACCCTCGAAGTGCGGCAGGACGAAAAAACCGGACGCAGTTCGCTCTGGCTGCAGGATATTTCCTTTATTCCCGGGCTCGACAATCCGGTCGGCGCCGACTGGGGCGGGCTGGAGGCGGAGGTGAAGGAGCGCCTGCCGGTGCAGGAGGTTTGTCTGATCCGCGAGGCGGCCGCGCTGAGTTTTAAATACTGGCTTGCGCCGGCTGATGCCTCCAGCGACGCCGAAGAAGTGGAGGCCGATTCAATCGCCGGCGACTATGCGCTGGCGGTTCCTGATTATATTGAGCTTTCGATTCAATTGCCGAAGGGCGCGCCGGATGTGCTGACGTTTGATTACAGTTTCAGCCGGAGGGTGCTGTAATGAACGACTTCCCAGGAAATCCGCGGTCCGGATCGGCTCTGCTGATCGTCCTGGGCGTTATGGCGATTCTGTCGCTGCTGGTGGCCGGCTTCGGCCGCGGACTGCGCGCCGATCTGCGCGCCTCCGGCGGGTTCTATGAAGCCGAGCAGAACCGCCAGCTGGCGCTCAGCGCGCTGGCGGCGTCGCAGGTGGAGCGCGCGCAGACGCTGCTCTACGCCGACGCGACCGGCAATGTGTATTTTGTGAGCAGCGATGACACCGCCGAGTCGGAAATCGCGGCGCTGTCGGCCTATCGTCAGGGGCTGCCGCTGGGCCGCGGAATGCTGTCGTACCGTTTCGTCATGAAGCCCGCCGCGCTCGATCTGAACAGTCTGGACGCCGCCGCGCTGGGCCGCCTGTTCGAGGTCGCCTGCGGCATGCCGGAAAGCGACGAGCGCTCGGCGCTGGCCGATGCCATACTGGACTGGGCGGATGCCGACAGTCTGCCGCGGGCCTACGGCGCGGAGGAAGAGGTGTATCAGGAGCTGGTTCCGCCCCGGCACTGCCGCAACGCGCCGTTTGAAACGCTCGAAGAACTGCTGCTGGTCAACGGCATCACGCCGGACATGCTGTTCGGGTACAGCCATCCGGTTTCCATTGAGAACGGACTGCTGCTCGGCGGCGGGCTCTATCGGTTCCTGATCGGCGACAACAGCCCCGAGGCGCAGGCTTCGGTGCAGTACATTCTGCGCGGCGTGCTGCCCGACGATGCGAAAGCGGCGGAGCCGCCGGCTGAAGGGTTTACCAAAGTGACCGTGCTGCCGCCGGTGCTTTATCTGGTGGCGGAAGGCTTTATGCCGGCTGCGCCGGCGGAAACGAAAACCGCATCAACCGGCGAACAGCCGGTCGAAGCGGCTTCCCGGCATACCATTCTGGTGAAGCTGATATTGCCGGACACGGCGCAGGCGAAAACTTATACGGTTGCTGATTTTCAGGAAAATGCCGCCGGCGAACTGCTCGCGCAGGTGCTGGCGTATGGAATCCCGGAGGAGACAAATGAACTTTAAAAAAATGCCGGAGATGAAGTGGATCGCCGGAAACTCGCGCCTGCTGCTGGCGTTTCAGGACAGCACCGTGGACGCGGTCTGGCTGGAGCAGTCGCTGCTGGGGCCGTCGGTGCGGATGATGGAGCGGTTCCCGCGCGATGAGCAGCTGCCCGGTCGGCTGGTGCAGCGGCTGCAGGCCGCCGGAAAAACGCCGGCCCGTGTAACGGTCTGTCTGCCCCGGTCGATGGTGATGCAGCGGACGCTGGCCTATCCGCTCGCCGTACAAGACGATCTGGCGCAGATGGTGCAGTTCGAGGCATCCCGGCACGTTCCGCTGCCGGAAGCCGACCGCCGGATCGCGTTTGCCGCCGCGCCGCTGCCGGGCGGTAAACAGCTGGGCGTGAATCTGCTGGCGGCCCGCACCTCGGAAATCAGCGCGCTGATTGATCCGCTGGTCGCGGCAGGGCTGCCGGTGGATGAGGTGACCGGGCTGAGTTCGCTGCTGGTTCCGGCCGACCCCCGCCTGGCGGTGCTGCTGATTCTGACGGACGACACCCAGCTGGAGCTGGCGCTGTTCGCCGGCGGTCTGCTGCAGGACCGTCTGCTGCTGAACCGGCAGGCGGCCGGTTTCGGCAAGGAGACGCTGGTGGATGCGGTGCGCCGCATGACCGTGCGGCACCACGCGCTGCTGGGCGCTGAAGGCATCGGGCGGGTGGTCTGCGGCGGTGTGTCGGCGCTGCCGGATGAATTTCAGCACAGCCTCGAAGCGACCTTCGGCCTGCATATCCATGCGCTGGAGGTTCCTCCGGCGTTGCAGTCCGCGCTGCCGCCGGGCGCGCCGCTGCTGGCGGCCGCGCTGGCCGCCGCGGTCAGCGAATTCGCGCCCTCGTTAAATCTGATTGAACGGTCCGGCCGCAAGGTGTCGCTGAGCCGCCGGACGCTGATCGTTGCCGGGCTGTGTGCGCTGCTGGCCATCGA
>DAONGM010000020.1:9631-11232 GCA_035404105.1 Pontiellaceae bacterium
AAAACGCCGGACCGCCTGCCGCAGCTGATTCAAAGCCTGCCGTTTGTGAAAACGCTGGAGGCGTCGGATATCGGCGAGAAGAACGACGACTATTTCGGATTCACTATTTCAGCCGCGTTAAGGAGTGTGCGTGATGAATAATTTCTTTACCCGATTGTCCCGGCGCGAGCGGCTTTATGTGCTGCTGGCGGCCGTCATCCTGCTGGCCGGCGGAATTTTCTATCCGCTCTTCCGGGCGGCGCAGGCCTACCGGCAGGCCAAGCTCGAAGAGCTGGAGTCCGCCCGTTCGCTATGTCTGGGCTATCAGACGCTGATCCGGACCGAGGCGCAGCTTAAAGCGGAAAACCAGGCGTTGAATGAAACGCTCAATAACTCGGGCGGGCTGCTGTTCGAGCGGACCGGCAATGAGGTGATGATGGAGGCTTCGATGGTGAAGCTGCTGAATCAGATGGCGCCGGATCTGGGGCTGGACGTTTCGCTGGTGCGTTCGTCGGCGCGCAAAACGCCGGGGCAGTTGAATTTTTCCGTCACCGGAAACGGGCGTTATCCGGAAATCCTGAATCTGGTTTATCAGCTGGAAATCCATCGCCCGCTGATTGTGGTCGACCGGTTCAGCCTGTCGGTGCAGAGCGGCCGGCGATCCTTCGGGCAGAATAACCGTCCGTCGGGCGGACCGAGCGGTTCGACGGGGTTTTCCGGATCCGGCCGGTCGGGCTTCTTTTCGAGCCAGTTTTCGCGGCGGTCCACGGCGGCCGATACGCCCTCCGAACCCCGGATGCGCCTGCAAATGGATATTCACATCAACGTCCGGCCTTCCGAGGGAGGTGCGAAATGAAAATGATTGCCCCCCGCTACCAGATTCCGCTGCTGATCGGACTGTGCGCTCTTGCCGCGCTGGCGTTGATTCCGGCGGTGCATATTCCTTCACCTGCGGCGGCTTCGCGGGCCGGCGCCGCCGCACCGGTTCCGACCGGGCCGGTGACGTTTAATGATACGCCGCCGACGATGCACGAAGTGGCCGCCAAACATCTGTTTATTGCCCAGCGCAAAGCCACCGGACAGAAATCGTTTCCCGATCTGGTCGTGAAAGGCATTTTTATCGGCGCGGAAAAAAGCGTCGTGCTGTCGCTGAAATCCAGGCCGCAGGCCAATCTGCGGGTTTGGGAGGACGGCAGCGACCGGGCTCTGAGCCAGATTACGAAGCCGGACGATCCCCGCCAGCCGCTGGCCGCATTTTTGCGCGAGTGGAAGGTGAAGGAAATTTCATTCAACGGTATTTCGGTGGAACACCAGATCACCGGCGAGGTGGAGACCTATGCGGTGGACTATACGCCGGAGAAGAAGGTCAAGGATGATGCCTCCCGCGGTTACGGGCAGGGGATTATCCCGCAGGGAGGTGACGGCGGACCGTCCGACGGTGTGCGGACTGCCGGAAGTAATACCTCCCGGCCGGGCCAGCCGCAGCAACAGGTTACTGCACCGCCGGTGACTCAGATGGCCGACCGGATTTCCGAGATCGTTCAGCGGATGACCCCGGATCAGAGAAAACAGTTCCTGCAGCGGGTTCAGCAGAACATGACCGGAGGGAATCAGAATAACAG
>DAONGM010000020.1:11332-17210 GCA_035404105.1 Pontiellaceae bacterium
ACTGTCCGGCCTGCGCGGGGCGGTAATCCGTCAAAAGTGCCGGATTCGGAGTTTAAAACATACGGAGGACGACGTGAAGGATAGCAAAGGATCTTCTTCGAAAAGCGGGTACAACCGGTTTCTGTTGCTGGTTGCGGGTCTCGGCGGCCTGTTGTACGGCATTGATGTGGGCATCATCTCCGGCGCTCTGCCGTATCTCGAGGCGACGTTTAAAGATTCCGCGACCGGCCAGTCGCTGACGGCCGGAAACCTTTCCTTTATTGTGGCGGCCGTACTGCTCGGCAGCGTGATTTCGACGCTGTTTGCCGGGGTGCTGTCGGACTGGATGGGCCGCAAAAAACTGATGTTTCTGAGCGGCCTGCTGTTTGTCGTCAGCATACCGGTCATCGCGCTTTCCAGCGGCTACAGCTCGCTGGTGCTGGGGCGTCTGCTGCAGGGCGTCAGCGCGGGGCTGATCGGCGTGGTGGTTCCGCTCTATCTGGCGGAATGCCTCGGCGCGGCCAACCGCGGCAAAGGCACCGGAGTGTTTCAGTGGCTGCTGACGCTCGGCATCGTGGCGGCGGCGGGCATCGGCTATTACTTCAGTCAGGAGGTCGCGCAGATTGAAAAACTGCAGGATGCGGCCAAGCTGTTTGCCTTCAAAGACACCGCCTGGCGCAGTATTTTCTGGGTTTCGCTCCCGCCGGGACTGCTTTTCGTGATCGGCAGCCTGCTGGTGGCGGAGTCGCCCCGCTGGCTTTTCCGTAAAGGGCGCAAAGAGGCGGCACTCGCGGCCCTGCTGCGGTCGCGTACCGATGAACAGGCTCACAACGAGCTCCGCGAAATGGAAGAAACCGCCGCCGCCGAAAAAGCGCAGACCAATTCGGCGGGCGCGAAAATCAAAGAATCGCTGCTGCGCCGCAAGTACGTCATTCCGTTCGTTCTCGCCTGCGTCATTCTCGCCTGCAATCAGGCGACCGGCGTCAACTCCATCATCGGCTACAATGCCACGATTCTGATTCAGGCCGGACTCAGCGATGCCAATGCCCATCTCGGGTATGTCATCCTCACGCTGGTGAACTTCCTGGTCACGATGGCGGGCGTGGCGCTGGTGGATAAAAAAGGCCGCAAATTCCTGCTCTCGCTGGGCAGCAGCGGCATCATCATCTCGCTCATTTTCGCCGGTCTGGTTTTCCATAAGAACGAAAAAGCGCGGGTGGACGTGAAGGAAGCCGTGCAGGCCATGGTGATCGAGTCGAACCAGACGGCCTCCATCGACTTCAACAACGAGGTCGCCGCGAAGCTGATGGCGGATAAGGGCGGGGCGGCGAACCGCCAGTCAGCCACAATGGTGGTCATCTATTCCTACGGCGATTTCCATGCCGCGTCGAAGGTCGTCCGCTCCGACGACATCGCCGCCAAGATCGAAATCAGCCGCGCCAGCTGCGTGCCGGTGAACAAAGTGGCGGCCTTTTTCCAGAACCCCTTTGCCGATCTCGACGCGGCGCGGGTGGCTCCGCTGAAGATCGATAACGCCTTGATTACGCCGGTGCCGTCGGAGAAAAGCGGCTGGCTGACCGCCATTTGCATATTCTGCTTCATGGCCTTTTTCGCCATCGGCCCGGGCGTTTGCGTATGGCTGGCACTTTCCGAACTGATGCCGACGCGCATCCGCTCCAACGGGATGAGCATCGCGCTGCTCGTCAACCAGGCGGTCTCGACCTCCATTGCGGCGGTCTTTCTGCCGACGGTCGGCAAATACGGATACGGCACCATGTTCTTCGTTTTTGCCGGCTGCACGGTGGTCTACTTCATCACGGCGACCTTCTTCCTGCCCGAAACCAAGGGCAAGACGCTGGAGGAAATCGAAGAGCACTTCGAAGGCGGAAAATAAGGTTTCGCGCAGCCCGAACGGCCCGGCGAGCCGCGTAACTGTTTAGTGTTTAAGGAGAAACGTATGAAGAAACGATCCATTTACAAAATACTGGCAACTCTTCTGATGAGCGGCGCAGTATTCGCCGCGCCCATTGATCCGGCTATCGACGATGCGCCGGGCCCGTTTTGCTACTTCAGCCGTCCGAGTTTTTATTTTACAGTCGCGGACCATGACGACGGTACACAGGTTACTCCGGAGGGCTGGCTGTGGACCGGTTCGGCGCAGATGCTGTTTTTCGCCGGCGCGGATCTTGCACCGTTGCGGGAGCGCATTCAGACCTTGCGTGAACCCGGGGTGCCGGTTGTCGTGCAAACGTCCCGGATCGGAGATATCGTTTATGAAATCACCAGATTCGGAGCGACTTTGGATGGTAACCCGCAGAGCGCTCTGGTGAATTTCATTCGTGTGCGGATGAAAAATGAAGGCAAACAGCCCGGTGAAGCAACCTTTGCTGTTGCCGTACGCGGTAAGGGAGATCATTGCTGCGAGCGCCTGACCACTGCATGGAATCCGGTTGCGGCTCAGTATGAGATGGGTGCCAACTGTGCCGTCCGCGACGGAAATCTGTTATATATGTTTCCGGTTGATCCGCCGCCAAAACGTTTTGTGGTGCCGGACGCCGAGAATTCCGGTCCGGTCAAGGCGCTGGATGAGTATGTCGGTCTCGCCGAACCGGTTTGCATGGTTCGCTATGGTCTGGATCTTAAGCCCGGTGAGGAAAAGGCCCTCGAATTTAAAATGCCTTTCAAGCCGGTATCGGTGAAGGATCAAAAGACGGTTGATGCACTGGCGGGTGCGAGCTTTGATAAATATCTCAAGCAGACCGAAAAATGGTGGCATGAATTCCATGCGAACGGAATGCAGATCGAGCTGCCCGAAACAAAAGTAACGGATACGTTTCAAGCCAGTATCATGTTCGACACCATGGCCCGGGAAAAAATCGGCGACGACTACATCGTGACCGTCACCCATTTGAACTATCACGACTACTATCTGCGGGACGGCGCCTACATCACGCACGCTTTGGATCTCACCGGACGGAGGCAGTGGGTGGAGCAGGGGCTTGAGTATATGCTGAAGCGGCACGAGCCTGACGGCAGGATTGTCGAGAAACCGGCGTGGGACGGCTATGGTCAGGCAATGTGGGCGTTCGGCGCGCATTGGAGGTTGACCGGCGACAACGAATGGGCCCGCAACGTGTACCCGAATCTCGCTCGGCATGTGCGTGCCGTGTTTGCCCAAGTTGCAACGGATCCGCTGGGGCTGGTGCCGGTTGCGCCGCCGTATGATAACGAGGGGATCAACGGGCACTACACCGGCCACAGCTTTTGGATGCTGATCGGAATGGCGGACATGATTGCGATGGCTGAGGCGCTCGGCGAAAAGGCCGATGCCGAGCAATTCAAGCAATGGCGCGACGACTATGAAGCCAACTTCACCAAAGCCCTTGACGCCGCCACGGCCAAAACCGGCGGCTATATTCCGCCGGGCCTTGATGCGGATAACGGCAATGACTGGGACAACCTGATCTCGCTCTATCCGCAGGGCGGAGTGCCGGCCAAAGGCGCGCTTGATCCGGCAGACCCGCGCATCGGCAAGACACTTGATATGGTGCGGAAGAACCAGTACCGGGAAGGAATTATGACTTACGGCCGCGGATTGAAAGCCGGGGCGTTGCATCACTATCTCACTTTCAAAGCGACGGAAGGACTGGTTGCCTTGAACCGGCAACGTGAGGCGCTTGAAGATTTGTACGGTGTTCTGGCGCATACCAGCTCAACCGGTGCCGGGTTCGAGTTTAAACCCGGCGCAGACGGCGTGTGGGGCAACCGTGATACGGAAGGCAATTATCCGTGTCACGGCTGGTTTGCAGCGGAATATATCGGACTGTTGCGCAATCTGCTGGTCCGCGAGTCCGCCGGAGATCTGCACCTGTTCAGTGTGCTCTCTCCGGAATGGGTGAAACCCGGCAGCCGTATTGCGGTGCGTAATGCGCCGACCGATTTCGGTATGATTTCGGTTGTTGCCGAAATCAAAGACCGTGCGATGACGGTCAATCTGGATACCCAATGGCGGACGCCGCCGCGCAGTCTCATCATGCATTTGCCGTGGTACTTGGACGGCGCTGCGGCCACCGTTGACGGTAAGCCTGCTGTGATCAGCAAGCCGCCGTACGGTGAAGGCCAGCAGATTGTCCTGCCGCCGAAAGCGCGAACGGTCACGGTGCAGTGGAAGCCGGCCGGTTTGCCGGAGTTGAGTTTTGCAAATACCGTGGCTCAATGGAAGAAGCAGAACCGGCAGCATTATGATGAGTATGTGGCTCAGGGCGGCAAGCCGGAACTGTTGTGGAAAGAACCGGCCTTGGCGATGACCCGTGCCGAACGGCAGAAGGGCTGGATTGCTGAAAAAGGTATTGCCGTCGGCTGCAAGACGGCGGCAAGCGGTTTTGAAGAAGGACATCAACCGGAGAATGCCGCCGACGGGCGCGTGCATCGCCCGACCGAGTGGAGCGTAAAGACGGCTCCGGCCTGGTGGCAGGTGGACCTTGGTAAAGCGCAGCTGATCGATTCCGTGCGGGTTATATCCGCTTGGGAGCCAAACAAAGAGAAACTCTCATGGCAATATAAGGTGCTCGTTTCGACAGACGGCAGCCAGTGGCAGACTGTTTCGGATTACAGCAACAACCAGAAAACCGAAACTTCCAAGGGGACGTTGCACACGTTCCAGCCGGTATCCGCCCGTTACGTTCGTGTCGAAATGCTGGGGAATTCAAAGAAAATTCCCGCATCGAGCCTTAATGAAGTGAAAGTTTTTCCGGCCATGCCGCCAGCGGCGGAATTTTAGACCGGACCTGACCGGGTCGGTCATCGGCCTGGCAGGATTTATCGCCGATACGGCAGATCCAAGCCGTATCGGCAATTTCCGGGCGAAGGCGGCAAATAGGGTTTCGCGCAGCCCGAACGGCCCGGCAAACCGCCGGGCCGTTTTGCGTTAAAGCCTCCCTTGAGGTAATTTTTTCGTGTATTCACCGGAGGCTCTGGGCTATTCTTGCCCCTCAATTTTTGAGGAATTTTCGATGAAATACATCAGTACCAGAGGGCAGATGGAACCGGTCGGGTTTCTGGATGCCGTAATGACCGGACTGGCCCCCGATGGCGGCCTGCTGCTGCCCGAAAGCCTGCCGGACGTTTCCCGTAAACTTCCGGTCTGGGCCGGACTTTCGTACCAGGAGCTGGCGTTTGAGGTAATGAGTCTGTTCGCGACCGATCTGCCGCCCGCCGACCTCAAGGTTCTGATTGAAAAAAGCTATTCCACTTTCCGCGCCCCTGAAGTTGCGCCGGTGATTCCCGTCGACGGATTCCATGTGCTGGAACTCTGGCACGGCCCGACGCTCGCCTTCAAAGATGTGGCGCTCCAGTTCCTCGGCAACCTGTTCGAGTACGTTCTCGAAAAACGCGGCCCTTCGGCCAGCTCAGGGCGCGGCGGCGAACTGAACATCCTTGGCGCGACCAGCGGCGACACCGGCTCGGCCGCCATTTACGGTGTGCACGGCAAAAAAAACATCCGCATTTTCATCATGCACCCGAAAGGGCGCACCAGTCCGGTGCAGGAAAAGCAGATGACCAGCGTGCTGGACGATAATGTCTTCAACCTCGCGGTCGAAGGCACGTTCGATGACTGCCAGCATCTGATGAAATCGATCTTCTCCGACGTGGAGTTCAAAGAGAAACACTCGCTCGGCTCCGTCAACTCCGTCAACTGGGCGCGGGTGCTGGCCCAGATCGTTTACTACTTCTACGCCGCCTTCCGCGTGCAGGAAAATACCGGAGCCGCGCAGGTGCAGTTCGCGGTGCCGACCGGCAACTTCGGCGACATCATGGCCGGCTATATCGCCGTACAGATGGGGCTGCCGGTTAAACGGCTGATTCTGGCCACCAACGAAAACAACATCCTGTCGCGCTT
>DAONGM010000021.1:0-16650 GCA_035404105.1 Pontiellaceae bacterium
GAAATGGTGCCGGAGAAGGGACTCGAACCCTTACGATATTACTCGGCAGATTTTGAGTCTGCTGCGTCTACCAATTTCGCCACTCCGGCTCAAAAGAAGGGGGGAAGATAGAAAAAGCCCCTGTCTTTTGCAAGCAGGGGCTTTCACATTCGATCAGATGATCTACTGAGCTGTCAGTTCGTCATAGAATTTGATGAATTCGTTTTTCCTGTCGCTCTCACGCAGGGCCATTGCCGTGCGCGGATGCTGGTTCATCTGCCCGCTGATCATGTACGGGATGCTATAGCCCCAGTCGATCTGATCGCGCAGCGGAAGCGTCAGCTTCTCAACAGCTTCAATGACCGGGCGCTGTTTGAACTTCGGATTGCGCAGGAAGCCGAGCAGCAGCTCCGTCGGGCAGTTGCCCGCTCCGCGACCCAGTCCGTCGATCGTTGAGTCGAGCATCGTGGCGCCGTGAATGGCGGCAAAGATGGTGTTGGCATACGCCATCTGCTGATTGTTGTGAGCGTGAATACCGACCTGCTTACCCTTGCCCATCGCGGCGAGGTAGCGGCGCATGAGGTCATCAATCTGCTCGAAATAGAGCGAACCGAAGCTGTCGACAAGGTAAACCATGTCGGTTTCACTTCTACCGATCAGCTCAAGCCCCTTGTTCAGTTCATACTCGGGCACAGTGGAAATCGCCATGAGGTTGACGGACGTTTCATAGCCTTTATCTTTGGCGTCCTTGACCATATCCAGTGCGGCCGGAATCTGGTGGATGTAGCAGGCAACGCGCACGAGATCAATCAGGCTCTTGTCGCGGGGAACGATGTCACTCTCGTTCGTACGGCCGACATCGGCCATTACACTGAACTTAAGCCCCTTTTCAACGCCTTCGAAAAAGCGGTTCAAATCATCTTCATCGCATGATTTCCACAATCCGTACTCTTCCGGACTGAAAAGTTTTTTGTCAGCTTTATAACCGATTTCCATATAGTCCACGCCGGCGGCGACCAATGCTTTATGGACTCCGAATACGAATTCATCGCTGAAGCGGTGGTCGTTCATCAACCCGCCGTCACGAATGGTACAGTCGAGCACCTTCAACTGCGGCCAGTAATCCACCCACCCTGCACTTGTATCCTGCTGTTTCGTCATTTTCTTCTCCTTTAAATTCTCTCCGCTTTTAACGGCTTCTACCTTTTCAGCCATCCGCCTGCGTGCTTCATTGAGATCACCGGTTTGAAGTGATTCGGAATACTGAACACCATCGATCTTCTGCCGCCAGTAGTAAATTCCACCGCGCAACTTCAGATTTTTTATTCCGGTACCTTCAAATGTAACCATGTCGCATCACCAAAGTGAACAATTTATTATTTTTATGATGCGCATATGATGCGCTTTTCATTTTGATAATCAACCTTACATTCCAAATTGTTTGAATCAAAATCCTCATTACCTCATCATCCGCCGTTCGAAGATCACATGGAGGTTGTAAATGGCGCATATCACCGTTCCGGAAGCTGAAAAACTGCTCGATCAGGAAATCAAAGTCCTGGATAAAGGATTTGTCCGGCTGGTGGATTATATGGGCGGCGACGCCCGCATCGTCCAAACCGCCCGCGTCTCCTACGGAGAAGGCACCAAAACAATCCGGCAGGACTCCGGCCTTATCGATTACCTGCTGCGTCACGAACACACTTCACCGTTCGAACACGTTATCTTCGAACTCCACTGCAAAATGCCGATCTTCGTCGCCCGCCAGTGGATACGCCACCGCACCGCGCGCCTGAACGAAATCTCCGGGCGCTACAGCGTGATGAAAGATGAATTCTATCTTCCGCCGCGCAGCCAGATCAGCCTGCAAAGCACCGACAACAAACAGGGGCGTGAGAAAGAGGCTGTTCCGGTTGAACTGCAGAACAAAGTGCTCGAACTGCTCAAAAAAGATCAGTCGGCCAGCTTTGCCAACTATACGGAGATCCTCGACGACGGCATCGCCCGCGAGCTGGCGCGCATCAACCTGCCGCTCTCGATGTACACCGAGTGGTACTGGCAGATGGATCTGAAAAATATGCTGCACTTTTTAAAACTGCGCATGGACAGCCACGCGCAGTGGGAAATTCAGGAATACGCCCGCGCCATCGCCAAAATCGTCAAAGCGGTCTGCCCTCTTGCCTATGAATCCTTTGAACGGCACATCCTGCGCGGCGCAAAATTCTCCAGCGACGAAATTGCCGCCATCAACGCACTGCTTGCCGGGAAGCCGAATCCGCTCACGGATCGCCGTCTCGCGGAATTCGAAGATAAGCTCCGCGGCAACCTTTCTCTTTTTGAAAAACCGGCGGAATAGCTTCCGGGCGTCCGGAAACTACACAGAAAAATTCATGTGTGCGCGGTAGTAAGCCAGCTCGGCCGCCGAAGCGACGATGTCATAGCAGGCGTCATGCTGACGCAGACGGCGCAGGTCGGCTTCCGGAAAATATTGTTTGATCGTTTTCGGGTCGTCTTTTTTGAATTCTTCGCCGTCCGTCAGATCAAGCCATTGAATTTTAAGTGCCGAGACATCCAGCAGACGGTAATGGAGCCGCCCGGTAAAGATCGGAAAAAATTTGCGGGCAAGCAGCCAGTCCGTATGAACACTGTTACCGGCCATAAGCGGCCTTTTCTGAACCGTCTTATTCGGCGTTCCGCACCAGCGGTCGACAAAGGCTGTCAGTTTCGCATCCACTTCTTCAACCGGAACAGCAGCATGCGACCGGCACTTTTTGATCAGATCCGGAATATTCTTCTCCACCCACGGACTGAGCTGAACACTGTCCGGCAGACGGATATAGAAATTCAAATCCTCGTCCGGCGGCGTGATCCGCTTGAGGTCTTTATCCGTCAGCATGACCGCAACCTGCAGCAGATGCGCCTCGTCGAGTTCGAGCGAACTGAACTCGGTATCGAACCAGACGTAGGCTGATGACACTTTCCGGGTCATTTCTTTTTCGCTTTGATAATGTCGAAGGCGTCCGAAGCGATCACCTTCTCTTCGTCGGTATGAATGACCAGCGCTTTGACTTTTGAAATCGCCGAGGTAATCACCGTCTTATTGGCCTTGTTGGCGCGCTTGTCGAGCTTGAGGCCGAGATAGCCGAAGTTCGCCAGAATTTTTTCGCGGACGATCGTCGCATTCTCGCCGACGCCGGCCGTGAACACAATGACGTCCACCCCGTTCATGGCGGCGACGTATGCGCCGATGTATTTCTGAACGGAATAGACAAAAATTTCGAGCGCTTCGATGCAGCCTTCGTAGCCTTTCTCACAGCCTTCCCGCACGTCGCGCATATCGCGTTTGCCGCAAAGACCGAGAAGTCCGCCCTGCTTATTCATCATCGCGCTGACCTGCTCGGCGCTGAGCCCCTGAGTTTCCATGATGTGCAGCGGAATATAGGGATCGAGGTCGCCGGAACGCGTACCCATCAGAATACCGGCCAGCGGCGTGAGCCCCATGGAGGTGTCCACGGACTTGCCGCCCTGGAACGCCGTGATCGAACCGCCGTTGCCGAGATGGCAGGTGATGATTTTCAGTTTTTCAATCGGACGCTTCAGCGTCTTGGCGGCCTGCCTGGCGACATAGCCGTGCGAAGTTCCATGGAATCCATACCGGCGGATTTTATGGACGGTGTACTGCTCCTTCGGCAAACCGTACAGATAGGCTTTCGGCGGCATCGTCTGATGAATGGCGGTATCGAACACCGCCACCTGCGGCATATCCGGATAGAGCTCGTAAATGGCCTGGATACCCATCAGGTTCGGCGGGTTGTGCAGAGGTGCCAGCACCGAATTTTTGCGGATCGCTTCCACGACCGCGCCGTCGATCAGCACCGAACCGGTGAAATCCTCGCCGCCATGCACCACGCGGTGCCCGACGCCGGAGAGCTCGCTCAGACTTTTCAAAACGCCTTTTTCCGGATCGGTCAGCATTTGAAAAATGGCATTGATCGCCTTCTTGTGATCCGGAAGATCCAGATATTGATGCTCTTTTTCGCAATCAGGCTTCTTACAATCCACACTGGCGCCGGAAATACCGATACGGTCGGCACCGCCCTGCGCCATCACCGTAAAGTCATGGTCGCTGCCGACCGACTCATAGAGTTTGTATTTGATCGACGATGAACCTGAATTAATAACCAGAATCTTCATTACACTACCCTGCCTGTTCCTTAATTAAAGTGACTGTACAACTGTGACCGCGACGACACCGACAATATCCTCCGCACTGCATCCGCGGGAAAGATCATTCACCGGCTTCCGCAACCCCTGAAGGATCGGCCCGTACGCTTCCGCGCCGCCAAGACGCTGCACCAGCTTATACCCGATATTGCCTGCATTGAGGTCGGGGAAAATCAGAACGCGCGCCTGACCGGCAACCGGACTTCCCGGCGCTTTGGATTTCCCTACCGAAGGAACGAGTGCGGCATCGCCCTGAAGCTCCCCGTCCAGCTCAAATCCCTGATCGGCATATTCTGCCGCAATGATCTGCTTCGCCTTCTGCGTTGCCGCCACAACTTTATCTACCAGCGGACTGGAGGCGGAACCTTTTGTGGAATAGGAAAGCATAGCGACCTTTGTCGGAATACCGAACTGCTTCGCGGTCTGCGCGCTCTGCACCGCAATCTGTGCCAGCTGATCCGCGTCCGGATTTTCAACCAGCCCGCTGTCGGAGAAAATGTAAGGAACATTATTACTGACCATGAAAAACAGCGAAGAAACCATTCCGCCTTTTTTCGCTCCGCGAATAATCTGAAGCGCCGGACGAACCGTATCGGCGGTTGAGTGCGCGGCACCGGAAACCAGTCCGTCAGCCTCGCCGCTCTGCACCATCATCATGCCGAAGTAGTTAACGTGCTTGATTGTTTCACGTGCCTGGTCGAGCGTAATTCCTTTGCTTTTACGTAATTCATAAAAAGCGGCCGCATAGCCTTCAAGTTTTTCGGAGGTTTGCGGATCAACAACTGTGACGCCCTTGCCAACGCGGGCGGCGGCTTTGTCATCGCCCAGAACAATCACTTTGGCAATGCCTTCAGCGGCAATCATATTCGCCGCATCGGTAACACGCACATCAAACCCTTCGGGCAGAACAATCGTCCGCTGATTGGCTTTGGCTTTGCTGATTACAGCCTCAATAAACTCACTGCGACTCATTTTTCGGAATCCTTTCCAGATTAATAAACTCAAAACAAAAAACTAAAAAGCCTCCTAAGCTGTTGCTTAAGAGGCTTTTTTCATGGCGATTCTCCTGCTGGGACTTACTTTTCGCTTTCCACCGGTGCAGCAGCTTCCACCCATTCCAGAATAACCATTTCGGACGCATCGCTCATCCGCGGGCCGAGTTTGGTAATCCGTGTATAGCCGCCGGAGCGACCGGCAAACCCGGGAGCAATTTCATCAAACAGCACTTTAACCTGTGCCGGCTGATGAATCGTGGCAAGAGCCTGACGGCGGGCGGCCAGCGTACCGGCCTTCCCGAGCGTTACCATTTTTTCGGCAAGCGAACGGGTCGCCTTGGCTTTAGCCAGCGTAGTTTTGATGCGGCGTTCGGCAATCAGGCTGCAAACCTGATTGGCAAGCATTGCATCGCGATGCGCGCCGGTACGGCCGAGTTTAACTGTTTTCTTAAGATGTCTCATGATGGAACCTCGTTTTCTAAACTATTCAATATCTTTGACCGGCGGCTTCAGCAGATCGGCATCAAACGTCATGCCGAGCGACAGGCCCATATCCAGAATCTTCTGCTTGATCTCATTCAGCGACTTCTTACCGAAGTTGCGGTACTTGAGCATTTCAGCTTCCGTCTTCTGCGCCAGTTCACCAACCGTTGTGATGTTGGCGTTGTTGAGGCAGTTGGCAGCACGAACGCTGAGTTCAATTTCGTTAACGCTGATATTCAGCTTGCGGCGCAGATCTTCTTTTTCGATGTCGATCTGTTTTTCGCTGGCTTCGAACTCAATCAGATCTTTGTCATAGCTGACGAAGATGTCGAGGTGGTGACGGAGGATCGCGGCAGACATCGTCAGCGCATCGTCAGGCGTCACGCGGCCATCGGTCCAGATTTCGATGACAAGTTTATCGTAGTCGGTACGGCGGCCGACGCGGCAGTTTTCGACATCGTACTTCACACGCGAAACCGGGGAGAAAAGAGAGTCGATCGGAATAACACCGATTTCCTGCTCATCCTTCTTATTACCTTCAGCCGGGCAGTAACCGCGACCGACACGGGTTTCGAGCTCGACTTCAAACTTTCCGTTGGTATCGAGAGTAGCAATGTGATGATCCTTATTGATCACCTGAATGCTGTCATTGACCTGAATATCACCAGCCGTCACTTCGCCCGGACCTTTGACGCTGATTTTCAGACGCTGAGGTTCACGGGTGTAGGACTTAAGAATAACCTTTTTCAGGTTAAGAACGATATCGGTCACATCTTCAACGACACCCGGCAGATTGCAGAATTCGTGCGGAGCGCCCTGAATTTTAATGGACGAAATCGCGGTGCCTTCCAGCGAAGAAAGCAGTACGCGGCGCATCGAGTTACCGATTGTGCGGCCATAGCCGGCTTCAAACGGTTCAGCGATGAATTTGCCGTAGGTGGCAGTGGATGCGGCTTCGTCTTTGACGACCCGCTTGGGCATTTCGAAACGACCTAGTCTGATTGGCATTGTATTCTCCTCCCAGAACCGGGCATTAACCGGTTCATATGGTGTTTATGTACTTAATCCCGTCCGTTTAAACGCGACGCTGTTTTCTCGGGCGGCAACCGTTGTGCGGAACCGGAGTGGTATCTTTAATAGCGGAAACACGAAGACCGGCAGCCTGAATCGCGCGCACAGCCGACTCGCGGCCTGCACCCGGCCCCTGCACCCGGACTTCCACTTCGTTCATTCCGTGGGCAATCGCGGCGCGTGCAGCTTCCTGCGCCACGGTAGTGGCGGCAAAAGCGGTGCTCTTACGGGAACCTTTGAACCCGCAACGCCCGGCGCTGCTCCAGGAAACAACCTGACCTCTCATGTCGGTGAGCGACACGATGCAGTTATTGAAAGTGGTCTTGATGAAAGCAATGCCGTACGGCACGTTCTTGGCGCCTTTCATGCGGCGTTTCGGTTTGCCGTCGTCCGCCGCAGGAGCCTCTTCAATCTGCGCAAAAATATCTTTCTGCTTTGCAGACTTCTTGGTTTCTTCGGCAGCGGCTTCCACCACTTCGACAACTTCTTCTACAGGTTTGGTTTCTTCAGCCATGAATCGGATCCTTAGTTAAATTTACTTCTTAGCAGCCGGCGCAGCTGTCGTCTTGGCCGCCGAACGGGCTTCTTTACCGCGAACTGCACCGACTGTGCGGCGGGCGCCTTTACGGGTGCGGGCATTGGTCTTCGTGCGCTGACCGCGTACCGGCAGGCCGCGGCGGTGGCGGGTGCCGCGGTAGCAGTTAATGGAAATCAGACGGCGGATGTTCTGTCCGATTTCACGGCGAAGATCGCCTTCGATGGTATAACCTTCGCGCACCGCTGCGGTGAGCTTGGTAATATCTTCGTCGGTCAGTTCGTCGGCTTTTTTAGCCGGATCGAGACCGGCTTTAGCGATCACTTCGCGGGAAGTGGTCAGGCCGAGACCGTAGATATAAGTTAATGCGTACTCGAGACGCTTTTTTCCGGGAATATCAACACCAAGTATGCGAGGCATAATGAAACTGCTCCTTCTTTAACCCTGACGCTGTTTGTGACGCGGGTTGCGTTTGTTAATTACATAAACGCGCCCTTTACGACGGACAATAATATCGTCAGCGCTGATTTTCTTAACCGATGCCTTAACCTTCATAGTTCACCTAAATAATAATCTGCCCCACACTCATATCGTAAGGCGACATTGCCACCTTCACCAAATCGCCACACACCGGAAACTTTTTCTCCCGGTCCCGCACCGCAATATAGGCTGTGAACCGGTGTCCATTCCCTATTACGGCGCGAAAAGCGTGACTATCTATCACGGCCTCCAACTGAGCGTCCAGTAAAATAGTTTCGCACTCGCTCATTTTTAAGAGCGGCCCATCATACCGACCCGCCTTACCGGTACAAGCTCCAATTCCAGAAAAAATAAACCTTCCCGGATGCGGCGAAAATCAGGCAGGTTCCCGCCCTGACAGACCGGAATCCGTCCTTCCCGTTTTCCAAACGTTGGAAAGTCAGGAAAAGCCTGTTACTGTCCCGCGAGTGAAATCCTTTTGCAACTGTATTATCGCCTGCTCCGCCCTGTTCTTATACACAGGCTGCTCCACCGTCGAACGGGAACTTGCCTATGACAACACGATACAGGTCGCCAGGCGCCCGTTCAGCGGAACCGCCGAATTCGGCTGGCGCGTCAAAACCTTCTGGACCGAAGAAACCGCCTCCGTCTGGCGGCGATGTGTCAGTTTCCCGCTGCTCAGTCTGAGCGGCATTCCGGAAGTAAAGCCGGCTCCGGCTCCGATGAAGCGCGGGGTAATGGCCAAATGGCTCCGCAGGAAAACCGGTCCGCCCGCACAGGGAACCGCCCGCCTGCTGCTCAACGGTGAAAACTTTTTCCCACAGTTTGAAGAATCCATCCGCGCAGCCACCAACCGCATTGATCTGAAAACCTACATCTTCGACAACGACGACGTCGCCAAGCAAACCGCCGATCTGCTCAAGGCCCGCAGTCACGAAATCAGCATCCGGATTCTCTACGACTCATTCGGAACTCGCCTCGCCTGGGAAACCGATGCGCCGTCGCTGCCGACCAACTATGTGTATGAGGCAGGCGACATGGTCGACTATCTCAAAAAAGATTCCGACATCGACCTGCGCCGCGCCTGCCACACGATGCTCACCTCCGAACATTCCAAATATATTCTCATCGACCGCCGGATCGCCTATTTCGGCGGCATGAACATCGGCCGCGAATACCGCTATGATTGGCGCGACGCCATGTTCGAACTCTCCGGCCCGGTCATCAACGCGCTCGAAACCAGCTTTGAGCGATCGTGGACGCTTGCCGGCGGCGAAACCTTCACGCTGTTCAAGCTGCCGGAACCGCATCTGCCGGACTATTCCGGAGCCAATGAACTGTATTTGACACCGACCACACCGATGAAGTCCTACATCTACAGAGGACAGCTGCGAGCCATCGAACACGCAAAACAATGTATTTACCTTGAAAACCCGTACCTGTGGAATTCATCCATCGTTTACCAGCTCTGCGCGGCACGCAAACGCGGCGTCGACGTCCGCGTCACCATTCCGCGCGACGTCAACCACAACATTGGAATCGCCGCGAATAAGCAGACCGTCAAACGGCTGCTCGACAACGGCGTGCGCGTTTTTGTTTATCCGGGAATGACGCACGTCAAAGCCGCCGTCTACGACCAGTGGGCCTGCTTCGGCTCGGCGAACTTCGACGACTTAAGTCTGCATAAAAACTACGAACTGAACATCTTCACCGACAATCCGGAGATTGTTCACGAAGTCAAAGAAGAGCTGCTTGAAGACGGACAGAAGCGTTCAACCGAAATTCACGACGCCGGCGAAATCAGCATCATCGACTTCTTCACTGCGGGTCTTTCGCAGTATCTGTAGCCATCGAAGCGGACGGATTCTTTTCGGCCGCCTTGCGGATCACAGCCTCCACAACACGGTTCCGCCGGACTTTACGGACCTGCACCTCGACACCGCCGGCCTGAATCACGTCACCGCACTGCGCGGAGCTGTCCCGCAGACTGCCCGCCCACTCGGCCAGCGTAAGCTTCACATCTGCATCCGGAAAAACAGACCCGCCGATCGCGTTCTTCAGAATCTCAATCGTCACGCCGCCGCCGGCAAGCCATCCGTCGCCGATCGAATGCAGATGGACAGGCAAATGGTCATATTCGTCGCGAATGTCACCGACGAGCTCTTCGACAATGTCCTCCATTGTAAGCAGACCAAGAACCGTCGAGCCCTCCATAACCAGCGCGATGTGAACCCGGTCGCGAATCATATCCGCCAGCGCTTTCGCCAGCGTCATGTTCGACTCAAGGCGCGATATGGGCCGGATGATTCCTGCGAGACCGGACCCCGACGGATCAACTTTCAGCGCCGTCACGATATCTTTAAAGGTGATATAGCCGTCAATACTCTGCGGATTATCTGCGTCTCTGCAAACCGGATAGCGCGTGTGCATGTGCGTATGCGCCGCGATCAGCGCATCGATCAGACTCGCGCCGGCGGAAATCGTCGCGATATCCTTCGCGGGAATCATTGCATCCGCCACCGTGCGGGACGACAGCTGAACCGCCGACATAACAATACGCTCTTCCATCGGCCCGATGATGCGCGTTGCCCGCGCCAGAGCCGCCGCGGCCCGCAGCTCCAGAAGCCCCGTCTGGTCTTCCGCCGTCCGCTCGCCCGAAAATCCGCCCTGCCCGACCCGAACCAGCTTTTTAACAGCCGCTTCGAAAACAAAAACGATCGGATGAAACACGCGGGAAACCACATTCATCGCCGGGGAAAGCGCCAGCACCACCGCTTCCTTATTATTGATTCCGATCATCTTCGGAACCAGTTCCGCCGCGACAATCGTCACCGCGCTCAGCGGAATCACAAAACTCACCAAGGCCAGAAATGAGGCGGTTCCCGCAGACACACCGAACACCTGCTTAAACCACGGCGTCAGCCACTCATCCACGCCCGCTCCGCCGGTAGCCGCCGCAATCGCCCCGGCCAGCGTAATGCCCAGCTGAATTACCGCCAGACTCGCCTCCAGCCGGTCTTTCATCCGAACCGCGCTCCGCGCCCCCCTCCGGTTCGACTGCAATAAAACTTCCAGCCGCGTCCGCGACACAGACGCCAAAGCCATCTCATACGCCGCGAATAACGCGTTTACGGCCAGCATCAGCACAATAATAATCAGTTCCATAAAATTCCCTTAGTTCATCCTTTCCGGCGCAGGATGGCGTTAAAAACCTGGGCGGCTTCGCGGCGGCAGAGCAGGACGGAGGCGAGCAGGTAGACGGCCATACCGACGGCGATGGCGCCGCCGACAGAGATAAACTGCGTGAGTTTTGCGGCGAGATGGTTGCCGAGGAATTGGAAAATCCAGCTGTGAACCAAGCTTACCGTCACACCCATAATGACCGCAGCGATCAGCGCGCGGCCGGCGCCGGCCAGAACGGACAGCCAGCCGGGCGAGCCGATACGCCGCCCCAGCTTCCAGCCGAGCGTGATGCCGTTGAAGGCTTCGGAGACGACGGCTGAACCGGCAAGGCTCATCGCTTTATATTCAGTCGGTAGGGTCAGCGTGAAAATCAGGTTGAGCGAAAAGTTGACGCCGACGCTGTGCAGTCCGTTGCGGTACGGCGTACGCGTATCGCCCAGTCCGTAGAAGGCCGGAACAAATACTTTAGCCAGCCCGAAAAAGAAAAGTCCCGGCGCATAAACGCGCAGTACCGCCGCGGTTCGATCGACAGACTCAACGTCAAAAGCGCCCCACCCCAAAAGCATTTCAGTGACTGGACGGGCGAGCGCCATCAGCCCGACCGCCGCCGGAATCATGACGAACAGCAGCATGCGCAACGCGCGGTTGATGGTTGAGCGAATATGTTCGTGTTCGCCGACGGCGGCATGGTTGGAAAAGACCGGCAGGAGCACGGTGCTCATGGCGGTGGCAAGAATGCCTTGCGGGAAGTAGAGCAGGCGTTCGGCAAAGTACATGGTGGCCGCGGCCCACGGCGTCGCCCAGCGCGCCATGATGCTGTTGATGGTCATGTTGATCTGCGATACGGACTGTCCGAGCGCCGACGGTCCCATGAGTCCGAGGAAGCGGGTAACCTGCGGATCTTTCGCGTTCAGATCAACTCCCGGCCGCCAGCCGAGCCGGTACATGGCGGGAAGCTGCGCCGCCAGCTGCACGGCGCCTGAAACCAGTACGCCGAACGCAACCCCGGCGATCTGGTCTTCCGGTGTCGCGCCCATCCGCGGGCAGACAAACAGGACGAACGCGATCCAGGTGATGTTCAGCAGACAGGGCGTAAAAGCCGCCAGCGCGAATTTTCCGAAGCTGTTGAGGACGCCCTGCGACAGCGCCGTCAGGCAGATGAAGAAGAGGTACGGAAGCATGATGCGCAAAAGCGGCAGAGTCTGGGTTCCTTTGCGGAACGCTTCGACAAGCGGCGGCAGAAACGTGATGCCGATACCAACCGCGACAATGATAATCAATACCGCGCCGAGCAGCGTGATGACGCGGCGGGCAAAGCGCCAGGCCGCCGGTTCGCCTTCTTTTGCGCGGATCGCTGAAAAGACCGGAACAAAAGCGGAGGAGAGCGCGCCTTCACCGAACAGCGCGCGAAACATGTTCGGGATGCGGAAGGCGACCACGAAGTCGGACATGACCGCGCTGGTTCCGAAGGCGGCCGCGGTGACGGTTTCGCGCAACAGACCCAGCAGACGGCTCAGCATCGTGAAGAAGCTGACCGTTCCGACGGAACGAAGTAATCTGCGGTGTTCCATAAAATTCAACTGTTCGGGGTTTCAGCCAGCTGTTTCCAGCGGTTGCGGGTCAGCAGTACAGCAGCCAGAAAAATGATGGATAAGACGGAGCCCATCCAGGACCTGGAAATCCAGTCGCTGGTTCCATAGAGCCACGTCATGGTTTTCTGGTTATCGGTGAAGTGGCGGAAAAACATCATTACCCAGACCCAGCCTGCGTGCAGGCCGATGAGGAGGTAAACGGATTTGAGCCACTGGTAAAGAGTGCAAAGCACAAGTCCCATGCAGAAAAGCGTACAGGACTCCTGCAGGAAGGCGTCGCCGGCACGGGCAAAGAGACGGCCGATCAGCAGAAACCCGGAGTTCCACGCCGTGGTGACGGGCGGATCGAGGGGCTTCATAAAGTGGACAATGGAAAACAGAAAGCTTGCGATCACAATGCCTGCAGTCACGCCCAGGCTTTTGCGCAAGGCTCCGAAAATGAATCCGCGGAAAAAGATTTCTTCGAATATACCGACAAAAAGGCCGCCGGTCAGAATTTTGACGACGCTGCAAAGATGATGGCAGATGGTTTTTTCATCGCCGTCCCAGGCAAAAACTCCCAGCAGCGCACCGGGCAGATAGGCGACAAGCATGCTGGCCGCGCCCAGGCCGGCACCGAGATAAAGCAGGAATTTACGATTGGAGGACTTTGCGAGTCCGTAGTCGGCCCGGGATTTAAATCCGCTGAGGCGGCAGGCGAGCGGCAGGAGCAGAATCACCGTCAGCAAGGCAAGGCGGGAGGTAACGCGGTAAAACGGAGCATCGAGCAGGGAATCTTCTTCGGCAAAATTCTGAAGAAGCCGGTAAACCCACGGAGCCGCCAGCATCGCCGGCACAGGCGCAACCACAAAAAGAAGAAGGATGGAATAAAGCGGATACAAATGATCTTTTTTCATGCTCACTATTTTTCACCGTTTGGAACTCGCAACACTATAGCGGCTTTCGTATTTTAGACCACGAAATTTCAGATCTAACCACGGATTACAGGCATATGATAAAAAACCCGGGCCGCCTGCTGGCGGGCAACAGCAAAATACTTTCCGAGGCGTATGAGGAGTTCAACCGGATTCCGGCAGATCTTGATCTGACGGATCAGCCGAGCCACCCTCCCCGCACCCAGCAGAAAACCATTGCTGAACCGGTAAGTATTTCCGGGCCGGGCACGTTTGCCGGCAAATCCACCACAACCATTACGTTCGAGCCGACCGACCGCGAAGGCTGGTGGCTGGACCGGACCGATTTGCCCGCTTCCCTGCCGATCCGCGTAGCGATCGACAACGTCTGGACGACAGGGTCGATCGTCAGCAACATCGTGCTGCGCGCCGGCGGCCCGCATAACTATGTGCGTATGGTTGAACACATTATCTCTCTGCGCATGGGCATGGATATCGACAACCTGATGATCAAAATCGATTCCGGCGATCCGCCGCTCTTTGTGCGCGGAAGCCTCGATCTGATTGAAGCGCTGGACCGGGCCGGGCGGCGGACGGTGAATCGTCCGGTGAAATATGTAACGGTAAAAGAGCCGGTCACCCTCTGCTGGGATCACGGGCAGTTTCTGACTCTGGCTCCGCATCAAGGCAGAGAGGCCGTTCCGAAGCTGATTGTCGATGCCGCAGTCAGCTTCCCCAACGCCATCGGCCAGCAGCGCATCCGGTTCCCGGTTAACTTTACCAACATGCAGACCGGCGCCGAGGCGCGCACCAACACGCCGTACGGAAAAATGCTCTACTGCAAAACCATCGGCAAAATTTTCGCGGACGTCCGCAATCTCGGCTACACCGATCAGAACATTCTGATTGCGCGTAAAACGCGTTATCACAACCAGCCGCGCCTCGTGCGTAACGGCAAATCGCTGGAACCGGTCTGGCACCGCGGTGTTCTCGATCTGCTGGCGGCCATCGCGCTGATTCCTGATGCGCGCTTTGTCGGTGAAATCACCTCCTACAAAGCCGGCCACCGCCTCGACTGCGATCTGATCACACAGCTTTACCTGAACGATCTGCTGACCCCGGTTGGAAACGGATGAATCCTGTCAGGGAAAAAACGGAATATGCGCTGCTTTGCGGGCTCATCGCTCTGCTGAAACTCCTGCCGGAAGGACTGATTAACTTTTGTTTCCGTATTTTCGGAGCGCTCTTTTTCCTGCTCAGTTTCCGGCGGCGTTCCATGACGCTTCAAAACCTGGAAATCGCCTTTCCGGAAAAGACGGCCGGCGAACGGCTCGGTATCGCCTGGCGCTCTTTCCAGAACATGGCGCTGTTTACCGGCGACAGCTTTCTGCTGATCGCCGGCAAGCTGACGCCGGAAAAAATTATTTCCAGAGTGGACGGAGCCGACCTTGAGAAATACCGGAAGATCAAAGCCTCCGCCAAAAACGGCATCATTCATTTGACCGGGCATCTCGGAAACTGGGAACTGCTGGCAACCTACGGCGCCGTGACAGGACTGGAATCACATGTCGTCGCCCGGAAAGGCTCAAACCGGTTGATTGATGAAAAAGTCATTGTTCCGCTGAGAACCCGCCACGGCAATAAGGTCTTTTACAAAGAAAACGCCATGATCAATACCGTCAAGGCGCTGAAACGCAACGAGACCGTTTCCTTTTTGATCGACCAGAAAATCGGGAAAAAAGAAGGTGTTCAGGTTGCGTTTTTCGGCCGCGAAATACTGGCCGTCGCGTCCTGCGCCGTTCTCCAAATCCGGTTTCATCCCGTCGTGGTTCCAACGTTCATGATCAAAACCGGACGCAATCAATACAAACTGCTGGTCGGCGACCCGATTGAATGGAGCGATGACGGCTCAGCGCAGGAAGAACAGATTCAAAAGCTGACCCAGCGCTATCAAACGATCATTGAACAAACCATCCGCGCCTATCCCGACCAGTGGTTCTGGATGCACAACCGCTTTAAGCTCATGGACGCCCGCACCCGCCGCCGCAAAAAACGCCGCGAGGTCTGAATGAATCAGGACTCCATCTCGGAGCGCAACGCCGAACAGATCTGAGCCGTCAGGTCACAAGGTGAAATCTTCCAACGTTCGGCCACTCCGCGCCGGTAGCCGCGCAAAAACGCGCAGGCGCTGCCGGCTCCGATTTGATGTCCGTCACGAATCATCCGGCGGATGGCGCGGGCCAGCGAATCGCGGCACTGCTGCGGAAAGAACATCGAGCGCCACGGCTTAGATGTCTCGCGATCAATCAGAACCAGCCCGTCTGCGGTAGAAATCAGATCTTTCAAGCGAACCGGATGGAAAAATCCCTTGGCGTGCAGCCGACCGACCAGCCGTCCGAACGCTTTCATCAGCTGCTGTCGTTCGGTTCCATTCGACCGGTCAAAGAGTTTTGCGAGTTCCTCGCCCTTGACTTCCCGGACAACCAGAAAACCGCGCAACGGAACTCCCAGTAAACGCTGCTCGCCCCACGCCACCGGCTCCATTGCCAGGAATCCGTTTGAGCGAAGCATCTGAAGCAGCCGCACTTCACGCAACGGCCCGGAGTGCGGACGCAGTCCGCGCAGAAACATGGGAACACACTTTTTCCAGACGGGCTCACCTTCCTCCCGCTTCAGGTAGAAAGCGGAACCGTCACTCAGAGCAAACCGCTGTATTTTTTCAGTTCCGCTGTGCATCAAGGCTTCAAAGGAAGCCAGTCCCGATTCTGCAAACTGCGGCTCCAGCGCCGGCTCTATATAGTACGAAACGGTTTTCATCAGCAGTCCCGCTCACCGACGGTCATTCAGAATCTTCACAAACGCCAGCGTCCTCTCAGGCTTGCGTTGATTTTCTTTCGTCGTCAGCTGCGAAAATTCAAAAAGCCGGGCCAGCATCGGAAGATCCTTCTGAGGAATTACGAGATAGATATTCCGTCCGTCGGCCAGCCGCTCAAAGACCGGCTTCAAATCAGCAACGTCTTTAATCAGAACAACCGGATGGCGGGCGTAATACGGCAGGATGTCCGGAAATTCGCTCCAGGCCGCCAGATAGTCACCCTCATTTACCGCCTGCCCGACCGACAGCGCAAAATCCCGGTCCTGTCCGCGCACCGCACTGCGCATCGGCAGCGCATTAAATCCTGCAAAAAGAAAAACGGTCAGCAGCGCCGCGGCAA
>DAONGM010000022.1:0-14923 GCA_035404105.1 Pontiellaceae bacterium
CGCGAGCGCCAGAGCAGGAAGATCGCCGGGTAGACCAGCAGTTCCATGATAAATGAGGTGGCGAGTCCGCCGACCATCGGGGCGGCGACGCGCTTCATCAGATCGGCGCCGGTTCCGACGGACCACATAATCGGCATCAAACCCATGGAGGCGGCGGCAACCGTCATCAGTTTCGGGCGGATGCGTTTAACCGCGCCGTGAATGATCGCTTCGTGCAGGTCGGCCATGTTGCGCAGAAGGCCGTTCTTCTTTGCGTCCTCGTACGACAGGTCGAGGAACAGCAGCATGAAGACGCCGGTTTCGGCGTCGAGCCCCATCAGCGCAATCATGCCGACCCATGCGGCGATGGAGATGTTGTAGCCGAGCAGATACATCAGCCAGACCGCGCCGACCATAGAGAACGGCACGGCCAGCATGACGACCGACGCTTTGAAAACGGACTTCGTGTTCATGTAGAGCAGCAGGAAGATCAGCAGAACGGTGAGCGGCAGCACGACTTTCAGCCGCTCCTGGACGCGGATCATGTTTTCGTACTGGCCGCTCCACGTCAGCGAATAGCCGGTCGGCAGTTTCAGTTCTTTCGCCACGACCTGCTTGGCTTCGGCGACATAGCCGCCGACGTCGCGGCCGGTGATGTCCACATAAACGTATCCGGCCAGCATGCCGTTTTCGTCGCGGATCATCGCCGGGCCGTTGACCAGCGAAATGTCGGCGACTTCAGACATCGGAACCTGCACGCCCTTCGCGGTCGTCACCAGAATCCGTTCGAGCTGATCCATGTTGGCCCGCAGGTCGCGCGGATAGCGCAGGTTGATCGAGTACCGTTCGCGCCCTTCGATGGTGGTCGAAATATTTTCGCCGCCGACGGCGGTCATGATGACGTTTTGAACGTCGTTGACGGTCAAGCCGTAGCGGGCCAGCGCTTCGCGCTTCGGCACGAAATCGACGAAGAAACCGCCGGAAGCGCGCTCCGCATAAATACTGCGGGTGCCGGGAACCTTCCGCAGCGTGCCTTCAATCTGCTTGCCGAGCCGTTCGATCTCGGCCAGATCCGCGCCGAAGATTTTGATGCCGATCGGCGTCCGCACGCCGGTGGAGAGCATATCGATGCGGCCTTTGATCGGCATCGTCCAGGCGTTGATACTGCCGGGAATCTGCAAAGCGCCGTCCATTTCATTGACCAGTTCTTCCCACGAAACATGTTCCGGCCAGATATGGCCGAGCACCGACCGCACGAACTTCGGCGTCCACTTCGAAGAATACCAGCGCTCCTTGGCGCGCCACTCGGCGGCCGGCTTCAGCACGACGGTGGTTTCCATCATAGAGAACGGTGCCGGATCAGTGGAGGTATCGGCTCGGCCCGCCTTGCCGAACACCGAGACGACTTCCGGGAACGATTTCAAAATCCGGTCCTGCGTTTCCAGCAGCCGCTGGGCTTCCGTCACCGAAATGCCCGGCAGGGTCGTCGGCATGTAAAGGATGACGCCTTCGTTCAGCGGCGGCATAAATTCGTGTCCGAGTTTCAGATAAACCGGCACGGTGGTCGCAACGATCAGCGCCGACAGCGCGATGACTTTTTTCGGATTGCGCAGCACCCAGCGGCAGGGCCGTTCGTAGAGCGCGAACAGCACGCGGCTCACCGGATGCTGCTCTTCCGGATAATATTTGCCGACAAACAGAGTCGTCAGCAGTTTGGAAAGTCCGCGCGACTTCAGTTTGAACGGCTCCATGCGGGTGAAGAGCATCCGGACCGCCGGGTCGAGCGTGACGGCCAGCAGCGCCGCAATCGCGATGGCCAGCGTCTTGGTGTAGGCCAGCGGTTTGAACAGCCGCCCCTCCTGATCGACCAGCGTAAAGACCGGCAGAAACGCCACGGCGATCACCAGCAGCGAAAAGAAAACCGACGGGCCGACTTCCATCAGCGCTTCGAGCCGGATTTTATGGAAATCCCCGACGCGGCCGCCTTCCTGCCAGCGCTCCAGTTTCTTATAGGCGTTTTCGACCTCCACAATCGCGCCGTCCACCAGAACGCCGATGGAAATCGCGATCCCCGCCAGACTCATGATGTTCGAGCTGATGCCCAGAAAATACATCGGGATGAACGCGAGGCAGACCGATGCCGGAATCGTGAGGATCGGCACGATGGCCGACGGAATGTGCCGCAGGAAAAACAGGATCACCAGACTGACGATCAGCATTTCCATCAGCAGTTCCGACTTCAGGTTGTCGATGGATTTACCGATCAGCTCGGAGCGGTCGTAGGTGGTGACCACTTCGACGCCCGGCGGCAGCGACGGCTTGAGCTCTTCCAGCTTGGATTTCACCCGCTTGATCACGTTCATGGCGTTTTCGCCGTGACGCATAACAACGATTCCGCCGACCGCGTCGCCGTTCCCATTCAGGTCGGCCAGCCCGCGGCGGATCTGCGGGCCGAGCGTGATATCGGCAACATCGCGCAGCAGCACCGGCGTACCCTGCGCGTTCGTTTTGACGACGACCCGGCCCAGGTCATCCGTGGACTTTACATAGCCGCGGCCGCGCACCATGTATTCCCGTCCGTTCCACTCGACCAGCCGCCCGCCGATTTCATTATTGCTGCTGCGGATCGCCTCCGTCAGCTCCATCAGCGACAGCCCGTAATTCTGGAGCCGGTTGGGGTCGACGGTGACCTGATACTGCTTTTGGAATCCGCCGACGCCCGCCACCTCGGCGACGCCGGGAACGCTTTGCAACGCGTAACGCAGATTCCAGTCCTGAAACGTCCGCAGTTCCGCGAGGTTGTGCTGGCCGGACTTATCAACCAGCGCATATTGAAACACCCAGCCGACGCCGGTGGCGTCCGGGCCGAGTTCCGGCGTCACGCCGGACGGCAGGTTGCCCTGGATCTTCGACAGATATTCAACCACGCGGCTGCGCGCCCAGTAAATATCGGTGCCGTCCTCAAAGATGACGTACACATAGGAAAATCCGAAGTCGCTGAACCCGCGCACGGCTTTGACCTTCGGCGCGCCGAGCAGCGCGGAGATGATCGGATAGGTCACCTGATCTTCCATGATGTCCGGGCTGCGGTCCCACTTGGTGTAAATAATCACCTGCGTGTCGCTCAGATCCGGAATCGCATCCAGCCGGATGTGCTTCATCGTGAAGAGGGCATACGCGACGGCCGCCGCCGTCAGCAGAACGACCAGCCAGCGGTTCCTCGCGCTGAACCCGATGAGGTTTCTGATCATGATTATTTTCCCGACAGCGCGTCGAGCGCCGCGCGCATCGACGATTCCGAATCCACCAGAAAATTCGCGGCGGTGACAACGCGGTCGCCCTCGTTCAGTCCGGCAAGAACTTCATAATAACCGTCGCTGCGCACGCCGGTTTTCACTTCGACCGGAACCAGCTTTCCGGCCCCGTCGTCGCGGAAAGCATAGGTCCGCTCGCCGGTTTTCATGATGGCCGATTCCGGCGCGGTCAGCTTTTCGCCCAGAGAAAAGCGGAGTACGGCGTCGCCGTACATCTCCAACTTCAACAGCGCGTCAGGATTCGGAATTTCCAGCCGGATCTTGAGCGTCCGCGTTTCCCGGTCGAGCACCGGCGATACAAAACTCACCTTGCCGCTGAAGGTCTTTCCGGGCCAGTACGGCAGCGCGAGCTCCATCGGCATGCCGACCTGAACATACGGCAGGTCGGATTCATAAATATCGGCATCGCCCCAGACCACTGAAAGATCGGCCACGACCAGGAGCGGATCGCCCGGCAGAATCTTCTGCCCCGCCAGCACAGTTTTTTCCGTCACAAACCCGCCCGACGGCGCATAGAGCGTCAGCGTCTTTTCCACCTGCCCCGTTTTTTCCAGCCGGTCAATCTGTTCATCGCTCACGTCCCAGAGCCGGAGCCGCTGGCGGGCGGAGTCCTTCAGCCAGCCGGCGGATTGCACGGCGCTGAGGTATTCCTGCTGAGCGGACACCAGCTGCGGACTGTAAATGGTCAGCAGCGGATCGCCCGGTCGCACCGCCTGGCCGGTGGTCGCAACAAAAAGTTTATCCACCCAGCCTTCGACCTTGGTCGTCACCCGGAAGAGCCGCGTTTCGTCCGCGACGATCCGCGCGGAAGTCCGGATATTGCGCGTCAGCATGCGCCTCTCAACCGTTCCCAGCACAAGACCCATTCGCTGCCGGGCCTCCGGCAGAATCGACACCGCCGTCAGCCCCGGAACGGACGGCGCGGCGGCTGCGCCCGGCTGTTTTTCCTGTTCCATCAGCACAAGCTTCATGCCGCAGATCGGACAGTCGCCGGGTTGATCGGAAACCACCGCCGGGTGCATCGGGCAGTGGTATTGGATCGTTTTACCGGCCGGATGCCCGGCGCTGTTTCGGCCGCAGCCCGCCGGCGGCAGAACCGCCGCGGCCCCGCCGATCAGCAGAGCCGCCAGGATGAACAGAGGCTTCTTCATGTTATTTTCCTTCTGCAGGCAGCGCGGCTCCGGTAGCGCGTTCCAGCCGGGCGGCCTGCATGCCCACGGTGCTTTCCATCATCGCGGACATGGTTTTTGCGTTGAGCAGAAAGCGTTCGCTTTCGAGCAGATCCATGAAATCGGTTTTGCCGGTGCGGTATCCGGCCTCGCTGGCGCTGAAGCGCGCTTCGGCCTGCGGAATCAGTTCCGTGCGGTAAAGCTCCAGCGTCCGCCGCGCCGTTTGCAGTTTGAAGGCGGCATCCTGCACATCGAACGAGCTCTGCTGTGCGGCGGCTTCGCGGGCCGCCTGACTGTACACCTGCATTTCGGCCGCTTCCCGGACGCCGGCGCGGTATTTCGACTGCCAGATCGGCAGTTCGACGCTGACGGTGAACATCAGCATGTCATCCTCCTTGCGCAGGCTGCGGTATTCCAGACCGAGCTTATAGTCCGGCAGGTAGTCTTTCTGCATGAGCCGCTGCTCCAGCGCATAGCGCTCGACCTGCGCCTGGGCGCCGAGAATTTCAGGACGGTTTTCCGCCGCCCGCGCAAAAAGTGTATGCACCGGTTCCGGCCCGGCGACTTCCGGCGGCTTTGCGGCCAGCTCCAGCAGATTGTCGGGCCGCCGGCCAAGCAGCGTATTCAGCCGGGCCTGGAGCAGGTTCTCCTGCGACTGCAGCTCCAGCATCTTCTGCTTCAGCAGCGTCACTTCCGTTTGCGCTTTGATCGCGTCGGTTTGCGAACGGCTGCCGGTGGAGTACATCGTCTCGGCAACCTTCAGAATGCGCTGCAAAACGGCTTCTTCCTCGCGTGTAATCTCCATCACCCGCCGGGTGGCATAGAGATCGTAATAGGTTTCCTTCACCGTCATCACCACCTCGCGCGCCGCCGCATCGAATTCGCGCTGCATCGTCTCGGCGTCCTTCCCGGCGATCTCTGCGCGCAGCGCCCGCTTGCCGAACCACGGAAACTCCTGCTGCAGCATATAGCGCTTTTCGCCGCTGTCCGGCCAGCTGCCGCGGTCCGCCAGATCCATGCCGCTGTAGGTGAACATCGGATTGGGCAGCGCGCCGGCCTGCGCGGGCCGCTCCTGCATCGCCCGCGTTTTCGCGTGCAGACTGCGCAGCCGGGCGTTGTCGCGAATCGCCAGCGATACGGCCTGATCGAGCGTTAACGACGCGCCGCCCTCCGCCGGCCGCTCCGCGTACAGCGGAACGGCCGTCACGAGCAGCAGGCTGATCAGAACGCGCTTCATTTCACCGGCGTTTTTTCAAGTTCCACGCCGGCGGCTTTCATCTTCTCGATGTATTTAGCCGGATCGGCCTTCACCGCAGCGATACATCCGCCGCAGCAAACGTAAATGCGGTAACCGTTTACATCTGCGTACAACTTGTGATCAACCGGCCCGCCCAGCACCGGGCAGGTCGTCTGAGGTGCGGCGAACACAGACGCCACGACACCCAATAACATTGCAACCAGTATGCTTTTCTTCATGGCCCCCTCCTTTTCAGTATTGTTTCTTCATCACGCGCAGCAGTTCATCCATTTTTTCATCGGCGTCTTTCGGCGAACCGGATGCAAAGGCGTCGCTGACGCAGTGATGCATGTGTTTTTTGAGAATCTGCATTTCCACCGAGCGCAGCGCGGAGCGGACAGCCTGGATCTGAGTGACGATGTCGATGCAGTATTTTTTTTCTTCGACCATCTTCCGGACGCCCTGCACCTGGCCGGCAATCCGCGACAGCCGGTTGAGAGTTTCCTCGTGCGTGACTACCTGTTCCGTCGTTTTCATACCGCTTTAATATACCCCATACCGGTATGCGTCAACAAAAGAAACCGGAATGGTCGGGTTTAGTCAAACGGCTCGACGGATTCATCCCGGGCAGGTAAAAAGACCTCATGAAAAAAGAAATCATCCGCACGTCAGATGCCCCTGAACCGGTCGGCCCTTATTCCCAGGCCGTCAAAGCCGGCGGCACACTCTACTGTTCCGGCCAGATTCCGCTGAATCCCGCCACCGGCGCAATTCCGGACGGAATCAATGCCCAGACGCTGCAGGTTCTGGCAAATTTAAGCGCTGTACTGAAAGCTGGCGGCGCGGATTTTTCGAACGTCGTGAAAACCACCGTCTTCCTGAAAGACATGAACGACTTCCCGGCCATGAATGCGATCTATGCCGAAGCTTTTACCGGAACGCCGCCCGCGCGCTCAACGGTGCAGGCCGCCCGGCTTCCCAAAGACGTGCTGGTTGAAATCGACGCTATCGCCGTTGTTTAATCCATGAAAGCATTTAAGGCGTACGGCACCCGCGGCATCTACGGGCGCGACGCCTGCGCCAGTTCGCCGGAAATTTTCGCCGCGCTCTGTGCCGGCATCACTCCGGGCGGCGCGATTGAAACGGTCCTGCAACCTTTTGCTTCACCGTAAGGAGCGGGGCGCTGCCGGCAAAGCCGGCGGCGGTTTCCCGCCGCGACGGCTAAAACTGATGCAGCGCAGGTCAGTTGCGGCGACTGCGCCAGGCGGAAAAGGCCATCAGCAGCCCGAACACCAGCAGAACCAGACCCCACCACAGGTTTACATTAATGCCCAATGCTTTGGCACTGGGACCGGTAAGCAGTCCGTTCACAAGCAACAGCGCGCCCACCAGTGAGAACATAAGGCCTATCGGCCAGCGAAGATCAAGACCCATGACTGTGTTCCTTTCCTTAGAAGAAAATAATGTTCAGTACGATGCAAACAGCCAGCAGAACGGTTCCCAGCACCGCCGGACGCAGATACCACTTTTCGTCTCCGTCTTTGAGCTTCGGCGTCAGCGAATAGACCAGCCCGGTCAGTTCGGTATCGTTCTTTGTGCGTTTCGTCATCAGTGAAATGACGACGGTAAGCGCAAAACAGGCCAGGAAGGCAAAGCTGGCCAGCCAGAAGTTCTGGGCCATTTCGCTGGGGAAATATTTCACAGCGGCCAGATAGCCGCCCTTGATGCCCGGTACGCAGCCGGCCGGCAGAGTGCAGGCATGGAACAGCGCCGAGGTGAGCGTACCGCCGACCAGACCGAAGAAGGCGCCGTGGCTGGTGGTGCGTTTCCAGAACATGCCCAGCAGGAACGTGGCGAAGAGCGGCGCGTTGACAAATCCGAACACCAGCTGAATCACGTCCATCGCGTTGGAATAGTTCCGCGCAAAATAGGCGCAGGCGATACTGAGCAGAATGCCGATCACGGTGATGCAGCGGCCCATGGTCATGTAATGCGCATCGCTCTTATCTTTGGCAATGTAGGCCTGATAGAGGTCGTAGGTCCAGACGGTGTTGAACGCGGTGACGTTACCGGCCATACCGGACATGAAGGAGGCCAGCAGCGCGGTCAGCGCCAGTCCCAGCAGACCCATCGGGCAGTATTTTTTCACCAGCGAAAGGATCACGCCGTCGTAGTCATTCTCTGCAACCGCATCCTGCAGACGGGCGCGGATTTCAGTTTCCGGCAGCGGCCGGGCTGCCTGAGCTGTCAGCAATGCGGCCACTTTGACATCGTCCATTTTGAGGCCGATGGCTTTTTTGACCGCCGTCACAGCAGCCGGCTGATCCAGCGTGGCCGTCTGTACGACCTGCACGGCGGCAACCGCCGAAGCCTCACTCTTAATCAGCACCGGCGGCAGGCGATAGCCGTCTTTGGCGGTGAAGGCCAGCGAAGCGGCGATCATACCGGGCAGGATCACCAGCAGCGGCAGAAACATTTTCGGCACGGCGGCGATCAGCGGCGTCCGGCGGGCGGACGTCATGTTCTTGGCGGCCATGGCGCGCTGAATGACGAGGAAGTTGGTACACCAGTACCCGAACCCGAGTACAAAGCAGAGACCGAACATCATGGCGAAAATATCCACACCCATCGGATTGCCGGATGCGCCGCTGATCAGCGGCTGACAGACGCTGGTCCAGGCGTTGGATGCATAGGTCGTGCCCGCCTCCTTGATATTCAGACTGGCCGGATTCTGTGCTACGCTGCTCAGCGCATGCGTCATCGTATCCCAGCCGCCGACATCTTTAAGGCCGAGATAGACCACCGGAGCAAAGCCCATCACGATCATGAAGAACTGGAGAACTTCTGTATAGATCGCGGAGGTGAGTCCGCCTTTGAGCACATAGAGCAATACCACGCCGGAGCAGATCCAGAGATAGGCGTCGTAGTCCGTCAGAACAAACGGGCCAATGGCAAAGGACATCTTGAAGTTGAGCAGCGAGCTGAGCAGCTTCGCCAGAGCATTCATCGAAATACCGGAGGCGAAAACGGTCATCACCGCGAAAGTCAGGGAGTTGAAGCAGCGCGTCCGTTCGTCAAAGCGCATCTTGAGATATTCCGGCACCGACCGCGCTTTGGAGCCGTAGTAAAACGGCATCATGAAAACGGCGAGAAACACCATCGCGGGAATCGCACCGAGCCAGTAGAAATGGCAGGTCGCCATACCGTACTTTGCGCCGCTGGCGGCCATACCGACCAGTTCCAGCGCCCCGAGATTGGCGGACATGAACGCCAGACCGGTGATCCAGGCCGGGATCGAGCGGCCGGAGAGAAAATAGTCCGAACTGGACTTCATGTACTTCTTCAGGGCGTAACCGATCCCGATCACAAACCCCACATAAATGGCCATTATCGAATAGTCCAACCACCCCAAACTGATCTGCGCCATATCCAGTTCCTTTCCCGCGATTTTTAATTTCCTACATTAGTGATTCAGTAAAAATAAACGGCACTCAAACCGGTTCCGTATCCACTGCGCTGCCGGAATCGATTATACAGCCGGTGACGCTACCAGATATACCGGCGAGCTGTACAGTTTTCGCTGGTTACAATTTTTTATCTGTTTATGCCGGCCAGTAACAAACAGCCTTTTCAGAGCCTGCAGACAGAACGGATTTCCGGACGAATGGAAAATTTGTTTTCGCACCGTTCGGGATTTTAATGGTTAAATCCGCCCTATGACCGCATTTACCTACGCCGCCGAACTGAAGAAAACCTTCCGGTGTTACGGACATTTCTACCGCCTGCACGTCAAAGGTGCTGAACCTCAACTCTGCCGCAGCGTGCTGGAAATTACTTCTCTGCCTCGCGAAACCGTCGGTGCCGGAACTGATCCGAACGACCTTTTCAGCAATTCCGGCTCGGCGCGGAATCTGCCGGACGCCGTCGTCATTATGATGAACCCCGGTTCGTCGCGTCCGATTGAAGATGGCAACACGGACAGTCTGCTGACGATGCCGCTGCCGGCCGGATTTCAGAAACCGCTGGTGCTGACTCAACCGGACAATACGCAGTATCAGATTATGCGCATCATGGTTTCCAAAGGGTGGACGCACGTCCGCGTACTGAACATCTCCGACCTGCGCGACCCGAAAAGTCCGAGCTTTATCGCCCGGACGCAGAAGCTGGCCGCCCTGCCCGGCGGCGAAGCGCACAGCCTGTTCTGTGACGCCCGGACGGCCGAGCGTGAAACCATGCTGCGCCGCAAACCCGCCGCGTCCTTTATTATCGGCTGGGGTCAGGATGCCGGTTTGATTCCGCTGGCGAAGCAGTGCCTGAGCCGGATCTCCGGCGAAAAGATCATCACCGTACCCGCCGGTAACGATCCGGTTCTGACTGCACATCCCAGTCCGATGCTGCAGAAGAAGAAAGAAGAATGGCTGGACGCAATTCTGTCCGCCTCTTCATAATACGCCCGATTTATGAACACTCAAAATCTCATTCCAGACCGCATTGCCAACGCCTTGAGGCAGTTTCCGCCTTTTTCAATGTTCGAGGAGGCGACCGTTCTTGAACTGGCCCGCGTTGCAAAAGTACAGGTCGTGACAAAAGGCGACCCAGTCTGGAAACAGGGCGATCCGCCGGGCGACGAAGTTCTGTTCCTCGCCCGCGGACGGGTCGAATATTACTGCCAGACCGGCGACCGCAGCGAACTGATCGACGTGCGCGACGTCGGCGATATTCTCGGGCTGTCGGCGCTGCACGAAGGCGAGCCGTACCGCGTGACAGCGCTGGCGGCGGAAGACTCCATCCTCTACGCGCTGGCATGGCCGCTGGTCCGCGAACTGCTCAGCACCAACGATCAGGCCCGCTATTATGTCCGTCGCCACCTTTTCTGGGGAACCCGCGTAGGACGCTCACTTCCCGACTACGGACTGGAAGCGACCGGCGGCGGCGCCAACATTCTGGAAGCTCACCTGAAAGGCGCACACACGATCACTCTGCGCCCGCCGGAACGCCTGCTGTACTGCCGCCCTGAAACGCCGATCCGCGAAGCCGCCGCCCTGATGGCCGCCAAACGGGTGCCTTCGATTCTGATTACCGACAGCGAGCGCCGCCCGCTGGGTATTGTCACCGGCAGCGATCTGGTTAAAGAGGTAATCGTCAGAGGAAAAGACAGCTCTCTTCCGGTTTCGAGCGTCATGTCCGGGCCGGTCGTCACCGTGGCCACAAACTCCAGCACGACCGCCGCCGCGCTGATCATGCTGCGCAAGCGTATCGGACAGGTCTGCGTGACGGAAGACGGCACCGCCCATACGGCGGCACTTGACGTCTGTACCCAGAAAGACCTGCTGGTGCAAAGCGGACGCCACCCGGCAGGATTCATCCATGAAATCCGGCTCGCCCATTCACCGGCACGGTTCCGCGAGATCTGCGACGACATCGGGAAAATGGCCCAGACCTATCTCGAAGCCGGCATCTCCGGCCTGCTGCTCGGCGAAATCAGCGCCGAGCTCTACGACGAACTCGTCAACCAGCTGATTACGATTTCGCTGGCCGAAATGACGGATGAAGGAATCGCGCTTCTTGATGTGCCGTGGGCCTGGATTGCCGTCGGCAGCGACGGACGGCGCGAGCAGGTTCTTCGCACCGACATGGACAACGCGCTGATTTTCGCCTCCTCCGGCAATCCGCAGCAGGATGAAAAAAACCGCCGCTTTTTCCTGCAGCTGGCCAGCCGCGTCATCAGCAGGATGGTCGATGCCGGATTTTCCCGCTGTCAGGGCGGCGTGATGGCCTCGAATCCCAACTGGTGCAAAACCGATACCGAGTGGATTGAGGAGCTTGGAAATGTGGACATGCTGGCCGACGGAGCCCAGCTACTGAGAGCCATGATTCTGTACGATCTGCGCCACGTTGCCGGAAGCCGGACCCTCAGCGACTCCGTCCGCCAGACCGTTTTCAAAGCCGTCGGCGGAAACGAGATGATCAAAAAACGTATGGCGGAACTGATTGTGGCCACGCCGCCGCCGCTGAATTTTTTCGGAAAATTCGTGGTGGAGAAAAAAGGCGGCAACGAAGGCGAGTTTGATATCAAGTCGCGCGGCCTGACCCCGCTGCGCGACGCCGCCCGGCTGTTCGCCCTGCACTACGACCTCCGGCAGCACCACTCCACCGGCGGCCGCTGGCTGGAGCTGGCCTCCGCCCGTCCGGACATGGCGGAGCTGGCCGGACTGGCCCGCGAGGGCTACGACCTGCTGCTGCGCATCCGCACCCTCACCGGCCTGCAGCGCGGCGATGCCGGCCGGTTCATCGACCCGGCCACATTGACCCAGCTGCAGCGCGGACAGCTGGTCAATGTCTTCGACGTTCAGCGGATGGTGCAGGAATCCGTCCGCATCAGATTTCAGCCGGATGCACGCAACCTATGATCCCGTTCTTCCACAAACCTCAGAGCCCGCTGATTGAGAGCTACCTTGCCGCGGTTAAAAGCAAACTCTCCCGGCAGGAACCTGTCAAAAAAATGCGCTTTGTGGTCCTGGATACGGAAACCAGCGGTTTCGATGTCGCCACCGACCGGATCCTCTCCATCGCACTCTTTGAGATTATTGACGGGCAGATCGACATCGCCCGGAGCCGCAAATGGATCGTTTTCCAGTCCGGCATGACGCCGACCTCCGCCACCGCCATTCACGGCATTCTGCCGAGCGAAACCCGCGAAGGCACCCAGGAACGCAAAGTTCTGGAGGAGCTGCTGCCGCTGCTGACCGGCGCCGTCGTCGTCGGCCATCACATCCGCTTCGACGCCGCCATGCTCAACGCCGCCATGCTGCGCCATTTTAAAACGAAATTCCGCAACCGGCTCATCGACACCGCCGCGATGGCGATGAGCGAACTGATCGCCTTCCACCAGACCGGCTATGCCAACCAGCACCCGCCGTCGCTCGATGAAGTCTGCTCGCAGCTCAACCTGCCGGTCGTTGCGCGGCATACTGCTGAAGGCGACGCCTTCCTGGCGGCCCAGATCTTCCTGCTGCTGGGCGGGCGAATCCGCAGCCGGAAAAACCGTCCGCTGCAGCTGCGCGACCTGCCGGTTAAACGGTTCGGCCTTTAATTTGCGCTTTGCAACCTTGAACGGCACCGGCGCAAGCGGCATACTTCACGGGTCATGCTCAACAAAAAGACTCCCTTTCATCTGATGGCTAAACCGGCGGGCCCGGACTGCAACCTCGCCTGCAAATACTGCTTTTATCTGGAAAAAGAGGTTTTCTTCAAAGAGCAGAAAATCCACCGGATGAACGACGAGGTACTGGAAGCCTATATCAAGCAGTACTGCGAATCGCAGAACACGCCGGAGATTCTCTTCGCCTGGCAGGGCGGCGAACCGACGCTGATGGGCGTCGAATTCTTCCGGAAAGCCGTTCAGCTCCAGAAAAAATACTCCGCCGGCCGCCCCGTTCAGAACTCTTTCCAGACCAACGGAACCCTCATCGACAACGAGTGGTGCAAATTTCTGGCGCGGGAAAAATTCCTCATCGGTCTCAGTCTCGACGGCCCGCGCCACATCCACGATAAATTCCGCATCGACCGCGGCGGCCAGCCGACCTTTGACCGCGTCATAAAAGCGCTCAAGCTGATGAAGGCGCACCGGGTCGACTTCAACACCCTGACCTGCGTCACCCGGCAGAACGCACAGTACGCGCTGGAAATTTACGACTTCCTGAAAAGCACCGGCAGCACCTTCTTACAGTTCATTCCCATCATCGAACGCAAACCCGACGATCAGGCGGCGCAGCTCGGCCTCAAACTCGCCCTGCCGCCCGACCTGGCCGCCGCGGACGACGACCCGCGGGTTACGCCGTGGACCGTCCAGCCGCAGCAGTACGGACAGTTTCTGATCGATATCTTTGACGAGTGGGTCCGGCGCGACGTCGGTAATGTTTTTGTGCAGATCTTCGACGTCATGCTCAACGGCTGGATGGACATGCCGCCGCCGCTCTGTGTCTTTGCCGAGCGCTGCGGCAGCGCCATGATTATTGAACACACCGGCGATATATACGCCTGCGACCACTTCGTCTATCCCGACTTCCTGCTCGGCAACATCCTCCAGACACCGATGACCGAACTGGTTCATTCCGAGAAGCAGAAAAAATTCGGCAGCGACAAAGCCGACAAACTTCCCGAGTGGTGCCGCAAATGCGATGTCATGTTTATCTGCCACGGCGAATGCCCGAAACACCGCTTCATCACCACCCCGACCGGCGAGCCGGGACTCAACTGGCTGTGCGAAGGGTACAAAATGTTCCTGCACCACATCGACCCGTACATGCGCACCATGGCCCAGCTCATCCGCAGTGAACGGCCCGCCGCCGATATTATGGCGATGGTTCCGCCGAAAAGGTAGGGACGCATCGCCGAGGCGTCCGTCCTTCAACTGAACACAGGGACAGCGGCTCGCTCGGCGATCGAGCCCTACCTCAGAAAAGGTCTGAAAGTTCAACGGCGGGATGATGATAGCGATGCTGTTTTGCTGAACGCCCGTATTGCACAGCCTTCTGCGGACACCAGTGGAAACAGGCGTAACACTGCTCGCAATGCCCCAGCCACGACGGATGACCGTCCAGCATCGCCACGTTATTCACCGGACAAACCTGCGCGCAAATGCAGCACCCGTTGCACTTCTCATCGGCGCGGAAAAACCGGTCGGCACGCGCCGCTCTTTTCCGGAATAACGGATAGATCAGCCAGCTGACAATTTTCCAGAACGTCTTAATCTCATCATGCCGGCCGCGCGGTGACATCTGAAGTTCTGCGGCGATCTTCTTTATCCGTTCAGCCGCAACGTCATTAACAGCCTGTTGTTTTTCCGGCGAGGGCGCACCTCCGAACGGCGGATAGTTCTCCGGCATCTTGACGCCCCAGCTGGAGGCCAGATCAAGACCGCGTTTTTTCAGAAGTTTCCGCAAAACCGCCAGCGTGCCGCCGGGAGTGCCCGCATACGTAACAACTGCAAAAATATAGGCGCCCGGCGCTGCATTCAGTTTTTCAACAAACCTCGCTACCAGCGCCGGCGGACAGAATGCATAAACCGGAAACACCAGCCCGATGCGTTCGGCGGATGCCGGCGGATTCCTGAGAGCTTTCGCCATCGGAATCAATTCGGTGTCGCCGCACTGCTTCGCCAGCGTTTTGGCCGCCGCCAGTGAATTCCCTGTTCCGGAAAACCAGTAGATGATCGTTTTCAT
>DAONGM010000022.1:15023-16339 GCA_035404105.1 Pontiellaceae bacterium
GCGCTCTTCGCGGACGGTTTCGGTCACGGCTGATACGCGGTCTTTGAGCAGTTCCCAGTCGATGCCGAGCGGCGCGCCGAGGTGTGTCTTCTGCATGATGGCTTTGACCGGATCTAGGTTCGCCAGTTCGCCGAGGTTTTCTTTGACGTAGTGATAGGCGTCGCGGAACGGCATACCCTGCCCGACGAGTTCCAGCGCGCGGTCGGTGGCAAAAACATCCGGCGTAAAACCGGCCAGCAGTTTGTCTTTATTCACGCGGATCGCCTGGATAAACGGCGAAAGCACCCGCAGGCAGGCGCGGGTCATCGCGATGCCTTCCATGAACGGCTCTTTGGCGTCCTGCAGGTCGCGGTTATAGCCGCCGGCCGAGCCTTTGATCAGGTCGAACACCGCCAGCTCGCAGGCTTTGACGCGGGTGGCGCGGGCGCGAACAAGCTCGATCACATCCGGGTTTTTCTTCTGCGGCATAATGCTGCTGCCGGTCGTCAGTTCGTCCGGCAGCGTGAAGTAGCCGAACTCCGGCATCGTAAAGAGCATCAAATCCTGCGCCATGCGCGAAAGCGACAGCATCACCTGGCTCATTGCGCCGAGGACAATGGATTCGAGCTTGCCGCGCCCGTTGTTGGCGTAAAGCACCGTGTGGGACGGACGGCTGAAGCCGAGCAGATCGGCCGTCAGTTCGCGGTCGATCGGCAGCGGGACGCCGTAACTGGCGGCGGAGCCGAGCGGACATTGGTCGTTCAGTTCAAAGGCGTTGTACAACAGAGCGCAGTCGTCGAGCAGACTTTCGGCGTGCGCGGCGGCCCAGAGGCCGACCGACGACGGCATACCCGGCTGCATGTGGGTTCTGCCGACCATCGGAACTTTTTCGTTTTTCTTCGCGAAGGCCAGCAGCGCGGAAATCAGCGCGGCGGCTTCGTCGAGCGTGCCGAGCATTTGCTCGCGGGCGTAAAGGCGCAGATCGACGGCGACCTGATCGTTGCGGCTGCGGCAGGTGTGCACCTTCTTGCCGAGATCGCCCAGCTTTTCGGTCAGCGTCCGCTCAACCGCCAGATGGACATCCTGATCGGCGAGGCGGATTTTAAATTTTCCTTCGGCGGCCAGCGCGACAATTGCATTGAGCTCTTTGATGACTTTCTGGCGCTCGGCGGCAGTAATAATGGCCGGCTTCATCTTCGAAAGCATCGTCACATGCGCGGCGGTACCGACGCAGTCGGCAGCGATCAGGTTCATATCAAGTTCGACATCGCGTCCCGCCGTAAACGCCAGCACTTCCTCGTTAATCGTCCCAACCGTCGTTTTCTGTGTTTTCATAA
>DAONGM010000023.1:0-1791 GCA_035404105.1 Pontiellaceae bacterium
AGCCATTGATCTGCTTCTGCAAATCGGCGTCGGACTTGAGCACCTCTTTGCGCATTTGGGCTTTATAGCTCACCAGCTTTTTCTTCAGTCCGGCGTCGGAAAGCGCCAGCATCTGTACGGCAAGAATCGCGGCGTTGATCGCGCCCGCTTTGCCGATGGCAACCGTGGCAACCGGCACGCCCTTCGGCATCTGCACGGTCGAAAGCAGCGAATCCATTCCGTCGAGCGCCCAGCCCGGCATCGGAATTCCGATCACCGGAAGAATCGTATGGCCAGCCAACACGCCCGCAAGGTGCGCCGCGCCGCCGGCCGCGCCGATGATGACCTTAAATCCGTTTTTGGCGGCGTTTTCCGCGAACTCGCACGCTTCGTGCGGTGTACGGTGGGCCGACATGACTTTCACTTCGGCTTTGATGCCGAACTCTCCCAGCGTCTGGAAACAGGCTTCGACCGTTTTCCAGTCACTGGCGCTTCCCATTACAATCGCAACTTGCGGTTTAGCCATAATTCGTCTCCTTCTCAGATGTTTCAAGTAATCACGACAGGCCGGAATCCGTTTGCGGGCGGAAGTCGGCTTTCGCAGACCCTACCAATCGTGTTTGCACAGAAATAGCCTGAAACCGAGGCATACTGCAATTCCTTTAAGGTGCGGCGATGTCTGTAGTGAGTTCTAATTACTTGTAGAGCCATCCAGATTGATTCGCGGCAAGGGGCGGTGGTTTTTCACAAAAACCGGAGAGCCGGTTTCCGCAGACGCCTCGAATTTCTTGAGAAAGCAGCCCTGCTGGTTTTTGAAAACCTTGCCGGAGCCCGTCTTATCGAGTGTTTCCTTGCCGACCGGAATAAACCCGCGGGCCCGCATTTCAGGTGTGATATCCACCTGTTCCAGCGGACGGTTCTCGCCCGGCTGCCACAGTTTTTTCCCGCTGGCCACCAGGTCGATCTCTTTGAGCGTAAGCTCCAGGTGATCGTCGAAGACCTCCACCAGCAAATAGTTGGTGCGTTCGTTGTAGCCAATGAGTCCGCCGTGCGCGACTTGCTGAATCCCGTCGCGCTCGGTGCAGGTGATGGCATGAACTTCCCCGCACAGGTAGAGATCGACGCCGTATTCGGCCATGGTTTTCCAGAAAGGCGATTCGCGGCCCTCTTCAATCATCAAGTTGCTGCTCGACCAGGTCCGGACCGGCCCCAGACAGGGCGAATGGCCCATCACGATGATATGCGCCGCATCCCGGTTTTCCGCCAGAACCTGCTTCAGCCAGGCGAGCTGCGGCCCGGTGACTCCGGCCCGAATGGAGCCTTGGCGGCTGGTCCCTTCTTCGAATACATCCACCGCGACAAACAGAACATTCTTGTGCCGCCACCAGTAAGCGGTGCCCTTCATATGCTCCGGTCCGTTCAGCGGCATGTTCAGATGCTGGCGGAACGCGGCTTTGTAGGCTTGAACATAGGCGGGCGCTTCGGGGTATTTCCAGGGGTTGTCGCCGATTTCATGATCGCCGATCCCGGCGTACCACTTCAGGCCGGCGGCATCCATCCTGGCTTTCCATGCGGAATAATACTGCCGGGCAAAGCGCTCAATGCCCGGAAGGCCCTGCTCGACATCGTTCTTGTGCCAATGCCCCATCACCAGATCGCCCGGCACGACCAGAAAATCGGGCTGTTCGGCCTTCACAGATTGCAGAATGAACGAAAGCGAATCCTCCCAGCCTTTCTGAGGATAGTCGGTATCCACATTCAGAAAGTCGGGCATCGAGACAAACCGCCAGGGTTCACCTGCGCAGTGCGCAG
>DAONGM010000023.1:1891-15965 GCA_035404105.1 Pontiellaceae bacterium
GATAGTCGCCGGGATAGCCGCCCGCCGCCATGACGACGCAGACGGACTGCTCTTTTTTCCACGAAATCAAATCTTCGGACAGCGTGCCGTCGATACAGGCTTCGAGCGCGGGAATGATGTCGCCGTCCCAGCGGGCCAGCACCGCCTGCGTTTCGGGATCGCCGAAGCGGCAGTTGAATTCGACCACGCTCGGCCGGCCGTTATCGATCATCAGCCCGGCGTAAAGCACCCCTTTATAGGTGATGCCGCGCTTTTTCAGCTCGGCCAGCGTGCGGCCATAGACTTCGGTGCGGACGATGTCGAGCACCGCGTCGGTGGCGACCGGCGCGGGCGAGTAGGCGCCCATGCCGCCGGTGTTCGGGCCGAGGTCGCCGTCGAACACGCGCTTGTGATCCTGCGACGAAGCGAGCAGGACGACGTGTTCGCCGTCGATCAGCGCGAGAATGGAGGCTTCTTCGCCGACGAGGAAATCTTCGATCACCACGCGGCTTCCGGCGTCGCCGAACGCTCCGCCGAGCGCATCTTGAATAGCGGCTTCGGCCTGTTCAACGGTTTCGGCAACCGTTACGCCTTTACCGGCGGCGAGGCCGTCGGCCTTGATGACAATCGGTGTGCCTTTCCGGCGGACGTATTCGCAGGCTTTATCGGCGTCAGTGAAAACCGCGCAGGCGGCGGTCGGAACTCCGGCGGCCTGCATAATTTCCTTGGCGAACTTTTTGCTGCCTTCGAGTTCGGCGGCGGCTTTGCGCGGACCGAAAACACGGAAGCCGGCGGCTTCCAGCGCGTCGGCCAGACCGGCACAGAGCGGCGCTTCGGGGCCGACAACCGTCAGATCGGGTTTGTTGGCTTTCGCCCAAGCGACGATTCCGGCGACGTCGGTGGCGGAAAGGGCGAGGTTCGTGCCGAGCTGCGCGGTACCGGCATTACCCGGCGCGCAGAAAAGCTCCGGCTTGCGCGAATCATTCTTCAGTTTCCAGCAGAGCGCATGTTCCCGTCCGCCGTTTCCAATTACCAAAACCTTCATCAGAAAACCCTTTCGTTGCGAGGCGCATAGTTAGCCTGAATTCGCCGGTTTGGACAAGCTTGGGACAAAATGTTTTACAGAAGGGAACGAAGGAAAACGAAGGCGGAACGTTAGCATGACCGTCAAATCAATCCGTGCGTAGCGCGGGTTGATTTGAAGCGGTCGATGCACTTGTTGAATTATTTGTATTTTCTTTTTCCCACATTACAAGGTCGTATGGCAGAAGAACAGTGTCTAGGGCTGTGCAGAGAATGACATCGGCTATCCAGAATGGGGTGACAATGATGCCAAGAACTACTGCTTCGACAGGACCTACTTCGTCAAAATCGGTATTTCGTGACTCTTGCGAGTCTTTGCTTTGTTGAAAATTGGAGACATAGAGTCCTATACCAGGATAAGGGCCCCGATCATATTCCCACATGCTTTGACCGACGTTGTTTGTATTGCGAATAGTCTGGCGCTCCAAGATGGATGCGCATCCTGTGACTACCAGAATACATCCAGAAAGAAGCGAAATTCCAATTGGGCGTAGTAATTTCATTCTGAAATCCAACAATTTATTTTCCGAAAACCATAAGGTTGCGGGTGTAGAAGTTGGCGACGCCGGCGGCAATAGGGTTCAGAGCCGTGCGCTGGCGAGTATGGTTTGTTTGATTTCCTTCCAGTTCAGGCCGCGCAGGTCGCGCGGATCGGGGTCGTTGTCGGCATCGTCAAAGTAGGTCAGCGACTTTTCCACGTTCCAGAGGCTGTCGTTCCGGTATTTGCGGGCGAAGAAGGAAAGCATCTCGTCGCGGGAATAGGTTTTCAGCAGTTCGGCGTAGTCCCAGAAGTCCTTTTTACAGCCCCGGTTGGTGATGGCGTTGAGTTTCATGGCGGCGATGTCTTCGCAGGAGAACATCCGTATGCCGCCGGCCTCTTCCAGCGGGTTGAGCAGAGGATAGCGGTGCGCGATGAGGTCGATTTTGATTCCGTCAATGATGCCCCGTACCGTGTTTTGAGCTGTTGCTGCTTCACGCATACCGTAAGCGGCCTTCAGTAAGTCCGCGATGGCCGGAGCATCAAAGGTTGAGCCGGTAAAGAGATCCAAATCTATCGATGTTCGGTGGCCGAAGCGGAGCGCCAGCGCAGTTCCTCCCGCCAGAGCGAACGGGTTCAGCCAATCTTCCTTCATCAGTTTTTGAAGGAGGCTGAGCAGTTCTCCGGAAACGGTTTCAGTATGCAGCTTCATGGGTTCCAGCAGCCGGACGGATTGCGGAAAGCCCGGAAAGCTTCCCGGGGAAGGTTGAACTGGTTGGCGAAAAAGCTGACCGTTTTTGCGCTCAGGCCGGCGGCGTTCAGCAGAACCGATTTGACCGTTTCACCGCCGTAATATTCCAAAACCGTTTTTACATCGGTCAGCGTTCCTCTTTCCATAACCCGCGGAATGATGAATTGCCGATGGGCTTCCGGATTCACGCCGGACGGATCAACATCCCAGAAAAGAAACGCGGACAGATGATCGGTAAGAGAGGTGCTTTTCATGAGTGCAAAGTAACACGGTAGAGTTTTTCCGGCAAGCCGCTTGCACTTTTCGGGCGGCGGTTCGGGTTGGATTCCAGCAGAGTGCATGTTCCCGTCCGCCGTTTCCAATCACCAGTACCTTCATGAGACCCCTTTCGTCGTGGGCGCATAGTTAGCCTGAATTCGCCGGTTTGGACAAGCTTCGGGCGGGAAGTTTTACAGAAGGGAATGAAGGTGAAATTGGCAGAGAACGCTACGGATGAGGTTGAGTGGATTGTGCGTTGACCGAATCAACGGACGTTTTTACAGCAGACTGGAGCTTCTGGTTGGAGTTATTTTCTTCTTTGATTTCAGACTCAACAACCCACATTTCGTCACCGACCCAAAGGCTTCCATCTTCTCTCCTTAACCAATGACTTTCAGATATATCTGAGTCTTCACCTTCACCTCCGGGTTTTCCATCTTTCCCGTAGCTGGTTAGTGTCATTACTTTGTCATCTTTGATTTCTAGAATTAGGCCTCTGTTCCATCCATCAGTTGTGCAATTGCCGTATCCGTCTCGAATCGGAAGTACGTCAAATGAGTATGGAATTTTATGATTCGCTTCTCCATATAGATAAACTCGGTAAAAGGTTTCTCCAATTGAAGCGTGAGTCATTTCGACTGGAGTAATCACATAGGGACAACAACCGGCAAGGGTGATTGAAGTTAGGATTGTTGTAATTATTTTCATGTTGCTCCAATAGTTTATTAGGCAGAAAGATGCGCTCCGCCCAAACCCCGAATACGGGATGTTTTTAGCAGGGGCGCGAAAAAATGGCAAAACCCTTTCGGGTCTTTATCGGAATGTAGACGCGGTGCCCTCACCGCGTTCCGCACGCAAAGAAAACGCGGTGAGGACACCGCGTCTACGGTGGCTCAAGTCCGCTGAAAAACCATGAGGTTGCGGGTGTAGAAGTTGGCGACGCCGGCGGCGGTCCAGGCGGTTTGCCAGTCGGCGGTGGTTTTTTCCGCGAGGTGGAAGCCGTGCGCTTTGAACAATTCTATCCAGTATTCCGGCGGCTGTTCGTTGAGGTGGCCGATTCCGCCCTGTCCGGGACGGGCGGCGGTGAAGATGACGAGCGGCGCGAGCGAGCAGAGCAGTTCGACGTAGCGGTCGGCGGCATCTTCCGGCAGGTGTTCGGCGGTTTCCATGCTGACGACGACGTCGTAGCAGGCGGAGTAGAGAAGTTTTTCGGTGACGATGTCGAATTTGCGGGTATCGAGTCCGCGGGCGCGGGCAATGTCGAGTCCGGCGTCGGCATAGTCCAGTCCCAGCAGGCGGCGCACGCCGAGTTTCCGTAATGCGACGAGCAGTGCGCCGGAGCCGCAGCCGATGTCGATAACGGATTCCGGGTGAAAGGTTTCGACGATGGATTGCGCCATTGGCGGGGCGCTTTTACGGGCGTAGGGCTCGACGAGCGTTTGGTAGTATTTGGCCGAGTAGATGTCGTCGCGGTCGCCGATTTTTTCCATGATGCGGAAAGCGAGGCGGCGAAGGGGGCCGGTTTTGCGAAGCGTTGTCGGCAGGATGCGGTAAACGTGCTTCAGGATGGTGAAGAGTTTCGACATACGGGCGCAGTTTACAGGAAATCCGTAATGCGGCAAGCTTCCGCCTTCGCCCCATCCTTCGCTGAAGGAGCTTCGGCGGCTACGGCGGACTCGCTGGACAGGGCGCGGGCAAACGGGTAGCGTCTCGCGCATGAAAAAAAGTTTTTCCCGCAACGATCTGCTTCATTTTGTTCCGTCGCACGAAACATTTGTCGGCGTCGACTCCGATGGATGCGTTTTCGATACGATGGAAACGAAGCAGAAGGTATATTTTCATCCGCTGATTATTAAACTGTGGGGGCTGGAGGCGATCGAGCCGCAGCTCCGGCAGGCGGCGGAATTTGTGAATCTTTATTCCAGCCGGCGCGGACAGAACCGGTTCCCGGCGCTGCTTCAGACGTTTGATCTGCTGGAAGAATGGCCGGAAGTCGTCGCCACCGGAGTCAAGCTGCCGGAGCGGCAGGGCCTGCGGGATTATTGTAATTCCGGTCTGCCGCTGGGCAATAAGACGCTGATTGCGGAAGCGGAGCGTACCGGCGATCCGGGACTGGCGAAAGTGGTTGAGTGGTCGCTGGCGGTGAATAAAGCGATCGAAACGAATATGAAAAAGATTCCGCCGTTCCGCGGGGTCCGTGAGAGTTTTGAAAAAATCAGACTTCGTTCAGATCTGGCGGTCGTTTCTCAGACGCCGGAGCAGGCGCTGATCAAGGAGTGGGAAGAAAACGGTCTGACGCAGTTTGTCCGGATTATTGCCGGGCAGGAGCTCGGCACGAAAGCGGAGCATCTGCAAATGCTGACCGGCGGCCGGTACCGGCCGGACAAGGTGCTGATGATCGGTGATGCGCTGGGCGATCTGCGGGCCGCCGCGTCGGTCGAGGCCTGTTTTTATCCGATCAATCCCGGGCATGAAGAAGCAAGCTGGAAGCGGTTTGCGGAGGAAGCGTACGACCGGTTTCTCGCCGGAACCTTCCGCGGGGCGTATCAGCAGAAGCTGAATGCGGAGTTCGAGTTGCTGCTTCCGGCGACTCCGCCCTGGAGCCGGTCTGCCTGAAAAAGGTTGCGCCGTCCGGCGATATGCTCTTTATTATCGCCTCGTTCCCACAGATAACTCCGACAGGTGAAGTTGATGCATCAGTTTGTTCACATTTCTCTTTGGGCCGCCGTCACCGGCTGGCTGGTTGCGCAGACGACCAAAATGATTATTTGTCTGGTGCAGAGCCGCCGCCTGAATTTCCGCTATCTGGTGAGTACCGGCGGAATGCCGAGCGCGCATTCAGCCATGGCCTGTGCGGTGGCGACGACCATCGGTTTGACGGAGGGGTTTAATTCGTCGCTGTTTACGCTGGGTTTCTGTTTCGCCGCCGTGATCATGTTTGATGCGCAGACGGTGCGCGCGGCGGCCGGCAAGCAGGCGCGGCTGCTGAATCAGATCGTGGACGAACTGTTCAAGGAACACCACCTGTCGGAAGTTAAGCTGAAGGAGCTGCTGGGCCACACGCGGCTGGAAGTATTCTTCGGTATGCTGACCGGCATTGTTTCAGCGCTGGCGCTGCTGCGCTTCTTTCCTCCGGCGCAATAAAAAAGCCTTCCGCCGGAGCGGAAGGCTTTCGTGTACACTGCAACCGGGTTCAGCCGGCGCTGATCGCGCCCATCGGGCAGGTTCCTGCACACGCGCCGCAATCCACGCAGCTGCCGGCGTCGATAACATATTTGCCGTCGCCCGCGCTGATCGCTGACACCGGGCAGGAGCTTTCGCAAGCGCCGCACATCGTGCAGTCGTTAGAAATTACATAAGCCATGATACTCTCCTTAGGTTAACAGCAGGCCACCTGTCCCTGCTTCTGACGGCGGGCAAGGTACCACATCATTCCGCGGGTTCAAACCGGAAACGGAGCGGACTTTGGCCTAAGACCGGAGGCTTATTCTTCGGCTGCGTCGTCCGGCAGAGCGGGGCGGTCGCCGGAAAGCTCCACTTTTTCGATTTTACCGAAGCGGCTGGTGATTTTACGCGCGGAGGTCTGCACGTCATTCGCGTCTTTGTGCGCCTGGCCGATGTGCGCCGCCAGTTTATCCATCCGGTCCTGGAACCGGGTGAAATCCATCGCCAGCGCCACCAGATGTTCTTTGATGAGGTGAACCTGCTGGCGGGTGGCGGAGTCTTTCAGTACGGCCCGCGCGGTGGTGAGTACGGCCATCATGGTGGTGGGGGATGTCATCCAGACCCGGGCGTGCTGTGCTTCTTCAACCAGTTCCGGGCAGTGACCATGAATTTCAGAAAAGACGGCTTCGGCAGGGATAAACATCATGGCGCCGTCGGAGGTTTCGCCGGGAATGATGTATTTGGCGGCGATGTCTTTGATGTGTTTTCTGATGTCCTGCCGGAACTGGCGCTCGGCGGCGGTGCGGTCGGCGTCGCCCAATGTCAGGTCGGTCATGCGCCGGTAGCTTTCCAGCGGGAATTTCGAATCAATACAGATGGTGCCGGTCGGTTCGGGCAGAAACAGTACGCAGTCGGCGCGCACGCCGTTCGGGAATGTATGCTGAAGAGAGTAGCTGTTTTCGGGAAGCATATTCGCAATCAGCGCGCTGAGCTGTACTTCACCGAAAGCGCCGCGCGCGCGTTTGTCGGACAGCACTTCCTGCAGGCTGACGACATTTACGGTCAGTTTATCTATTTTCTCCTGAGCCTTATCAATCAGCGCCAGCCGTTTGAGAACATCGCTGAAAACGGTCGTTGTTTCCCTGAATCCCTTGTCGAGCCGCTGCTCGACTTTTTCACCGATCTGGTCGAGCCGCTGATTATTGGAGGCGATCAGTTTTTCAATCTGAGTCTGAACCGCTTCTTCGCTTTTACGGGTGCGGGAATCGATCTGTCCGGTCAGCGTATCCAGACCGCGTGTGAGCATTTCAAGCCGCGTATCCTGCCGGGTGCTTCCGTGCAGCGCCAGACCGATCTGAACCAGTACCAGCAGGGCGAGAACCGATAAAAGGATTAGACTGAAAAGTTCCATAAAACATCTCCGGACGGGCTCCGTGCAGCAGCCCGCAGTGCTTGACACTTTACGCGGCCCGCCCGATACTGCAACCGTTTTATTTTTGAACCGGAGCGCATAAAACCATGAAATTTTTCCGCAAAAAAGATACTCCGCCGGCCGGCCCCCGTCCTCAAATTTCATCGCCGGATTCAGGATTCTATTCACAGCACGCCGGAGAATCTCCGCTTGATGAGTATTCCAACGGTACCAGAGGGCGGCAGACGCACCGCACTTCACGACACAGCCCGGCCCGTATTCCCGAAACCAGCAACCGTGCCGGCAGCTGGGCTATTTTTCTATTGCTGCTGCGGGCTGTTCTGATCGTGGTGTTGCTTGTCGGCGGATTTTTTGCTCTGAAGCTGGCGCTGGATTATGCCGCAAAACCTTCTAAGAAAGAACTGCGCCGGCGGGAAGCCACTGCAGCGTTGATGGAAAAGTCATTGCCGCCGTCATCCGGCCTCGTGAAGGAGCAGCTTCCTGAGGAATTAACAATCAGTCCGGAATTGATCGGACAGCGGCTGGAACAGTGGAGCCAGACGGATCGGCATTTCCGCTCTGCCGAGGCTCTGAGCCGCCGCGGTATCGACGATGAAGCGATGCAGGAACTGGGACAGGCTTTGCGCGCGTCACCGAATAACCGTGCTGCGCAACAGCTTCTGCTGAATATCTATATGCGGAAGGGGCTCTATGCAGAAGCCGTTCCGTTGTGTATCCGTCTGCTGGATCAGGACGGCTGGCAGCAGAACCTGCAAATGAATCTCTTGCGGGCTTTGCAGGAAAGCGGGCAGACCGAGGCCTGTCTGTTACTGGCAGACCGGATTCTTCTGGATCAGCCGAATAATGTAACCGTACTCACTGCCGCCGCCGACGGGCGGATTGCACAGGGCGACAAAGATGCCGCGTTGGCGCTTTTTGAGCAGATTCTGGTAAAAGATGCTAAAAACGCAGGAGCATTAGAGGGGTGCGGCCGCATTTATTCAGAGCGGGGCGATTACCAGAAAGCGGTTCCGTATTATCTCGAGCTGGTTCGAATTGATCCAAAACCAGTCTACTATCAGACGCTTGCCCGTTGTTATTCGCAGCAGAATCAGGCGGGTAAGGCGGTCATTTTCATGGGACAGGCGGCCAGCCTGTTCGGCGAAACGACCGTTGCTCCATGGCTGAGAGACACAGTATTTGATCCGGTCCGCGAAACCGTAGAATTCCGCTCGTTTGCCGACCGTCTTGTCGGTGTTGAAACCCGCAAGGCAATTGAGGCGATCAATCAGCGCGAAGCCGAAAAGGCTGAAACACCGGCACCTGACGGCGGCAAAATCGAATCTCCCCGCCAGCTTGACCTGAAAACACTGAAAAAATAAAGCGACCGGAATGATTTTGTCTCAACAGGTGCGGCGCCCGCTGGTTGGAGTCGCCCTGTCGGTAGCTGCCGGCTTAACTATTCAGCGCTGTGCCGGCGGTTCACCCTTACTTCTGCTCAGTATAACGGCTTTTGTTCTGGCCGCTGCCTGCCGGGCCGTCTTTTACCGGCAGACCACCGTACTGATTTATATCGCCTTCGGGCTGCTTGCAGCCACGCATAGTGCCATTGAAAAAATGCCGGCTTTTTCCCGGTCGGCGCTGCCGGCGGCCGAGGTGAATTTTCATGAACAGGAGCTGACCGGCACCATTGAAGATGAGCCTGCTGTTTCCGATGCGGCCGGCACCGTTTCGTTTTTGTTTCACGCGGCGGCTGTAAACTGTGCAGGAGAACGGCGCCCTGCCGACGCCGTTTTACGGGTTTATCTGAAAGATCCTGCTGCTCCGGTTCGGTTCGGCGAACAGTGGCGGTTGAAAGGCCGTTATACCGGCTATGAAAATCCGCGCGGCGGTGCAGACGGAGTTTTGAGCGCCTCCGGAGAAAACGCCTGCAGGATCAAACCGGCGCAAGACTCATTTGCTGAACGCTGTTATGAGGTCCGTCGCTGCGCGGCTTCGCTGCTTCGTCCAGGCGTCGAGGCGTTTTCTGAACAGACGCAGCTGCTGTATGCGATGCTTCTGGGCTACCGGCAGGCCATTCCTCCCGATCTCTATCAGCTGTTCACCCGCACCGGAACGCTGCATATTTTTGCCATTTCCGGCCAGCACGTTGTCATTTTAGCCGCCATTTTCATTGCGGGGCTGAAGATTTTCGGCCTTTCCCGCCCGCGCTGGGGGCTCCTGCTGATGCCTGTGCTTTTTCTGTATATTTTCACCACAGGCCTGCAGCCGAGTGCTTTGCGGGCGCTGACGATGGCGGCCGTTTTCTTTATGGCTCCGCTCGCCGGCCGCCGGCCCGACGCGCCGTCATCCATTGCACTGGCCACGATTTTATTGCTGGCATTACAGCCTGCGAACATCGGCGATCCGGGGTTCCTGCTTTCGTTTGTTGTCGTATGCGGTCTTATTATGGTTCACGGCTGGGCGGTCCGGCAGCTCAGCGGACTTCGCCTTGCGGGCTGGGATGCGACTCTGAAAAAACTCAGCGGATCGAACCCGGCCGCGCTGCTGTTGCGCAGCACCGGAATGCTGATGCTTACTTCGCTCGCGGCCTGGCTTTTTTCGGCCCCGATCACCGCCCTGTTTTTTAATACCCTTTCTCCGGTAGCGCTGATCGGCAATCTGGCGGTTATCCCGCTGACGTTCATGATCATGCTCGCCGGATGTCTGGCGCTGCTGGGCGGCGTTCTGTTTTTGCCTTTAGCGGCGCTTTTCAACCAGGCGAATCTGTTTTTCATCAGCCTGCTGATATGGATTGTTCACCGTCTCGCCGCGCTGCCCGGGGCGTGCCGGGCTGTTCGCGCACCTTCTGTTCCGGTGACGGCGCTTTGGTATGCCGGGCTGGTTTTATTTTTTGCCGGGCCGGTTCGCTGGCGGAAAGGGGCGCTGGTGCTGGTGTTTTTGTCAGCGATGTTCTGGGGTGCAGAACATTTTGAAATGAGTCCGGGCATAAAGATTCTGCGTGAGGGCGACTCGATAATGGCCTTGCGGCTGCCCGGGAGCCGGTGGGTGCTGGTTACGGACGGCAATTCATTCAGCACAGGGCGTACAATCCGCCGGTTACAGAAAGAGGGAATCAACCGGCTGCATGCACTGGTTGTGACTGATGCGCTGGCGGACGCCGGCGCAATCCGGCAGCTTCAGGATATTTTCCGTCCGGCGGAGACTCAGACCGCCGGACGAGGTAAAAAACTGAACTGGCCTGTAAACGGAGGGGTTGTCTGCCTTTCACCCGTCCGATGAGCATCAATGCTTTTTTTCCAGCGAAACGGTTGCGATTTCGAGCTGATCGGTCAGTGTTTTAAATTCGCCGGTGTTGCGAACGGAATTGAATTCAGCGCGGCTCATCCAGGCCAGCGCAAGTTCCGGATCAATTAACTGAATACCGCGCTTCAGAGCGTCAATCGCTTTGTCCTGCTGCCCGTTCTGCACCTGCACCTGTGCCAGCAGGAAATAAACCGGGGCAACGTTTGTCACCTCTTTTGTCAGTTCGGTCAGGAACGTGGCGGCTTCTTTCCAGCGCCCGATTCTGGTCAGATAAAGCGCATAAGTCTGCATGGTGTCGATGTCGTTCGGCTGCAGATCAAGGTATTTTTCAAAATGGAAAATCGCATCATTATCGCGCTTCATTTTCTGGTAGAGGACCGCCATGTTTTTATAACAGACGGGATTTTCAGGCTGCAGTTCGAGGGCGCGTTTCAGATATTTTTCGGCCTTGTCGTATTCTTCTGTGCCGATATAAGCGGAGCCGAGGTTGCTCACCACATCAAACACCTCTTCTTCCCGAAGCGCTTCTTCCAGATGCTGAGCGGCCTGCGGGTATTCTTTACGCTGAAGATAGAGCATTCCGACAGCGCGGTGCAGGCCTTCGATGTCGGGATAAATCGCAACGACCTTCTGAAAATGCTCCAGCGCCTGCGCCGGTTCGTTGATAGCCAGCGCCTGTTGGCCCATAATGATGTGATAGGCCGCTTTTTTTATCCATTTGGTCGAAACCGGTTTCGGACCCGGTTTCTCATTATCGTCCATTTGCGCAACGGCCATCTGATAATCCATCACCCAAAGAGCGTCTGCCGGCAGGGAGTAGCGCGGAATATAAGGTTTTTCTTCGGTGCGGTTTTTCCTGGACGGCTTGTGCTCGCTTAGAAAATCGCGGATAACCACCGCAATCAGCGTCACGGAAAGCACGATGACCAGCGAACCGAAAAAAAGCGAAGCCACCCGGCTGCGCCGCAGATCGCGCTGGCGGGTCTCAATCAGCTCCTGCGCGATTTGCGGAGTGAAATCCTTTTCGAAGTCGTGGGAACTGCCTTGATAGATGTCCCTGATCTCGTCTTTTTTCTTATGCATGAGCGGTTCCTCGTGCTCTCCATACAGGCAGAATATGGGGTGAGTGACGGGATTCGAACCCGCGACATTCAGAATCACAATCTGACGCTCTAACCAGCTGAGCTACACCCACCATCATTCGAAAGCGTGGTAGAGTAATAAAAAATCAATAGAAAGCAAAATATATCTACCCGTTTTAATTTTTTGATGTCCCTTTTGTATTCAAATTTGTGGAAAGCGACACTTCTGCCAATTCAAGCTGATATAAAAGTGCCTCAAAAGGTTCGGTGTGGGCAATTTTATCAAAGGTAGCATCGTGCATTTCTGCGATTGTCTGCCGGGGGGAGAGAAAACGAGCCGCATCCCGCAGGGCATGAACGGCCCGCCCTGTATCGGCATGCTGCGCTGCAGTACGGGCCAGCAGCAGATTGACAGCCAGAGGGTCGGAGCTGCTTTCAATCCGTTCAAGAAAAGCAATGGCATCGGGTGTCCGTCCGGCGGCAGTCAGGTAGGCGACATAGTTTTGAATCAGCGGAACATCCTTCGGGACAAGAGAAAAATATTTTTCAAAAGAGAGAACCGCATCATTAGTCCGGCCCGCTTTCTGGTATAAGAAAGCGAGGTTTTTATAGCAACCGGCAAGATCCGGCTTTTGCCGGACAACCTGTTTCAAGAGCGCTTCGGCCTGTCCGTACTCTTCAATTCCGGTGTACGCAACGCCGAGATTATTGAGTACCTCGATGGAAGGCTCTTCCTCCTGCGCTTTTTTCAGCTGTTCAACCGCTTTTTCAAAATACTGCCGTTTCAAATAAACCTCACCCAGATAGTGGCGGACCCCGGTTATTGAGGGGAAGGCGTCAATGGCCGCTTCAAGATGGGTCTGGGCGGCGGGCAGCTCGTTCATTCGAAGCGCCTGTTCTCCCATAATAAGGTGATATGCTGTATTTTTTACCCACTTGGTCGAAAAAGGTTTGGGGCCGGGCGGCTCGCTGCCGCCGGCTTGCTGTGCAACCTGACGGTATTCCAGCGCCCACTGTTCCTCCGCCGGCAATGTATAAGCGGCAAAATAAGGATGTTTTTCTGCAACAGGCGCTGTTTTATCAGAAGCGGCAGGTAACTGCTCTTTAACAAAAGAAAGCATCAAAAAAACGGTCAGTGTGAGAGTCAGCAAAGTGGCAACGGTATTGAAAATCCGCCGTCTGCGTATTTCGCTTTCAATAAGATCCTGCATTTCCCGCGAAGGCGCTGATTCAGGCGCAGAGTCTTCTGACCGGTAAATGTCCCTAATATCTGTATCTTGGCTGTTCATACACTAAGATTCAAATGCGGTATTCCTGCCGAAGTGCTGCATCGGTCAATACCAGCGCAGTCATAGCCTCGACAATCGGAATTGCGCGGGGAAGAACACATGGATCGTGGCGGCCTTTGGCTTCCAGCACAACAGGTTCGCCGGACAGAGTTGTCGTTTCCTGAGACTGTCCGATGGTCGCCACCGGTTTAATTGCAATCCGGAATACGACCGGCTCGCCGTTCGAAATCCCTCCCTGCACACCGCCGCTGTAATTGGTTTTTGTTCCCAGCCGTTCGCCTTTCCGGACAAACGCATCATTATGCTGCGAACCGCGCATCAGCGTACCGGCAAATCCGGAGCCGATTTCAAATCCTTTCACCGCCGGAATAGAAAGCATGGCCTGCGCCAGCATGGCTTCCAGTTTGTCGAACACCGGTTCACCCAGACCGGCCGGGAAACCGCGGCAGATACAGGTAACGGTGCCGCCCAGCGAATCCTTTTCATCGCGGGCTTTTTCAATGGCCGCAATCATCTTCTGGGCGGTTTCCGCATCCGGACAGCGCACCAGATTGGCATCCACCGTCTCACGCGTCAGTTCTCCGGCGACGTCAGGCGCGACGATTTTTCCGACCGAACTCACATAAGCGACAATCGAAACCTCGCCGAAACGCATCTTCAGCCATTTTTCAGCAACAGCACCGGCCGCCACGCGTCCGATCGTCTCGCGTGCGCTCGACCGTCCACCGCCGCTCGACGCTTTGACGCCGTATTTCATTAAATAAGTGTAATCCGCATGCGACGGACGCGGCACAAAGGCCATATCCCCGTAATCGCCGGGACGCTGGTCGCGGTTATTCACGGAAAGCGCGATCGGCGTTCCGAGCGTGATACCGTTTTCAGTTCCGGAAAGAATCGTCACCGTGTCCGCTTCATCGCGCGGAGTGGTCAGCGCGCTTTGTCCGGGCCGGCGGCGGTCGAGTTGCGGCTGAATATCCGCTTCCGTCAGCGGCAGATTGGCCGGACAGCCGTCCACAATCGCGCCGACGGCTTTACCGTGCGATTCGCCGAACGTGGTCACTCTGAAAAGCGTGCCGAATGTACTGCTCATAACCGTTCTCCGGATAATCTTCCAAACAATGGGAGGCTTTATACACCCTTTTCTCAAACAGTGGAAAAAATTCTGCCGGTTTTTACAGATATTTCAGGGCGAGTCGGACGGACCGGCTGACGGCAATATGGCGGAGAGGGGGGGATTCGAACCCCCGGTACCTTTTAAGGGTACACACGCTT
>DAONGM010000024.1:0-15875 GCA_035404105.1 Pontiellaceae bacterium
ATTCGATGCGCGAAGGTTCCTATGCCTGCGGCGGAAGCAAGTGGCAGACGATTAAGCGGATTGTTCTGCCGCGCGCGCTGCCCGGCATTATGACCGGCATGATTCTCGCGATGGCGCGCGGCGCGGGCGAGGTGGCGCCGCTGATGTTGGTCGGCGCGGTGAAGCTGGCGCCGGAGCTGCCGGTGGACGGCGTGGCTCCGTTCGTTCATGCCGAGCGCAGTTTTATGCATCTCGGATTTCATATCTATGACCTCGGCTTCCAGAGTCAGAACAGCGAAGCCGCCAAGCCGATGGTCTTCACCACCACGCTGCTGCTGATCGTACTGATTTTTCTGCTGAACCTGCTGGCCGTCCGTCTAAGGACGCGCCTGCGCCGTAAATTTGTTTCCGCTTCATTTTAAGGAGAATTCCTATGGATTCCATGACCGTACAAAGTCCGCCGAAAAAGAAAGCGAACCGCCTCGCGGAGATTGCCGCCGGCAAAACATTCCCGACCGAAACGCACGATGCGTTGAAGCATGAAGAAGCGCTGCTGGATGTTCAGGGATTTAATCTGCACTACGGGGCCAAGCAGGCGCTGTTTGACATTAATATGATTATTCCGAAAGGGAAGGTCACTGCGCTGGTCGGCCCGTCCGGCTGCGGGAAGTCCACGCTGCTGCGCTCGATTAACCGGATTAATGACCTGCTCAGCACGGTGCGGATTAACGGCGGGATGATGCTGAACGGCGAGCCGGTTTATGCGCCGTCGGTGGATGTCATCGAGCTGCGCAAGCGGATGGGGATGGTTTTCCAGAAACCCAACCCGTTCCCGATGAGTATCTATGAAAACGTGATTTATTCGCTGCGTATCGACGGCGAGCGCAACAAGTCGGTGCTGGACGCAGTCTGCGAACGCAGTCTGCGCGGCGCGGCGCTTTGGGATGAAGCGAAGGACCGTCTGCATGAAAGCGCGCTCGGTATGTCCGGCGGCCAGCAGCAGCGCCTTTGCATCGCCCGCGCCATCGCCGCCGAACCGGAAGTCCTGCTGATGGATGAGCCCTGTTCGGCGCTCGACCCGATTGCCACGAATAAAATCGAGGATCTGATTGCCGATCTGCGCGGCGGGTATACGATTGTAATCGTGACGCACAACATGCAGCAGGCCGCGCGGGTGAGCGATTATACCGCGTTCATGTATCTGGGACGGCTGATTGAATACGGCCCGACCAGTACGATTTTTCAGAATCCGCACCTGCAGGAAACGCAGGATTATGTCACCGGACGGTTTGGATAAGGAGGATGCCATGTCACATGTTTTTATGAATGAAGTTGAACGGCTGAAAAAACAGATCCTGTCTCTCAGCGCGCAGGTTGAGGAAAGTCTGATTCTCGCGGTGAAGGCGCTGCTGACCCGTGACGAGGAGCTGGCCAATCAGGTGATCCGCGGCGATTTCGACGTCGATCAGGTGGAAGTGGAGGTGGAGGAGGAGGCGCTCAAGATACTCGCGCTCTACCAGCCGGTTGCCATGGATCTCCGTTTTCTGACGGCGGTGCTGAAAATCAACAGCGATCTGGAACGCATCGGCGATCTGGCTACCAATATCGCCAAGCGCGCGGTCAAGCTGTGCAAGGTTCCGGCGGCGCCGGTTCCGGAGCAGATGACCGAATCTGCCACGCGCACCCGTGACATGGTGCACGACAGTCTTAACGCCTTTGTTTGCATGGATGCCGGGCTGGCCCGGGCGGTTTGCGGATCCGATGACAGGATTGATGATCTCTGCCGGGATGTGCGGCGGTTTGTCGAAGCGCAGATTCTGAAAGATCCTGCGCATCTGAGCAGCTACCTTGACATCCTGCTGGCTTCACGGAACATCGAGCGGATCGGAGATCACGCCACCAATATTGCGGAAGACGTCATTTATCTGGTGGAAGGGATTATTGTCCGTCACCGTCCGACCGACAGAAAAAGTTAAAATCGGTTGTTTAGCGGCAGGTGCTGAGGTAATTTCGCCGCAACGATGCGGAGGCTTTTATGAGTTCGAAAAATCTTACCCACCTGATCGAGCGTTATCCGGAGCTGGAAAGCTGCCGGGAACCGGTTCTTTCCGCCGTAAAGGCGATTAAGGAAAGTCTGAATGCAGGCGGTAAGCTCCTGATTTGCGGTAACGGCGGAAGCGGGGCGGATGCCGAACACTGGGCGGGCGAACTGCTCAAACGGTTCTGCAAAACACGTCCGCTTTCGACGGCACTTCCGCCGGAACTGGCCGCCGAGCTGGAAGGCGCCTTTCCTGTCATTCCTCTTACTTCGTTTCCGGCGTTCCAGAGCGCGTGGGCCAATGACCGCAATCCGGATTTTAACTTTGCCCAGCTCGTCAATGCGCTGGGACAGAAAGGCGATGTACTGATCGGTCTGAGCACTTCCGGCAACGCGAAAAATGTCTGCCATGCCGTGGCGACGGCCAGGGCGCTTGGATTGAAAACAGTCGGGCTTACCGGCGGCAAAGGCGGCGGGCTGGCGGCCGCGGCGGATATCGCCATCAAAGTTCCGTCGACCGAAACCTTCAAAGTTCAGGAACTGCACCAGCCGGTCTATCACTGTATCTGCCTGATGCTGGATGAATGAGAAAATTATGGCGGCGGTGAAAACACAGATTCTGATTGTCGAAGATGAAGAAGATATCCGTGAACTGGTGCGCTATAATCTGGAACGCGAAAACTTCAGTGTAACCGAGGCGGAATCCGGTGAAGCCGGTCTGAAATCGGTAGCGCAGAAAAAACCCGATCTGATCATCCTCGACATCATGCTGCCCGGCAAAGACGGACTGCAGATCTGCCGGGAACTGAAAAAGAATAACGCCGCCTGCGATATTCCGGTTGTGATGATGACGGCGCGCGGCGAAGAGAGCGATATCGTGACCGGCCTCGAACTCGGCGCGGAGGATTACATCGTCAAACCGTTCAGTCCGAAAGTGCTGGTCGCCCGCGTGAAAGCCGTCCTGCGGCGAAAAGCCGCCGTTCCGGTGCCGGATGCGGAAGACGTGCTGAGTATTTGCAATATTGTCATTCATCCGGGCCGCCATGAAGTGACGGTCGGCGGGAAACCGGTTGATCTGACTGCGAGCGAGTTCGGCATTCTTCATTTTCTGGCCCGCCGGCCCGGCTGGGTCTTTACGCGCTACCAGATCGTGGATGCGGTGCACGGCGAAGATTATCCGGTTACCGAACGCTCCGTTGACGTGCAGGTTGTCGGTCTGCGAAAAAAACTGAAGAAAGCCGGCGAAATGATCGAAACGGTGCGAGGCATCGGCTACCGGTTCAAGGATGAGGAATAACCATGCACACGCGGCGCATCTTCTGGCAGATTTATCCCGGCCACCTCACGGTTACTCTTTTCACGCTGCTGGTCTGCTTTGCGGTCTTTACCTCTGCTCTGGAGCGTTTCTATCGCGGACAGGTCGCTGAAAATCTGGAATCTCTGGCGCTGTTTACGGCGGAGCAGGTTCGCGACCGCTTTGAACCCGGACAGCAGGATTACCTCACCGCTGTCAGCGCCCGGCTTGGCACCAAGTCACCGGCGCGTGTTACTCTGATTCTTCCCGACGGAACCGTCGCCGGTGACTCGGCCCGTCCGGGCGAGCCGATGGAAAACCACCGTGACCGGCCGGAGGTGAAAACCGCGCTTGAGCAGGGACGAACAGGGCAGGCAATCCGGTTCAGCACGAGTCTCCGTAAAAACATGTTCTACGTCGCCGTGCCTGTTTACCGCGACGGCGCGCTGATCGGCGTGGTCCGCACGGCCATGCCGCTGCTCCGGATGCATGAAGTGCTTCGCGGCATCGAGCACAGCCTGCTGTGGGGCGGGGTGCTCATTCTGCTGATGGCCGCGCTTCTCAGCCTGTTCGTTTCGCGGCGTATTTCCAGACCGCTCGAACGGATCAAACAGGGCGCAGAGGAGTTTGCCGCCGGGAATTTTTCCTTCCGGCTCCGCTCGCCCGGCTCCGCTGAAGTCAGCGGTCTGGCTGAAACCATGAACGAGATGGCCGAGCAGCTTGAAGAACGGTTGCAAACGCTGACGAAAGAACGGAATCAGCGCGAGGCCGTGCTTTCCAGTATGGTCGAGGGCGTACTGGCGGTGGATGTGACCGGACACATCATCAGCATGAACAAGGCCACAGCACAGTTTTTCAACGTCTTCCAGCCCGAGACCGCGCCGGGGCGCAGCATGGAAGAAGTTTTCCGCAACGTTAACCTGCAGCGGTTCGTCGCCGACGTGCTTGAAGGGCAGGAAACCCGCGAATGCGAGCTGGTTATCCAGAACCGCCACGCCTGCTACCTTCAGACCCGCGGCAGCAATCTGCTCGGAATACAGGGCCGCCGCATCGGTGCAGTCGTTGTATTTAACGATGTTTCCCGCCTGCGCCGGCTCGAAAACCTGCGCCGGGACTTTGTCGCCAACGTCTCGCACGAACTGAAGACGCCGATCACCGCCATAAAAGGATTTGTCGAAACACTGCTCGACGGCGCGCTCAAAGATCCGGTCGAGGCCGAACGCTTTCTGAAAATCGTGGCCAAACACGCCGACCGGCTCAATGCGATTATCGAAGACCTGCTCATGCTTTCGCGCCTCGAACAGGACGGCAAAGCGGGTATGGAAATGCAGAAAGCCGGACTTTGCGGGCTTGTGAATTCCGCAGTCGAAGTCTGCGCTCAGCGCGCCGGCAAAAAGAACATTACTATCAACGTTGAATGTTCCGATGCGCTGACAGCCATCATTAATCCTCCGCTGATCGAACAGGCTCTCATCAACCTGATCGGCAACGCCGTTAAATACAGCGCGGACGGGAAAACCGTTACGGTCAGCGTGCATGCTGAAGAAGGCGGAGTGCTTCTGTCGGTTACAGACCAAGGTTGCGGTATTGAAGAGAAGCACCTCGACCGGCTCTTCGAACGCTTCTACCGCGTCGATAAAGGCCGCAGCCGCCAGGAAGGCGGAACCGGGCTCGGCCTTTCCATCGTTAAACATATCGCGCAGGCCCACGGCGGAACGGTCTCGGTTCAGAGCCGCTACGGCGAAGGCTCGACCTTCTCCATCTTCCTGCCGGCAGCCTAGAAGATGAGATAATTTGGAATGAACAAACGATTACGGGATTACCGGACGGACACTTTTTCTAACACCGTTGATCAAATTAGGATGTAAAATGAAGGCCAAGAAAATAATCTTCAGCTTCGTTGTAATCGCGGTTTTTACAACAATCTATATTGCCTACACCCGCAGCAGGATTATTTCTGATTTCAGGGTATATGATCCGCCGTTTTGCCTTTATGACGTTGGTATCAACCAGTCTTTTAATGAAATAGATTGTAATGACTTCATGTCGGTAATGATGGGCGTGATGCATGTAACCAATGAAGCCTGTGAGAAGGTAGTTTTTCATAGCAAGGAATGGGATAAATTAGCAAACTTTCGGAGAATGGGACGAGAGCTCTCGGCGAAAGAGAGGCAGGACGGCGCAAAAGGCATGTATTGTCATCGTTCCTTTAAATACAAATCACTGGATGGGCAGGATGTAGCGGTAATTCTTTGGTATTTACCAAAATTTCAAGGTGGAATTTTATTTACTGATACAATGATAAAGGAGAATGGCTTTTGGAAAAAAACCAGTGGCCCTGATAAATATGCAGAGGATATCTATCGGTTTGCAAACTTGAAGTTTGATTTTACCGTGACCAACATTCCGACCGATGCCCGCTATTTTGAAAAGATAATCCGGCAGATCAGAGCCGACATCATCAAAAAGCGGAATGCGGGAAATGAACTCAGCGCGCCAACCAACTGCGTTGACGGTGCGAAGCTATGAAGCGGTTCAGCCGTGCTTCGACTGAAGCAGCTTCGCTTTTCCGGGCTACCGGCCGTTGCAGTATTTGATTTGCAAGCCTTTGAGGAAGTTGCGCAGCAGCTGGTCCTGGCAGACGCGGTAGTGTTTGTGATCCGGCTTGCGTGAAAAGGCGCTGAGTTCGTGTTTGCTGATCGGCATATCCGCCAGCCCCATGATTTCGAGTACATCTTCGGCTTTCAGGTTCAGCGCGATCCGCAGTTTCATCAGGATGACGTTGTTGCTTAAGCTCGGTTCCGGCGCGGGCTGCGGGCCTTCTTTTCTGCCGCGTTTGTCGATGATGAGTCCGTTCAGAAAGGCGGCCAGCTGGAGGTCGCTGCATTCTTTGTACGCCGGATCGTCTTCTTTTTTCAGCCAGGCGTTGATCTGTTCCCATGTGACCTGACGGTTTGCCAGGGCGAACAGGTCGATCATCTTCGAATCCTTCAGGTCGAAGGTGTAGCGGAGGCGGCGCAGAATATCGTTATTTCTCATGGTACAGTGTCCTTTTTAATGCGTGGTTGGTTATAACGCCCACGCCAGCAGCAGCGGAACGGTTAAGATGGCGCCGAGGTGGGTGACCAGCAGCGTCGCCGCGATGAAATCGGTGTCGCCGCTGAATCGTTCGCTGAAAATCATACTGGCCACGGCCGCCGGCATGACGGCGACGACAGTCAGAATGTTCCGCGCGAGGTTTTCCATCGGAATGTGCCGGAGTATCAGAATGAACAGAACGGGGGTCGCGGCCAGACGGAGCGCGGAGACGATCCAGACGTGCGGATCGCGCACCGCGCGGGTTTTGAGTACGGCGATCCGGCTGCCGGCAACCACCATCGACAGCGCCACGGTGGCCCGGCCGATGGTTTCCGCGCCGGAATACAGCAGTTCCAGCACGCGCTGCAGCAGCGCGCTCTCCGGCAGGCGGAACGGCGAGAGGTCGCGGAGGCAGATCCAGATGATGGAGACGATGAGCGTGACCAGCGGCGGGCCGAACATGATGCGCAGGCCGTCCGCCAGTTTGGCGGAGCGGTTGAACAGAAATACGCCGACGGTCCAGACGGCCAGCTCAAATCCCATGGAGGCAAAGACCAGCAGCGCGACGCCTTCCGTTCCCCACATCATCATAACCAGCGGTAGCGGCAGAAACAGGTAGTTGTTGATGGTGCTCTGGAAAAGGAACGCCGAGGCCCGTTTATGATCAACCTGTTTGAGCCAGCGCAGGGCCAGCAGGCCGAGTGCGAACCCGGTTCCGGCCATCACCAGGGTCATGGCCGGCAGGATCCAGTTGCGGGCCAGCTGTTCGGGATGCAGCCGGGTGATGGAATAGAAGATGAGCGCGGGATAGATGAAGGAAATCAGCAGCCGGGTCATTTCCGATGTGCCGGCTTCGGTGACGATGCCGCGGCGGCGGGCGATGGCGCCGAGCGCCATCAGGAACAGGATGAACAGAATCTGAAGAATGTAATTCATAACGGCGTCTATGAAACACCGGAACCGGCCGGATAGGGAAGGACTAATCGGGATTTTTAACGCGCGGCGATTATTCGTTAAGATACAGGACGCGGCGTTCACCGCGGTATTCAACGACGACATCGGCGGTATGGACTTCTTTGACGGTCACATCGCCCAGTGTTCTGCCGGCCGTGAGCATTTTTCCGTTAAGGATGGCGATACTCTGACTTTCGCCCTGAGCGATGCCGGTCAGTTTTAATTCCGGCCAGGCCTGTTTTGTTTCCGATACAGGTTCTTCTTTCTTAACCGTTATAGTAACGCTTTTGGACTCCGGTGAAATGTTCGCCGCAACGTTGGCTTCCGGAACGGGTGCTTCTTTCGCGGCAACCGGTTTGGAGTCAGCGGCGGGACGTGCGGATTCGGCGGCCGGTGCCGGTGCCTTCTGGGCAGCCGGAGGGAGGGATTTATGTTTTGGTTTCGCCAGAAAGAAATTGTAACCAAGCGGTAAGGCGAGGAATACGATCAGCAGCAGAATGAGCGGTACAATCAGGCGCGCTTTGCGGCTTTTTCTGTCGGGTGGCGGCGCGATCGGATCAATCGGCAGTTTAGGCAGAATGACTGCAGGCTGCTCTTCGGCCTGCCGTTTCAGTGCTTCTTGAATCAGACTCATTGCCAATCTCCCTGGACTCCAATTAATGATGCAAGCTCTGTCAGAGCGGTTTCGACGTCCGCAGCCGTGACTTCGCGGCTGTTGCGTACATAGGCGGAAAGAAGCGCGCGGTCACAGACTGTGTTGATCTGGCGGGGAATGCCGCCGGTCCAGGCATGAATTTTTTCGACGGCGGTGCTTTGGAAAACCCTGGCAGGGTCGGCGGCGCCGGCGACGGTGAGGCGGTGCTGGATGTAAAGGGTTGCTTCGACAAGGGAAAGCGGTTCGAGATCGCAGTGCACCATCACCCGCTGGCGCAGCTGGCGCAGTTCAGGTGTCTGGATACGTGCTTTGAGTTCAGGCTGTCCGGAGAGAATGATCTGCATGAGTTTGTGCTGATCGGTTTCCAGATTGGAGAGCATCCGCACCTGTTCCATAAGCCGGGGGTCGAGATTCTGGGATTCGTCGATGATGATGGCGACGTTTTCGCCTTTCTCCAGACAGTGCAGGAGAAAGCGGTTGAGCTGGGCAATATGTACAAGCTTGTCGCCGCCTTTCGGCTCAATGCCGAGATCGTGCAGAATAGAGCGGATCAGTTGTGCGGCAGAAATCGACGGATTGAGAATCATGGCCGAGTGTGTCGTGCCGGGCAGGTTGTTGAGAACAGACCGGCAGATGGTGGTTTTCCCGCAGCCGACTTCGCCGGTGAGGACGATAAACCCTTTGCGGTGTTCGATACCGTAGAGCAGGGATTCGAACGCTTCGCGATGGCGCCCGGAAAAAAAGAGGAAACGCGGGTCGGGCGTCACGTTGAACGGAAACTCTTTAAGCTGGAAGAAGTCGAGGTACATTACCGGTCCATTATAAGGAAACGGTGCAGGGCCGCTTCAAAATTCTGCTGAAACTTTTCAACCGTATATTCGTTACGGACTTTTGCCTGCAACGCAGGCAGAGCCGTTTGCCAATGTTCGGATACATAACCGGCGACATCGGCGAGGGCGTTCCCGTTTTCGGTTTCAAAGGTCCAGCCGGCGGGAAGCAGGTCTTTCATGCCGTCGCGGGCGCTGCCGATGACGGGAGTTCCGCAGGCCAGCGCTTCGAGCATGACGAGCGGTACGCCTTCAAAACGTGAAGGGATGATGAGCAGGTCGAGTGCGCTGTAGACGAGCGTGCTGTTCTCCTGCCACGGGAGCAGGGTAACCTGCTTTTGCAGCCCCAGTCTGCCGATCAGCGTTTCCAGCCGTCCGCGGTCGGGACCGTCGCCGGTGATGACCAAGTGCAGGGCCGGATTGTTTTTCCAGTGCGAGAAAAAAGTCCGGACGATGAAATCCTGCTGTTTCTGGTTGAACTCAATGCGGCCGATGGCGCCGAACAGAGTTTTGTTTTCCGGAAGTCCGAGCGCGGCGCGGGCAGCGGTTTTGCTGTGCGGCGCAAAGCGGTTCATATCAATACCGTTATGAACCACTTCGACCGGCGTCTCGGCGCCGCGTTCTTCGAGCAGGATTTTCATCGACTCGCTGATGGTGATCCAGCCGTCCGGTTTTTTGAAAAGCCGGCTGTTCAGCAGGTCGCGCAGGGCGCCGAGTTTGGCGCCCATGAGTGCCATGCGGTGCGGAACGGGAATGTAGCTGATGCATGGCGCGGTCATATTTTCCGCGGCGCACAGGGCGAGCGAGCCGTCTTCGATTTCGCCCTGGATGCAGAGAATCAGGTCGGGGTGAGCGGATTCAAGCAGCCGGCGCAAAGCGCCGATGGAGGCTTTGGCGAAGCGGTTGCGCAGACCTTGCAGTTTGCGGGTGGTGAAGGGTGTTGCGCGGATTTCGAGATTGCCGGTGGCGGTCCGGATTTCTTTGAGGCGTTTACCGAGCCGCACGTTTTCAGGGCTGCAAAAGAAGATCGGCTGCCAGGCAGCCGATCTTGCGAGCGCTTCAACGGCAAGGCAGGCCATGACCTGATGACCGCCGTAGTCGGGGTTGTCGTCGTAGCAGACAATCTTTTTGCGGGCGGGCATACGTTGCTTTTCCATCAGGCGGCGCTGCTGCGCGCCAGCCGCCGGGCATTGCGTTCGGCGCGGCGGGTGTCGCGGTCGATGTACCAGGCGGCGACCACAAGGCCGATCAGGATCTGGTTGAACATGTAAATGGAGGTCTGCCGGTAGGAGAGCTGAAGCATGTTCTGAATGTGCCCGATCATGCTGGCGGCCGTTGCCGAAGCGGCGACCGCATAAATGAGGTCGCGTCGCCGGCGGAAAAGGAAGGGCAGGCCGATGGAGTAGAACCGGAGCCAGAAAAAGATGAAGGCAATCAGACCGGGGACGCCCAGTTCGCCCAGCGTGAGATACCAGAGATTATGCGCGGGTGTTCCGTATTCGTTGAGTTTGACCGCCGGGCCGTATTTGATCCAGGAATAGGTTGAAAAGTTTCCAAGACCGACACCGAAGGCATGGTCTTGCGCCATCAGTTTTGCCTCCTGGTTGTACAGACCGCGGTATTCAATGTCCGACACGGCGTCCTGCTGTACAAGGAACCGGGCCGAGAGGGTATCGGCCGCCACGAAAAAGAGTCCAAGTGCGACAAGCGATCCGAAGAAGAGGATGGTGAAGTTTTTGATGTTCAGGTAGCGGTGGAACAGGGCGGAGACATCCATCCAGAGTCCGAGTACCAGCGAGGACAGCGCGCCGCGCGAAATGGTGAGCAGTACGGAAACCAGCGCGCCGGCCGTGGCCATCGCGAATGTTCCGCTGGACATAAAGGTGGGCTTGGAGAGCGCCATGCCGAACATGAGAGTCCCCATCATGCCCATGAATGTGCCCAGACTGTTCGGATGTCCAAGGGTCGCAGAGATTCGGTGGTATCCTTTGATGTAGCGGCCGACCAGCGCTTCGAAGGTAATCACGAAGGCAACAATGAGCAGTGCGCCGATCAGAGTGCGGAAATGCTCTTCATCCCGCAGAAAATTGACGACGACAAGGTATGCGAAGGCCCCGCGGATAATTTTACTGATCTCGAAAAGCGGATAGAGTCCGGTTTCAAAATAGTCATAAAAAGTGTCACCGCCAGCGGTGTTGGCGGCATAAACGTCGGCCGGAACATGAATTTTATCCGGACACAGCATCCACGAGATGATGGCGGTGACGATGTAGACGGTATAAACGATGGTCAGTGGAGGAAACCAGCGGAAGCGATGTCCGCGCGGCTGAATTACCATGATGAAAAAGAGTGCAATGGCGCATATATCAAAAAGGCCCAGCTCGAACCCGCGGGTTGCCATGCGATAACCCTCGCGCGACATCAGGTTCATGGAGAGCTGTTCCGGATAGCAGAGCGAAAAACACATAACCGCCATCAGAAATTTTTTGAACGGACGGATAATCAGTCCGGCCAGGATGAGTGCCGGCACCCCGAGCAGAAACGCAATGTCAAATAGGATTACTTTGGGTTCCATAAAACGCGGGCAGTCTAGCGGAAGAACGATCCTCCGACAACGGCTTTCCGTTTTGACTTACTGCCGATGCCGCATATGGCGGAAGCGTGTGTGCAGCCGGATAAACCATTTCTTCTTTTCCATCCATGCTCTGAACCGGGCCGAACAGCGCATAAAGCAGATGATCGCCGCGAGAAAAAACGGCAGTTGCGGTACAATCGGCAGCAGAAGGCCGATGATTCCGATCATCAGAGAAAAAAGTCCGGCTGTCAGCCAGAGTCCGCGATGGAGAGTGCTGATCATAACGGCCGGTTACGGACAGCGTCCCGGAAAATTCAGGCCCAGCATCGGGTCGAAGCCGAACATGAGGTTCATGTTCTGCAGCGCGTTGCCGGCCTGACCTTTCATCAGGTTGTCGATATGTGAGATGACCCGCAGCCGGTTGTTCCGTTCATCCACGTCAACGATCAGGTTGCAGAAGTTGGTTCCGTTGACCTGCGCCGTGCCGATCGCGGCTTTGTTGTCGAAAATCCGCACGAACGGTTTGCCGGCATAGAACGTTTTATAGGCTTCCATCAGCTGTTTCGCGCTCATGGTTTCGTTGAGGTTGGCGTAAAGGCAGGAGAGAATGCCCCGGCAGAGCGGCAGAACCTGCGCGGTCATGGTGATCCGGATGGGTTCACCCGCCAGAGCGCTCAGCTCCTGCTCGATTTCCACCATGTGCTGGTGGCCGGCCAGTTTATAGGCGTTGATCTGTTCGTACCGGGCCGGGTAATGGAAGGTGGCGGCCGGTTTTTTACCTGCACCGGAAACCCCGGTTTTACAGTCGCAGATGACGCTCTTCGGATCGATCAGCTTTGCCGCCGCTGCGGGCGCAAGACCGAGAATACAGCTGACGGCGAAACAGCCCGGATTGCCGGCCAGTTTCTGTTTTTTGCCGAACGGATGGAGTTCCGAAAGGCCGTATACCGTCTGCGGCAGAAGTTCCGGTGCGGCATGAACAGGGTTTTTGCCGATAAATGTGGCGTAGGCGCTGTATTTTTCCGGCGTCGTAAACCGGAAGTCGCCGCTGTAATCCACCACATGCGCGCCTTTGGCCAGTTCGGCGGCGGCGGTCTGCATGCCGACACCGTCGGGCGTGGAAAAGAAAACGGCATCATAGGCTTCCTGCGCTTTCGGATCGTCCGGTGTCCGGATCAGGTCGTCGCAGAACCCTTTCAGGTGAGGGTAAAGATCGCTCATCTTCATGCCGGTTTCGGTGGCGGCCACCAGACAATCGATTTTAAATTCAGGATGCCGCAGCAGCAGCTCTGTAATACCCACACCGCCGTAACCGCCTGCTCCAACAATCTTTACGCTCTTCATTTTAAAATCTCCGCTCGCATTGATTCAGAATCGCGCTAATATAGCCCCTTCGGTTTCCGTGCCAAGAACTAAAGAGAAGGGACACACAAGTGAAGATCGGCATTATATCCGACACGCACGGTCAGGTGGATCTTGCGCTGGCTGCCGCCCGCGAATTCATCTTTCGTGCGGTCGATGCGGTTATTCATTGCGGCGATGTCGGCTCGGATATGGTTCTTACCGAAATGGCTGCGCTCTTCCAGACTTTGGATATTCCCATTTATGCCGTGCTCGGGAATTGCGATATTCAGGAGGGACTGGGCTGCTTCCGCGACGAACCCGGTATTAATCTCATGGGACGGGTGGCTCATCTCAGACTGGCCGACCGGCGGATTGCCGTCCTGCACAGTGACGACGAAGCGCATTTTGAGGCCCTCGTGCGATCCAACAGCTATGACTATGTTTTTTTCGGCCACTCGCACACCCGCCGGGATGAGCGGATTGAAAAGACACGCATCATCAATCCGGGTTCGGCCGGGCGCGGTATGCATCCTTCCTGTGCAATCGTCAATCTGGTTGACGATAACGTCACCTTTTTCACGATTCACCGGAGCGAATAATCGCCTGCACGATCATTTCCGCGCCGCCGGAGGCGAGGTGTTCTTCCGGTTCCGGCGCGGATTTGATTTTTTTCAGCGCATGGGAAAAATCTCCGGCATAAAGCTGTGCAAGCGGCAGGTGGACGTTGCGCAGATACTTTTCAATGCCTTCGACCAGATAGGGATATTCTGCAAAATCGCCGCGGTCCGAATAAATCAGCGGCTTGCGATTCACGATGCACTCCGAAACCAGCCCGAAGCCCGGCTTGCTGATGATGATGTCGCATGATGCCAGAACATTGGCGAAGCAAACCTGAGCGCGGTCAACGGCATGAATGCATGAGCCGGAGAAGTTCAGCGGCTGAACGCAGAAGAATTCATACTCGCGGCTCAGCGCCCGGATATTTTCCAATGCCCGGTTATTTATATCCAGAGCGGTAAATGAGAGCAGCACCCACTGTTTTTGGATCGCTGCGCCGGTCAGCGCCGCCAGTTTTTCGCGTTGCGGCACACCGGGCGAAGCGAGCAGGGGAATGTTTTTCCGGTTCGGAAACTGTTCCATCGGCGGCGCAAAAGGCAGGCGCAGCAGCAGTCCGGTATTCTCGTAGACGGCGCGGAACTTTTCCGCGAAGAACGCCCACCGCGGATTCTGCGGGACATAGGCTTCGTAAATCCAGTCCCACGAAAAATTGCCGACGGCCGCATTCCTGATGCCCGCGCGCTGCGCGGCGGCCAGCGGAATGGCGGGAATATCGGCAATAACCATGGCCGCGCCGCTTTCTTCCAGGAATATCCGTTCCTGTTCAATGAACAGTTCTTCGCGGGCGTAGAGCGTTTCGAGTGCTTTCAGTGTTTCGGGCAGATTGCTTTGGATGGAATCTTTCTGGATAAGACCGACGTCGAACGCGCCGCGTCGGACTGTGATGTTCGGGCAGCCTTTCAGGCGGCTGTCCAGAAAGTCACGCGGCAGATCGCTTGTCACAATCACCGGCTGTTCCGGATAAAGACGGTGCAGGGCGCGCAGCACATCGCAGGAGCGTGTGCCGTGTCCGTAGCCGTGGGCGGTAATGTAGTAGGCAACCGGTTTCATCTTTGTTATCTTTACATCGAACCGATGCTCTATGGAGAACATGAAAATGAAAATTCCGCCGAAAGCGTATGAGAATATTCCTTTTTTGAACAGCGATCCCTGCCGTCCGGTGCGCCTGCAGCTCGAATATCTTTATCCGGAAGTGATGATGGAAAAGGAAAAGATCAAATCGACTATCGTGCTTTTCGGAAGTGCGCGGATTCCGGCGCCGGAAAAGGCGGACGCCTGCAGCAATCGAAAACTGGCTGAGCTGACGCCGTTCTATGAAGAAGCGCGCAAGCTCGCGCGGCTCGTCAGTACCAGCTGTCAGACCAATCACGAATGTGAGTATGTGATCATCACCGGCGGAGGTGGCGGTGTTATGGAGGCCGGCAACCGCGGAGCGCAGGAGTCAGGCTGTAAATCCATTTCGCTCAACATCACACTGCCGCATGAGCAGCTGCCGAATCCCTGGGTGACTCAGGACCTTTGCTTTCAGTTTCACTATTTCAGTATGCGGAAAATGCACTTCCTGCTTCGTGCCAAAGCGGTCTGTATTTTTCCCGGCGGTTTCGGCACCTTCGACGAACTTTTTGAAGCGCTCACGCTCATTCAGACCGGCAAGATTGAGCGGATGCCTGTCATCCTCTTTGGCACGGAACATTGGCAGCGGATTGTCGATTGGAACTACATGGCCGAATATGGGCTCATCGGCCCGAACGATCTCGACCTGCTCACCTTCTGCGACACTGCCGAAGATGCGTGGAATGCTATCACTGCATTTTATTCATCAGCAGGCTGATGAGCGCTTCTCTGGTGATGCCGGTGATCAGGACAGCTTTGTTGCGGCCGGTTTCGCCCGAAGCAATGGAGAGCTGCGACCGGGGAATATCCAGAGCCTCGCTGAGGAAGCGGATAAGAGCCTGATTCGCTTTACCCTCAACCGGCGGCGCCTGTAAGCGGACTTTTAAGGCGTCGCCGTGAACGCCCTGTATCTCGTTTTTTGAGGCGCGCGGAACCGCCCGGACGGGCAGCAGGACACCTTTAGTTGTTTCTCGGATCCATTCCATAATTGATACCGCCGGAACATTAGGTTAAAACCCGTCATCCGTTAATTCCAAAAGGAGACTGAATGTCCGCAAAGATTTTAGATGGCAAGGCAATCGCACAGGATATCCGCGCTGAACTCAAAGCCCGTACAGCGGAGCTGAAAACGCAGGGAATCGTTCCCGGCCTCGGCGTACTGCTGGTCGGTGACGATCCGGCGTCGCGCTCTTATGTAACGGCCAAAGAGAAAGCCTGTGAGGAAACCGGCCTTTATTCCCGCGAAATCAAGCTGCCGGCGACGGCATCGCATAAGGAAATCCTCGATGTGGTCAAGGCGTTCAACGCCGACGAAAAGATTGATGGAATTCTCGTCCAGCTTCCGCTTCCGGATTCTTCGATGGAGCAGTCGGTGATCGAAGCGATCAATCCGGACAAAG
>DAONGM010000025.1:0-1528 GCA_035404105.1 Pontiellaceae bacterium
TCGTCACGCGGCGCGACTCCAGCGTGTTGTAGTAGGTCAGCTTTTCCTGAATGTTCAGAATCTGCACTTCATCGAGATTGCCATGCGCTTCCTTGCGGTAGCGGGCAATGAACGGGACGGTCGCCCCTTCGGCGAAAAGTTTGGCGACGGCGGCCACCTGGCGCGGGCCGATCTTCAGGTCGGTGGAAACAAACGGGACGGGATCAAACAGCGGCTGTTCAGACATACTCGGTTCAGTTCCTCAGGTTACGGTTCAAAGGCCGCCCATCGTTTTGAAAACCGCTTCTGAGGTCAAGCCGTTTCAATGGCTGGAGAATTTTTGCCACGAAAGAGCGCAAGGAACGCAAAAAATTCCGGCTTTGGGAAATATGTATCAGGGTGATCTGATAACGTTTCGCGTCACTCTGAGCGGGCGGAGCCTGCGATAGAGTGAAGGCGCTGGTTCACAGATGACCCGCTAATATGAGATTGGTCTGATTCGCTATCATCTGGATGCCTCAGTTTTTTTCTCACAGAGTCCCAGCATGATCTCATCGCGTCAGAGACAACATTAGGTGATTGGACGCGAACTAACATGACATCGCCAAACAAACGAGGGTACTCGAAAAGAACCGAGCATCCGTGAATTTCTTCATCAAGGAAATGAGAGTGTGGGCCTAGGATCAATCCCCATGTGGCCTCTGTATATGGCGGCAACTCCAGAAACTCCTGTATTGCTTTATCCGACACTGTACAGGTCGTGGTTTTGTCTTTTCTGTAATTTGGCTGGATCACATGGGGGTACTTGCCAAGCAGGTTCGGTGAAAGGGTTTTTCGCGTAAAATCTGTGAAGAATTCTACGTCTCGGACAACGACAGTCCGACCGGTATTGTTGGTAATGGTGACGCCGAATGCTTGCGATTTAGTCTCCCCTTCAACTAGAAGGTTGCTGATCCCGTTGGGTGTCAAAGATTTCTGGAGCATCTTCTCAATTTCCCAATTCTTGTACCGCGTGAAACAGTAGGCAACCGCGGCAAAAACAAGGCCAGTTATGCCTGCCTTGAGGATTTCAACTCCCAGAGCTTTCGAGATCCAGGTAGCCGTACAGAATATGGCAATGGCCAGACCGGCAGTGAGGTACAGTCGCCAAGTCTGCTTTAGAACGACCTTGTCAGTATCATCATGTGCCATTTCTTCTCCAGTTTGTTAGGCAGAAACGGACTGTGCCTATCACGGGGATGTCGGTGTTAGGCAGAAAATCTTCCGATCCGGAACTTCGAGACTGATTGCTTATAGCAGGCGGGGGCGGGGCATTCAATCTTCCAAAGGGTGGAAAGAAGCTTGGCGGCTCTGCGCCTTTGCGAGGGAAAATTTCCAATGTTTGGGAAAACGCGGTCAGCGCCCCGCGTCTACAGCCTGTAGCCGCCCGCAGTGAGGGCGGTTTTTGTGAGTTTTCGTGTTTTTCGTGGCGAATTCCCGAGTCTGCCTTTCCAAACGCTAGAAAATCGGGTTTGGCATCCCTTCCCATTCGTGTACATTCGCGTCCATT
>DAONGM010000025.1:1628-15548 GCA_035404105.1 Pontiellaceae bacterium
CATCTCGGCAAAGACCTGCTGGCGAATACACTGATTCAGACGATTCAGGTTTTCTCGAAAGAAGAATGGCTGGCCACCGAACCGGATATGACCGCTCCGATTTTTGATGATCATCAGGAAGTCAAAGTGAATGTCATTGAGCTGCCGGACGATGATGCGGCGCTGATGAAGATTTCCAGCGACGGCATTCTGTCGCTGTCGCTCGAAGAAATGCGCGCGATCCGCAATCACTACCTGAGTGACGCCGTGAAGGCGCACCGCGCCGAACTCGGAATGCCGGAATGGCCGACCGATGTGGAGCTGGAGTGTATTGCCCAGACCTGGTCGGAGCACTGCTCACACAAGATTTTTGCCGGAACGGTCGAATACAAAGACGCAGAGACCGGCAAAGAAGAGATTATCAACTCGCTCTACAAAACCTACGTCAAGGCTTCGACGAAGAAGGTTGCCGAAAAGATCGACTGGCTGGTTTCGGTGTTCACCGATAACGCGGGCGTGATCAAATTCAACGAAGACCTGCATCTGGTCTATAAAGTTGAAACCCACAACTCGCCGTCGGCGCTCGATCCGTTCGGCGGCTCGATGACCGGTATCGTCGGTGTCAACCGCGACCCGATGGGTACGGGGATGGGCGCACAGCTGGTTTCCAACGTCTGGGGCTACTGCCTCGGCTCGCCGTTTTACGATAAGGAAATTCCTGCCGGTCTGATGCATCCGCGCCGTATCCGTGACGGCGTGCATGCCGGCGTGATCGCGGGCGGCAACGAGTCGGGCATTCCGTGGAGCCGCGGCTTTGAATGTTTCGACGAGCGCTATCTCGGCAAGCCGCTGGTCTATTGCGGCACGATGGGCACGCTGCCGGTCAGCGTCGGCGGACGCCCGTCCGAGCGCAAGGAAGTGAAAGTCGGCGACTGGACGGTCATGTGCGGCGGACGAATCGGTAAAGACGGCATTCACGGCGCGACTTTCTCGTCCGAAGAACTGCGTACCGAATCGCCCGCGCAGGCGGTGCAGATCGGCGACCCGCTGACGCAACGCAAACTTTACGAATTTCTGATGGAAGCCCGCGACCTCGGTCTCTTCCGCTGTATCACCGACAACGGCGCGGGCGGCATCTCCTGCTCGTTCGGCGAAATGGGCAAATATTCCGGCGGCTGCGAGTGCGAACTCAAGGATGCGCCGCTGAAATATGAAGGTCTCCAGCCGTGGGAAATTCTGGTTTCCGAAGCGCAGGAGCGTATGACGCTGGCCGTTCAGCCCGAATGCCGCGAAGCGTTTGAAAAGCTGGCGAAACAGCGCGATGTCGAAGCCGCCTTTATGGGCAAGTACAACGACTCCGGCTATTTCACCGTAAAGTATGACGGCAAGGTCGTCGCCAGTCTCGATATGGATTTCCTCTACGAAACCGGCTGTCCGAAACTGCACATGAAGGGCGTCTGGAAGAAACCGGAAATTCCGGCGCCGGAAAAAGCAAAAGGCGGAAACCGCACGAAGCAGTTGCGCCAGATGATGGGCCGACTGAATATCTGCTCGCGTGAATACAAGAGCCGCATCTATGACGGCGAAGTGAAGGGCCTTTCCGTCGTCAAGCCGTTCGTCGGCGTGAACGCCGACGTGCCGTCCGACGCGACGGTCATGCGTATCGAATACAACAAAGATCGCGGCGCGATTCTGGCCGAAGGGATCAATCCGTGGTTTTCCGATATCGACACCTATCACATGACCGCGTCGGTCATCGATGAATCCATCCGCCGCGTCATCAGCGTCGGCGGACGCCTCGACCGCATCGCGATTCTCGACAACTTCTGCTGGCCCGATCCGGTGCAGTCCTCCAAAACGCCCGACGGCGAATACAAGATGGCGCAGCTCGTCCGCTCCAATAAAGCGCTCTACGACTACACCATCGCGTTCGGCACCCCGGCGGTTTCCGGCAAGGACTCCTGCAAAAACGATTCGACGCGCGGCGGCAAGAAAATCTCGATTCCGCCGACGCTGCTCATCTCGTCGATCGGCCAGATCGACGATGTGAAGAAGGCCGTCACCATGCCGCTCAAAGAAGCGGGCAGTCTGATCTATATGGTCGGCGTCACGAAGAACGAGCTGGGCGCATCCGAGTGGAGCCGTATGCTGGCGGAAGAGCAGGGTAATCCGTGGAACTACGGCGGCGACGTGCCGACCGTTGATGCCAAAGCCGCGCTCGCGCTTTACCGCGCCATGAATCAGGCGCAGGATGAAGGAATTCTCCTTTCGTCGCACACGCCGTCGAAGGGCGGACTCGCCGTCGGCTTCGCGCTCATCTGCATGGGCGGACAGCTCGGCGCGGAAATTGATCTGGCGAAAGTTCCGACGCCCGGTAAGCGGAAGCTCAAAGACGATCAGATTCTTTTCTCGGAATCCAACAGCCGCTTCATCGTTTCGGTGAAGCCGGAAAATGCGGCGCGGTTCGAAGCGCTCTTTGCCGGCCTGCCGGCCGCGCAGATCGGAACGGTCACGGCGGAGAAGAAGCTGACCGTCAAAGGCGTTAAAGGTGCGACGCGCATCGACACCGATCTCGAAACGCTCCGCAAGCCGTTCAAGAAAACGCTCTACGGCATTTAATGAATGTTCTGCTCCAGCACGGAAACGGCTGGCTTCGTTTTCCGGAGCCGGTCGAAGTGCTGACGGCGCGTACGCCGGACGCAGTTTTCCAGCTGTTTGCGGGAAATTGACTTCGCGGAGAGTTTCCGGCACCCTGCCGGCATGGTTTTCGATCTGAAACAAAAAGAGTCGCTGAAAAAAGATCTGGTTTCCTGTCTGTCAGGCGATCAGGAAATTCAGCGCATTGTGATTTTCGGGTCGTTCGTTGGTTCGTCTTCGCCGGAGGATATGGATGTGGCTGTTTTCCAGAACAGCGCCGAGCCGTATCTTTCTTTGGCCGTAAAATACCGCCGACAGACCCGTTCGATATCCCGCCGGATTCCGCTGGATATCATCCCGCTCCGCGCCGGGGTGACGGACGATCCGTTTCTTAAGGAAGTCGAACGGGGCGAAACAGTTTATGAGCGTTGAACGTTCCAGATGGATCGCTTATGCCGATGAAAATCGGGCGATTGCCCGGTTGGCGCTCGATAGCGGATATTACAACGCCTGCCTGCAGAATGTTCAGCAGGCAGTCGAAAAATATCTGAAAGCCCTTCTGCTTGCACGCGGACTGGAATTTCGGAAAACGCACAGCATTGAAACACTCAGGAACCAGCTGGCTGGCGAGGGACTTGATGCGGCACTGTCCGATGAGGACTGCATATTGCTGGATTCGATCTATATGCCATCCAAATATCCATTCGGCAGCGTATTGCCGGATTTTAACCCCGATGCGGATATTTGCGATCAATGTATCCGAATCGCTGATGCCGTGCGAAAAGCGGTCTTTTCGGCAGGAGTCTGATGTTTGAGGTGCTGCTCCAGCACGGAAACGGCTGGCTTCGTTTTCCGGAGCCGGTTGAAGTGCTGACGGCGCGTACGCCGGAAGAAGTATTCCGGTGTTTGGAAAGAATCGAAACCAGCGGCCTGTGGGCCGCCGGTTTTATTTCCTATGAAGCCGCTGGCGCGCTCGACGATGCACTGAAAACCCATGCGCCGGGCAGTCTGCCGCTTTTGCAGTTTGGGTTGTTTGAAAATGTGGAGCAGACATTCCTGTCTGCTCAAATGCACAGGCAGGAATGCCTGCGCCACTATCAGCTTGGAGAGTGGAAACCATCGGTGACGCGCGGCGAATACTCTGAAGCGATTGCGAAGATCAAGGAGCGCATCGCGGCGGGCGATACCTATCAGGTGAATTACACCTTCCGGCTGAACGCGGATTTCTCCGGTTCGCCGTTCGATTTCTTTTGCGACCTCGCCGCCGCGCAGCAGGGGCGCTATGCCGCGTTTATCGAAACCCCGGAGTTCGCCGTCTGTTCCGCCTCGCCGGAGCTTTTCTTCGAGCTCAAAGACGGCGTAATTACGTCGCGACCGATGAAGGGCACCCTGCCGCGCGGACTGACGGCAGAGGCCGACCGCGCCGCGGCTGAAGCGCTGAAAAACTCGGCGAAGGACTGCGCCGAAAACATCATGATCGTCGATATGATCCGCAACGATATCGGTCGAATTGCCGAGGCGGGTTCCGTGGAAACCGTCAGCCGTTTCGATGTCGAAAAATATCCGACCGTCTGGCAGCTGACTTCGACAGTTCAGGGTAAAGTGTGTGGTGCAGGCTTTCAGTCTGCACATGAGCAGGCAGGAATGCCTGCTCCACAAATTTTCAAAGCGCTGTTTCCCTGTGCGTCGATCACCGGCGCGCCGAAGGCGAAGACGATGGAGATTATCCGGGGTCTGGAAAAAACGCCGCGCGGCATTTATACCGGCGCGATCGGCTTTATTGCGCCGGACGGCGCGGCGCAGTTCAGCGTGGCGATCCGCACGGCGGTGATTCAGGCCGGGCGCGCGGAATACGGAACCGGCGGCGGCATCGTGTGGGATTCCGATGCGGACTCTGAGTATGACGAGGCGCTGTCAAAGGCGCGGATTCTCACGCGCCGCTTTCCGGAGTTTCAGCTGCTGGAGACGATGCTTTGGGAAGATGGAGAAATCTTTCTGCTGGAGCGCCATTTGAAGCGGCTGGCCGGTTCGGCGGAGTATTTTGGATTTAACCTGGATGAGTCAAAAGTTCGTGACCGCCTGCGTGATTTAAAGTCCGATGAACCGATGCGGGTCCGGCTGTTGCTGGATAAAGACGGGAGGTTCGAAGTTCAAGCATTCAAAATGAAACGCGGCAGGGACGCCGCGTCTACGTTGGCAATTGCCAGAGAGCCTGTCGATTCGGGTGATGTGTTTCTGTATCACAAGACGACGAACCGTGCGGTCTATGAGCGGGCCAGGGCGGACTTTCCGGAAGCCGATGATGTGCTGCTGTATAACGAACGCGGTGAAATCACCGAAAGCTGTATTGCGAATGTGGTGGTTGAGCTCGACGGCCGCAAGGTGACGCCGCCGGTTTCCTGCGGCCTGCTGGCGGGGACGTTCCGTAATGAGCTTTTGGAGCGGGGGGAGATTGAGGAGCAGGTTGTGAGCGTGGAAGAACTCAGACGTGCCGACGCAATCTGGCTGATAAATTCTGTTCGCAAATGGCGGAAGGTTTCGCTTAACTGTTCGGCCTCATGATGAAACCAAAAATTTTAATTATTACGGGCTACGGAGTGAACTGCGAGGCGGAGTCTTCGCGGGCGTGGGAACTGGCAGGTGCAGAACCGGTCAAGGTTCATCTGAACGACCTGCTCGATCATCCGGCGCAGATGCGCGATTTCCGCGGCCTGATGTTTATCGGCGGCTTTTCCTACGGCGACCACATGACCAGCGGTCACGTCTTCGCGCTGCGCGTCAAACATCACCTGCGCGAGGAGCTCCAGAAGTTTATTGATGACGGCAAAATCATTCTCGGCGTCTGCAACGGTTTCCAGACGATGACCAAGATCGGCCTGCTGCCGGGGCTGAACGGCGAATACTTTGAGCCGAAGGTTTCGCTGATGCAGAACGACTGCGGACACTTCCAGAATTTCTGGGTGAACCTGAAGTTCGAAGCGAACTCGCCCTGTATTTTCACCAAAGGCATCGCCGGTATGCCGATGCCGGTCCGTCACGGCGAAGGCAAAATTTTCACCACGGATAAAACCGTCATTGAACAGATTGAAAAACTCGGCTGCGCCGCCGCGCGCTACGCAGACGCGGACGGCAATCCGACGATGGATTTTCCGGCCAACCCGAACGGCTCGCTGAATGCCATTGCCGGACTGTGCGACCCGACCGGCCGCATCTTCGGCCTGATGCCGCATCCTGAGGCCTACCTTTTTCCTGAGAACCACCCCAACTGGGACGTGCAGAAGCTGAACGGCACGCTGCCCGCGCAGGGACTGGGACTCAAACTTTTTGAAAACGGCGTGAAGTTTCTCGCCCGCTAACTGATTCGCAGATTTTTACAGACAGCGGAAATACAGCATCGGCTCTGGGAGCCGATCTTCCGGTGTTTGGGAAACGGCTCCGGAAGTTCCGGGGTTTGGAAACAGGTAGGCTTAGTTCAAAAAGGAGAAGTGTTATGGCAGTCATCGACTTCGGCGGTACCAAAGAAACCGTCGTGACCCGTAAAGAGTTCCCGCTGGCCAAGGCCCGCAAAGTGCTGAAGAACGAAATCATCGCCGTGATCGGTTACGGCGTACAAGGCCCGGCCCAGGCGCTGAATCTGCGCGACAACGGCTTTAACGTCATTGTCGGTCAGTCCAAAAAGTTCATGCAGGACTGGAACCGTGCCGTTAAAGACGGATTCGTTCCCGGCAAAACCCTGTTCGAAATCGAAGAAGCGGTACAGAAGGGAACGGTCATTCAGTACCTGCTTTCCGACGCGGCGCAGAAACTCTGCTGGCCGCAGATTAAGAAGAACCTCAAGCCCGGCGACGCGCTCTACTTCAGCCACGGCTTCTCGATCGTTTACAAAGATCTCACCAAAGTCATTCCGCCGAAAAATGTCGACGTGATTCTGGTTGCTCCGAAGGGCTCCGGACTGAATGTCCGCCGCAACTTCCTGACCGGCGCGGGCATCAACTCCAGCTTCGGCGTATTCCAGGACGCCACCGGCCGCGCCGAAGAGCGCTGCATGGCGCTGGGTATCGGTATCGGCTCCGGCTATCTCTTCCCGACCACCTTCGAGAAGGAAGTCACGTCCGACCTCGTCGGCGAACGCGGTATCCTGATGGGCGCGCTGGCCGGTGTGATGGAAGCGCAGTACAGCGTGCTCCGTAAAAACGGACACAGCCCGTCCGAAGCCTTCAACGAAACGGTTGAAGAGCTCACGCAGAGCCTGATCCGTCTGGTTGATGAAAACGGTATGGACTGGATGTTCTCGAACTGCTCGGCCACCGCACAGCGCGGCGCGCTCGACTGGTCGCCGAAGTTCAAGAAGGCCACGCTGCCGGTATTCAATGACCTCTACAAAGCGGTCAAGACGAAGTCCGAAGCCAAACGCGTACTGAAAGTCTGCGGCGCGAAAGACTACAAAGAACGCCTGACCAAGGAACTGAAAGCCATCCACGATTCCGAAATGTGGCAGGCCGGTGCGGCCTCACGCTCGCTCCGTCCGAAAGGCGAAGCCAAAGTGATTGCCAAGGGCACCAAAGGTGTCGGCGGCCGCGCCGCCAACTAAAGTCTGGTTCCATCAGACGACGAAACGGGCTCCTGCAAAGGAGCCCGTTTCTGTCCGGGCTTTCTCAGGCTGATGACAGTGTTTTGTATATGTTTTATCCTGTTTTTTGATAATATAGCAGTTGGTTTTTCCAGTGTGTGTCGTGTTTGCGGGGAAAAGATGATGAAGCATAGTCTTATAATGATCGGATCCGGACTGCTGCTGGGGTTTGCGGCGGCGCAGGCCGCTCCGCTGATTACGCTGAACGGCGGTGCGCTGGTGACGACCGAGGCTGGCAAGCCGTTTGTTGATCCGGGCGCGACGGTTGTGAATCCGGAGGCTCCCGCGTTCGAGCCGGTGGTGCTGAAGACCAACGGTACGGTAAAGATTTATACGCCCGGCGATTATTCGCTGACCTATACGGCGGTGAATGCGGCGGGCGTGAGCAATACGGCGGTGCGCACGGTGCGCGTGGTGATCAGCCGCGAGCTGCTGGCCAACTATTTTGATATTGAGACCAACGCCCCGGCGGGGCTGGAGGTGATCGGCAAGGTTCACCTGCTGGCGAATTATAATGCGCACCGGTATCCGATTCCGGAGTCGTTTCAGTTCGTGCTGCTGTCGGAACCGAGCGGACTTTTCGAAATCGAATCGGAGCGCGATTCCGCGAGGCGCCTGTTCGGCACGCTGAAGGTGGCTTCCGGGCGGACCGCGCCGCCGGTTCCGACGGATTATCCGCTGACGGTGGGGCTGCAGGACGGGACAAATCTTCTTTCGACGGCGGATTGTGTGGTGCATGTGGTGGCTGAGACGAAGCTGAAAGCGCTGCTGGACTACAGCGATCCGGTCAGCACAAAGGCCGCCGATACAAATGTTGCGGCCTGGATTGATCAGCTGTCCACCAACAGCGGCCGGTTTGCCGACATCACGCTGTATGACAAGACGCTCACCGAGTATGTCGCCGCGCGCCAAAATGTTGAGACGACCTGGGCGACTGTGATCGGGCGTTTGTCCCTACTGGCCGAGGCCTACGGGCACTCGCCGGTTTACGCGACCAATTTGGTGCAGCGTGAGCGGTTGCGCTCGGCGCTCTATGCCGGAATTATGGCCCTCACCGACTGGGTTCCGATGGATCCCGCCAAGGTGCTGGCCGGCGGAAAACCGATCGGCTCCGACTATGCCGATACCGTGTTCCGCCTGAATGAATATGGCGTTCTCAGCTATGGCACGGTCACTCACTTGTGGACGCACAGCGACCCGATCGGCAATGCGGGACGCTGTATGATGCGTTCGTTGCAGGAGGATTTGCGCAAAGGGGATCCGGCCGCCCGGGCGGTTCATGAACGGCTGGTTGATTACCTGCAAACCTGTTTCGGCAACCCGATGAACTACCGCTACATCAACAATCCGGATGCGCGCTGGGGACAGTTGACGGACACGAACCATACGGAAGGGGCGTACTCGGACGCTAATTTGAACCACCGGCTGACTACATGGCAGTATCTTCCGGCGATCTGGGCCGACTACAACCGGCCGATTACCTATGTGCCGTACTGGTATCGCGGGTATTCGGCCGACCTGGGGTTTCCGGATACACTCTACATGCCCGGCTGGACGCCGCACGGTGTGCTGGAGGATTTCGCTTTTTGGATCCGGACGTTTCACCGGCCCGCCCATCTCTTTCTGCAGTCGGGGTTTCAGCCGGACGGTTCGGTTTCCCATCACGTCGACTTTGCCACCGATTCGCAGCTGAATATCTACGGTCATCCGTGGCTGGTGGATGCGATTGACGGGTATAATCTGCTCAAGAAGGTTGGCATCGACCCCGGCAGCCACGGTTTTCAGTTTATTGCCGACCGTTACCTGTATACGTATCAGCGGCTGATTTATAAGAAAGACTTCGATTTTAGTCTGACTGGCAAACTGTACAATGGTGATCAAAGCAAAATGGTCAGCTCGATCCCGAGTTATATCACCAATCTGATTGCTGCCAAACAGGCCTCCACGGTCATCACAAACGAGGCGGAACTGCTGGATTTGAGCAAGCGCATCGCCACCCCGACGAACTATATTTCAGGCAACTTTCCGTTCTGGGTCGCGAACCACCTTGTGCATCGCCGCGGAGATGCCAACGGCGAAAAACCCTACTTTTTCGCCGTGCGCATGGAAAACGACCGGACTCAAGGCCCGGAAGATAATGCTTCGCCGCGGCTGGCCTGGCATGCCGGCAGCGGTCTTCTGCAGCCCCGTGTGCGCGGGGATGAGCATGGCGTGAAGACGCGGAATAACTGGGACTGGCACGCCCTGCCGGGGCTGACGGAAGAGTGGCGCACCGATGCGATCCCGGCAATTGATGGAGTTGATGAGACCGGCGGCAGCGCTTATTCCGGCATGGTTTCCGACGGCCGCTACGGCTGCGCCGCGATGGAATACCGTTCGCGCGGAACCTATTCGGCCGCGTGCGCCAATAAAGCCTGGTTCTTCACGGAAACGGAAGCCGTTGCGCTGGGAAGCGCCGTCTCCCGGCGCATTGCCGGGCAAGGGCGGGAAATTGTCACGACGCTGGATCAGTGTTTGTGGGTCTCGAATATCACCTATGCCGTGAATGGCGAGGCTGCGCAGACCATCCCGGTCGGCACCCATCCGAACCTGACACTGCCGATGACCGGACCGTCCTGGATCCATCAGGGCAGCATCGGCTATGTCATTTTTCCGCAAGGGGCGCAGTCGCTTTATATTGTCGGCGGCAGCAACATCCATCACACCTCGACGGGAGCGCTCACAACCAATCTGGCGCTCTTCGCCATGGGTCACGGCATTGATCCCGTCGCGGCGGGGCTGACCAACTATCACTATGTGGTCGTGCCGAATAAAACAGCCGCCGAAATGCCGGCCTATCTGACGGAGCTGACCAATCGCGTGGAAATTGTCGCCAACCAGCGCTCGGTGCAGGGGATTTATGACCGGTCTCTCCAGCTGCTCCAGCTCGCCTTCTATACCAACACTTCGGTGACGGCCTCCAACGGCCTGCGCGTCGCGGTGGACGGCCCGGCGATGGTTCAGCTGCGCCCGACCGACGGCGGAGCCTGGTCGCTGAGCGTGGTCGATCCGCGGCACGATCTGAACCTCACCGCGCTCAATCTGGAAATCAACCAAAGCCTGCGCAGCGGAACCTATGCGTACGAGCTGCCCGGCATCTATCCTCGCCCCGGCGAAACAATTCAGATTGTACAGACGCAGGGCGTGGCCCGCATACGGGTCGAACTGCCGGATCCGGCGGACGATGCGCGCTACAATTATCAGGCCCCGCTCTATGCCGGAGCCCCGATCAGCCGCACCATTCCGCGCGACTACTACGCCGACTGGAGCCGTTCGGCCGGCATCACCGGCGGCCCGCTTGATGACGACGATCACGACGGCCTCAGCAATCTGCAGGAATATGCTCTGGGGAATAATCCGCTGGCGGCCGAGCCCAGAGCCCGTTTGAGTATTTCCGGATCCGACGGAGTTTTTCGTTTTAACCGCCGATTGGACAGGCAGGCCCGCGGGTTGCGGTATGTCGTGCGGGTTACCAGTTCGCTGATAAATCCCGCCTGGGAAACCAACGGAGTTTTTGAACTCGCAGTGGACCCGGCTTCGAACGGCTTCGAGCGCGTCACCCAGCAGATCGGCGGACTGACCAACCGGCAGGGCTTCATCTCATTTGACGTAGATATGGATCAGTAAAGCGGCGGCTCCGTCGCCGCGTCTACATTGGGAAAACTTTGCGTTCTTTGCGGCTCTGCGAGGACTGTCCCGTTCGGTTACGTTTTCTCTGCCAGATTCCAGAAGGCGCGGACGGCGGGGCGGGCGAGTCCGCGTTTGGTGGCGCAGAGTCCGACTTCGTAGGGATCGAGCACCGGCGCGTTTTCCACAATCCGGACGTCGTCACAGAATGGACTTTTTTCGAGTACGAGTTGAGGGACGATGCCGATGCCGCAACCGAGCCGTACCATGGCGATGAGTGCTTCGTTGCCGGAAACTTCCGAGGTGATGTCGGGCGTGACGTTATTTTTCTTCATCCACTGGTCGAGCCGCTGACGCGAGAGTCCGCTGCGCGGAAGCACGAGCGGTGCTAGACTTAAATCCAGTTTGCCGCGCTTGAGCGGCGGCTCGGAGTTGATTCCCTGTTTCGGCGCGATGAAGACGAGCGGGATTTTGGTCAGCGGCAGAAATTCGAGCTGCGGCGCGTGGCGGTCGGGCAGGGCGGCGACGGCGAGGTCGATCTCTCCGGTGAGCACCTGTTCGACCGCCTGTTCGGCGGCGCCGGTGCGCAGTTCGAGCTGAACGTCGGGGCAGGCGGCACGGTAGGCTTCGAGGAGTTTGGGGAGCAGGCTGTAAACGGCGGTGATGGAGGCGTAGAGCGAGAGCGGGCCGCTGACGGACGGCGAGTCGTGCAGTTCCTGCTGGAGCGTCTGCCATTCCTGCCGCGCCTGCCGGGCGTAGGTCTGGAAGCGGACGCCGGCGGGCGTGAGGGTGACGGTGCGGTTGTCGCGAACAAAAAGCGGATGGCCGACTTCTTCTTCGAGCCGCTGGATGGAGCGGGTGAGCGCCGACGGGCTGAGGTTGCACGCGCGGCTGGCTTTGCCGAAGTGAAGCGTGTCGGCGAGGGAGAGGAACACGTTTAAGTCGCGAATATCCATTGTTTGTTTAACCTGTCTGTCTGTGGTCGCGTATTAGCTATGAAGTTTATGAAAGATGAACTATGAAAATGGAACTCAGGCGGCGTTGGCCTGTTATGGTAAGGCTGTCGCAGACCCGCTTTCATACTTCATCTTTCATAGTTCATCCTTTTGTTGCGTAAAACGCAACGACACATTTACATCAAATCAATTTACGCAACGATAAACCCCCGCTACACTGCGCGGCTTTTAAACCACCAACAGGAGATTTTTATGGGCCAGAACTATTTCAATACGCTTCCGCTTCGCCGTCAGCTGCAGGAGCTGGGCACCTGCCGCTTTATGGACGCTTCGGAATTTTCCAACGGCTGCGAATACGCCAAGGGCAAAAAGATCGTGATCGTCGGCTGCGGCGCTCAGGGGCTGAATCAGGGTTTGAATCTGCGTGACAGCGGTCTGGATGTTTCCTACACGCTGCGCGCGGCGGCCATCAAAGAGAAGCGTCAGTCGTGGAAGAACGCGACGGAGAACGGGTTTAAAGTCGGCACCTACGAAGAAATGCTGCCGACGGCTGATATCGTGATGAATCTGGCTCCGGATAAGCAGCACACGGATGTGGTTAAGACGGTTGTTCCGCTGATGAAGAAGGGCGCGACGTTCTGCTATGCCCACGGTTTTAATATTGTCGAAGAAGGCACGCAGATCCGCAAGGACCTGACCGTTATCATGGTTGCGCCGAAATCGCCGGGCTCGGAAGTCCGCGAAGAATATAAGCGCGGCTTCGGCGTCCCGACGCTGATTGCTGTACACAGCGAGAACGATCCGAACGGCGACGGTTTGGAAATCGCTAAAGCGCTCTGCTCCGCCGAGGGCGGCGACCGCGCCGGCGTTCTGGAATCCTCTTTCGTGGCCGAAGTGAAGTCCGACCTGATGGGCGAGCAGACGATTCTCTGCGGTATGCTGCAGGCCGGTTCGATTCTCTGCTTCAACAAGATGGTTGAGCAGCGCATTGAGCCGGGTTATGCCGCCAAGCTGATTCAGTACGGCTGGGAAACGGTTACCGAAGCGCTCAAGCAGGGCGGCATCACCAACATGATGGATCGCCTTTCCAACCCGGCCAAGATTCAGGCGTTCCAGCTGTCGGAAGAGCTGAAAGGAATCCTGCGTCCGCTGTTCGAGAAGCACATGGACGACATTATTTCCGGCGAGTTTTCCAGGACGATGATGGAAGACTGGGCGAACGATGACATCAACCTGCTGACCTGGCGCGAAGAGACCGGCAAGACCGCGTTCGAACAGACTCCGGCCGCCGATGTGAAGATCAGCGAGCAGGAATACTTCGACAAAGGCATCCTGATGGTTGCGATGGTCAAAGCCGGCGTCGAGCTGGCCTTTGAAGCGATGGTTGAAGCGGGGATTGAGCCGGAATCGGCCTATTACGAGTCGCTGCACGAAACGCCGCTCATCGCCAACACGATTGCCCGCAAGAAGCTCTACGAAATGAACCGGATCATTTCCGATACGGCCGAGTACGGCTGCTACCTCTTTGCACATGCCGCCGTACCGATGCTCAAGGAGTTCATGAACGGCATCGGCACCGACGTAATCGGTAAAGGGCTGGTGCTGAAGGATAACGGTATCGACAACCGCCTGCTGGTTCAGGTTAATGCCGCCATCCGCGGCCACTTCGTCGAAGAGGTCGGCGCCGAACTGCGCGCCGCCATGAAGGCGATGAAGTCGCTGAACAGCTGAGCGGAATCGAACGCAGAGAAGGTCCGGGGGGATTAATCCATCGCCCCGTTCCGCTCTGTTTTTTATTGGATATTGCAGTTTACAAGGTCGGAGGGCGTCTATATATTGTCGCGCTCAACTATAGAAGTAGCGAAAAAGAAGAGAGTTAAGAAGGAGCCCGTAAGTGGATACAGCAGTTAAGGCGGAAACCAGAAAAGAATATCAGCGCAGCGACCGGGATACCGGATCCGTTGAAGTGCAGGTTGCACTGCTGACGAAGCATGTAGAAGCACTCACCGTGCATCTCCAGAGCCATAAAAAAGACAACAGCACCCGTCGCGG
>DAONGM010000026.1:0-11484 GCA_035404105.1 Pontiellaceae bacterium
ACGCCGAAATCCGCGCCCGCCCCGAACAATACTTCTGGTTCAACAAACGCTGGGTGCTCGATCCGATTGAGAAATTGGAATGATGGAGATGATAACAATATGCAAATGAAACTTTTCAAAATCCATGGTCCTTTTGACGTGCCTGTGGAGACGGCTAAAAAGAATTCTTACATCCCGATCAACTGTCCAGAATTCTGGAAGCAGCACCCCGGCTATAAAACGGAAAAAGGCTGTTACGTGTTTGGGTTTCGGGCCGGCAAGGGGTTTCGTCCTGTTTATATCGGAAAGACGAAGAACTCTTTTGGTTCGGAAACGTTTACTTCACACAAGATCGCTCAACATTATGCTCCCGCTTTGGCCAACACCGGCAAAGGAACTCCTGTTATATTTTTTGTGACGGCTCCGAATGGTAAAGGTGCTCCGCCAAAAGCAATGATTGGAGACTTGGAAACTTTCCTGATCCAAGTGGGCGTGGCGCGGAATCCAGATTTGAGCAACATTCAAAACCGTCAGGAAGCAAATTGGGGTATCAAAGGTGCAATCAGGGGCGGAAAAGGAAAAACCTCAGTAGCAGCAAAACAATTCAAACAAATGATGGGAATATGAGCCGCACGCCGTATTGCGACTCGGCAGAGAACATCTAGTTCTTATTATCCTTCGCCATTAATCTATTCGCTTCCGTGGAGATCGTCGCCGTCACAGGCGACCGCCACCCATTTCACCGGCCCCGCTCCTTGACGCCGTGCGCCAATGGCGTATAGTTTGGGTAATGAAGTTTATAGAGACCTCTGTATTCACAAAGCAAATCAGCGGCCTTTTGCCGGATGATCATTACAGGGAGCTTCAAAAGGAACTCATATTCAATCCGGACGCCGGTGATGTCATAAAGCATAGCGGCGGGTTGCGGAAAATCCGCTGGCGCTCTGCCGGCAAAGGCAAGCGGGGCGGCATCCGGGTGATCTATTACTGGATTGCAAGTGAGGATCAGATTTACATGCTGCTGGCTTACAGTAAAAACGAAAAAGATGATCTGACCGCAACGGAACTAAAAATCCTGCGGCAGCTGGTGGAGGGACTCAGACGATGAAAAAAGAACTCTTTAATGAACTGGCCGCAAGTCTCGAGGAAGCGGGAAAAATCCGCAAGGGGCAGCTCAAAGCGGCGCGCGCGTTTGAATACCAGCCGATTGATGTGAAAAAAATACGGAGCCGGTTGAATGTGTCGCAGAATCAGTTTGCTTTGATGATCGGGGTAAGCAAATCAACGCTCCAAAACTGGGAACAGAACCGCCGCCAACCGGAAGGTCCGGCTAGAGCGCTGCTCACCATTGTCGATAAAAACCCCGCCGCGGTGCTGGCCGCACTCCAAGCCTGAACTGGCGGATACTGCTATGTGTAAATAACCCGGAGGCGGTGATCATGAAACGTACGATTCGAAGTCTGGTGACGGCCGCGATCCTAATCGTGGGAGCGAGGAATGTTATGGCGATCGAAGAAGCTGCGTACAAGGTGGTGGAAAAGGAAGATGCGTTCGAACTCCGCGATTACGCGCCCCACATCCTCGCCGAAACGGTCGTGGAAGGAAGTCTGGAGGACGCGGGGAACCAAGCGTTCAGGCCGCTCTTCCAATATATTTCCGGCGACAATGGCACGCACGGCAAGGTGGCGATGACCGCTCCCGTCGGACAACGGCCTGCGCAGGAAAAGTGGGCGGTGAGTTTCATGATGCCCGCGGCGTACACACTCGAAACTCTTCCGGCGCCGGCCGATCCCAAGGTCGCGTTACGTCCGGTTCCGGCCCGCCGGGTCGCTGCGGTGCGCTACTCCGGTTTCTGGAGCGAAAAAAGTTATCTGCAATCCAAAGCGCGGCTGGAGGCGTGGATTCGCATCAAAGGCTTTACGGTTGCGGGCGAACCGATCTGGGCCCGTTACAATCCGCCGTTTACCCCGTGGTTTTTGCGGCGCAACGAGATTCTGATTCCGGTGGACGTAAAATAATACCAATTGCGAATGACCCCTGTATCTATTCATCTGGGTAGGGATGGCTCGCCGAGCCGTCCGCACGCTGAGCCGACTGAGCAGGAAGAACCATCCGTCGTGCGGCGCGCCCGGCGGTCGCGCCCTACCTGCAAAATGCTGTCTTTTTACCAAATGCCATTGCATTTAGTTCACTTAATCCACCCGCCGCCGAGAACTTCGTCGCCGTCATAGACGACTGCGGCCTGGCCGGGAGTGAGCGCAAACTGCGGCTCAGCGAAACGAACCTTAAATTCCGTGTCGCTGATTTTTTCGAGCGCGGCTTCCGCGCCGCGATGGCCATAGCGCGGCTGGACGGTGAGCAGTCCCGTTTCTGCGATTGTAGGACAGGCTTCCCCGGTATTCAGGGGAGCCTGTATCCCTGTACACGCTCCCGAATACGGGAAGCGCGTCCTACAAGTGTCCGGAAAGGAGCCAGAAATCCAATGCGCATCCTTCACAACACATTCGGACTGCATGACGCCGTCGCGCGGTGAAAGAGTGATTTCGTTTTTGTCCGCGTCGATCCGGCTGACGTATACGCGTTCGCCAACGGCGACGCCGGTTCCGCCGCGCTGTCCGACGGTGAAGCGGTGTACACCTTCATGTTCGGCGAGCTCACGGCCCTGTTCGTCGAGCACGCGCCCCTTCTTTTTCACTTCCGGCGCGCGCGCTTCGACAAATTCAGGATATTTCCCGGCTTCAACAAAACAGAGATCCTGGCTTTCGCCGCGCGGGACAATCGGCAGATTGTGGTCGGCTGACCATTTTTTCACTTCTTCTTTCGTCCAGTCGCCGAGCGGAAACACCGTATGCGCGAGCTGTTTCTGCGAAAGGCGGTGCAGGAAGTAGGACTGGTCTTTGGTTCGGTCAACGGCGCGCAGCAAATGGAAGGTGCCGCCGCGTTCTTCGATGCGGGCGTAGTGTCCGGTCGCCAGCACGTCGCAGTCGAGCTGTACGGCGCGGTCGAGCAGAAAGCCGAATTTGATGAACTGATTGCAGGCGATGCAGGGCGACGGCGTGCGGCCGGCGGCATATTCGCGGACAAACGGCGCAACGACTTTTTCTTCGAAACGGTCCTGCGCGTTGACGACATAATGCCGGATGCCGAGCGCCGCGCAGACTTTCTGCGCGCGGGTGACATCTTCGAGCGAACAGCAGCGCGAGCCGTCTTTCCACATGTGGGCGGTCAGGCCGATGACTTCATAACCCTGTTCGACAAGCAGAGCCGCCGCCACGGAACTGTCCGTGCCGCCGCTCATTCCGACTGCCGCGCGTTTTTTCATCTCTTGGGGTTTTAATAGATGCAGGCAGGGAAGACCAGCGTTTCCGCTTTTTGAAAAGTGGAGCCGGCGGAGGGATTTGAACCCCCGACCAGCTGATTACAAATCAGCTGCTCTACCACTGAGCTACGCCGGCGCTGGGAAAAGAGTGCGGGATTATGCGAAAAGTAACGGCAAAGTCAAACCCTCAGCCGCGCTTATAACCGGGTCGATGATGCCATAGATGCCGGAAGCCGTAGCGCGAAAAGGCTACAACGATCAGGAAAAAAGTAAGGATCAGTGTAACGATCAGGATAAACAGCCCGCGGCGGCTGCCGGTGCAGTAGGCGTCTTCTGTGAAAAAATAAGCGGAAAGCAGGCCGCCGACAATGAGCACAAAAAGCGCCACCAGCAAAAGCCCGCGATAGGGCCGCAACTTAAACATCGGAACTCTGTCGCCCATTAAAATCATCATTCACCTGTTTTGTTACGCTGTTTTGGACTCTATTGAGACCTTTGCGGCAAATAAAGCATTAATTATTCCCCGGCGGAGAAACTTTTTCATGAGCGGTGAAAATCCTCATGAAAACAAGGTGTTTTTTTGAAAAAGGGGGAGAGCCGGACAAACGGATTTCTCAGCTTTGAAATCCGTTAGAAGTGGCGGGAGCGACGGGACTCGAACCCGCAACATCCAGCGTGACAGGCTGGCACTCTAACCATTGAGCTACGCCCCCGCAAGAAAGAGACAAGGAGAATAGTCGGCGGACTTTGTATTTCAAGCGCAAACTACGACAAGTTCATCAGAGACCGGACTGCGGCTCCGATATCGGCCTGCCGGAGCAGACTCTCGCCCACCAGAACGGCGGAAATTCCCGCATCCTGAAGCATCCGAACGTCTTCCGCCGTGCGAATACCGCTTTCACTGATCAGCACGGCGTCTTTCGGGGCCAGCTTGCGGAGCGCCAGTGTGGTTTCAATTCTCGTTTCGAAGGTCTTGAGGTTGCGGTTGTTGATGCCGATGCACTCCGCACCGGCGGAAACCGCCCGTTTCATTTCTTCTTCTGTATGCACTTCGACCAGCGGCGTCATGCCGGAAGCCTCTGTCAGCCGGATAAACTTTTTCAGCTCAGCATCCTCAAGCGCCGCGACGATCAGCAGAGCCGCCGATGCGCCGAGTGCTTCGGCGTGAAAAATCTGGCGCGGATCGATAACGAATTCCTTATAGAGCATCGGCAGAGCCGTCGCCGCGCGCACCGCAGTCCATTGTTCTTCGCCGCCGCCGAAATAGACGGAATCCATCAGGCACGAGATCGCCTGCGCACCTGCGGTTTCATAAGCGCGCGCGATTTCAGCCGGATGAAACGGCGTACGGATCGGTCCGGCTGACGGCGATTTCCGTTTCACTTCGGCAATCAGGCCGACCGGCGCAGATTTCAGCGCGGCAATAAAGTCCGGAACAGGCTGCCGCGCAGGTTCTCCGTCACAGGCGGTACACGCCGTTCCGACGTGCGGAAGATTCTCGATCACTTTTTCAAGCGTCCGGAAATATCCGGGCGTTTCAATCTCCCGCCGTTTGCCGGCGATGATTTCCTCTAAAATATTCATCCGCCGGCCGCCTCTTTCTGTTTCGTCTTGAGATAGGCTTCGATAAACAGGGCCAGATTGCCGTCGAGTACGCTTTGTACATTGCCGGTCTGCGCGTCGGTGCGGTGATCTTTCACCATCGTGTAAGGCTGCATGACATAGGAACGGATCTGGTGGCCCCAGGCAATTTCACCTTTGGCTCCGTAAAACTGTTCCGCCGCCTGCTTCTGTTTGTCGAGTTCGTACTCGTAGACTTTGGCGCGAAGCATCTTCATGGCCTTGTCGCGGTTCTTGTGCTGCGAGCGTTCCGCCTGACACTGGACAATGATTCCGCTCGGAATATGCACGATGCGCACGGCGGAATCGGTCGTGTTGACGTGCTGTCCGCCCGATCCGCTGGAACGGTAGGTGTCGATGCGCAGATCTTTTTCTTCGATCTCAACCTTCACGTCATCGTCGATTTCTGCGGTGACGTCGAGCGCGACGAACGAGGTATGCCGGCGGGCGGCGGAGTCAAAGGGGCTGATACGCACCAGCCGGTGAACGCCGCGTTCGCCCTTCAAATAGCCGTAGGCATAATTTCCGGAAACCTGAAGGGCCACGCTCTTGATGCCGGCCTCTTCTCCCGGCTGTATATCGAGCACGTCGACGGTAAATCCGTTGCGTTCGGCATAACGGCGGTACATGCGGTAGAGCATATCGGCCCAGTCGCACGACTCGGTGCCGCCCGCACCGGCGTGCAGACTGAGATAGGCATTCTTTGAATCCATGGGGCCGCCGAGCAGCGACTGCATTTCCAAATCCCGGAAACTGCTTTCGCAGACGGAAAGCATCTGTTCAATTTCATCCGCGGCCGCCTGCTGTCCGGCTTCATCTTCCGCTTCGGCAAGTTCCAGCAGCACTCCGGCATCGTCGAGCGAGGCTTCAATTTGCTGAAACGGGCCCAGCACGGCTTTCGCCGCTTTCGTGGCGGCGATATTGGCGGCGGTCCGGTTCTGATCGTTCCAGAACCCGGGCGAGGCCGTCTCCGCTTCGAGGCGGTTGAGTTCGTCAATCTTTTCATTAATGCCGAGATAGCCGCGCATTTCCTCCATGCGCGAGCGGACCGTCGTCATTTTCTCTTTCAGTTCTTCAAGCATGCTTCACTTTTCCGGCGTGTTATAAAGAGAACGATAAATAGCGCAACGCTTCCGGCCAGGCAAGCCTGCGCGAAAAGGTCGCCGAAGCGGACGTAGAAGGTCGCCTCGCGCGCCGGATCGGCCGGCATTGTTTCTGTAATTTGAATTCCTTCGGTGCGCGGTTCCAGCGTCTGCCGGATGCGGCCGGATGAATCAATCGAGCAGGTGATGCCGGTATTGGCGCAGCGCAGCATCGGCAGGCGGGTTTCGATACAGCGGAACACGGCATTGGCGAGGTGCTGAACGGAACCGCAGTCGGGATCAAACCACGAATCGTTGGTCTGGTTAACCAGGAATGTTGCGCCGGCGCGCGCCGCCTTGCGCGCAAGGTACGGCAGAGAATCTTCGAAGCAGATCAGCACGCAGAACCCGCGGTCATCGCCGGGCCGCCTGAAAAGCGTCGCCGCGCGGCCGGAGCTGAAGCTGGAGCCGATCGGCGTCAGCGCATTGATCAGCGGAATTTTTCCTTCAAACGGAATGTATTCGCCGAAAAGCACGAGGTGCTGTTTGTAATAACTGCCGAGCAGCTCGCCGCGCGTATTGAAAAGCATCGAAGCGTTGTAATAATCCGGTTTTCCGTCCGCGCGCCAGACCGAATCCATGCTTCCGGCCAGCAGCGGTACGCCGTTGGTGACCAGCTTTCTGACCAGTCCTGCGCTGCGTTCGCTGAAACGGACAAAGTCGGGCAGCGCGGTTTCGGGCCAGATGATGAGATCGGGATCCGCCGAGCGCGTTGCGAGCGCAGTAAGCCGTTCCAGCTTTTCATAGACCACTTCCGGGTCGGCTTTTTCCCAGTTTCCGACTTCCGGAACGTCCGTCTGAATCAAAGCGGCGCGGACCGGGGTTCCCCCGGCCGGCCTGTGCAAAAGTTTCTGTATGCCGACAGACCAGGCCAGCGCAACGGTCAGCAGCGCGAACATTATTTCCAAATGCATCCGGGATCTGCGGCGCAGGCCGGTCGCGTACTGAAGAATCGTCACCGCAAACGCCGCGTTCACAAAAACCATCAGCGCCGAGACGGCGTAAACACCGCCCCATTCCGCAATTTGAATACAGGCAAGCTGTTTGTACTGGCTGACACCGAGCGGATTCCACGGAAAGCCGGTGATGACAGTCGCGCGCAGATATTCCCCGGCAGCCCAGACGGCGGCGGCACCCAGCATCCAGCCGATATTTTTAAATCCGTTTGTGCCGCGCCATCCGTCGCGGCGAAGCGAAACAAACACGGCGAACGGCATGAAGTAAAGGGCGCAGTACAGCGCCAGCCCGGCCGTTCCCAGCCAGGTCACGTGCCGCAGCCAGAAGAGCGAGCTCAGAAAAAAAACCGCGCCGGCCAGCCAGCCGAGAAATGCGGCGCGGCGCGGCGCAGTGCCGGCGCAGGCAAAAATCAGCGGAATGAGCGCGAACCATCCGCAAAATGAAATCTCAAACGGCGGAAAACTCAGGAAGAGAAGCAGGCCGGTACAAATGGAAGCTATGATAGAAAGCTGTTTTTTCACAGAAGAGCCCCGGTTGTTCACAAATCAAGAAGCAGAATCGCCGGCGTATGGCTCCAGCCGTGCTTCCGGGCGCACCGCGTCAGCACGTCTTCTATATGCCGGGGAAGCTGCGGCGGCATCCGGCGGCCGCGGACAAACCGCATCAGTCGCGGAAGACCTTTGACGCCAAGCGTTCCCCGCCCGGCTGATTTTTTCCACACATTGGAAACTTTTTCCGTCAGCACACGCACCGTCTGAAACAGAATCAGTTCGTGCCGGTCCGCATCGGTCAGCTGCACCTTGTCAAAATCGAGCACCCACAGAGCGCCGGCCGATGTCAGACTCTGCGGACGCAGCGCGCGCGAAGAAAACAGCGGATAGAGTTCAGGAAACGGATAGCCGGCGGAAAGAACTTCCAGCCACGATCCGGCGTGCGGACTGTGTTCGCGGTCATGGCGCAGAATCCGTCCGGCGGCTTCCGCGTCGCCGGTGATGCAAAACGAGCGCGCCATCAGCAGAGAAAGCGCGTGCGAGGAAACATTCGCATGCTGCTGACAGAAAACCGCGACGCTTTCGGTGATGTCCCCGGCAGAGGCGCGGTCACTGATATCCAGCGTTTGAAAAAGCTGCTGCACATATCCGGACCAAAGACGGCGCTCATCGAGCCGTAGACTCTGGTGTGTATCGATCATTCGCGTCCGATCAGCCTTTCAGCTTCGTTCATGAACTGATTGACGTCTTTGAAGCGCCGGTAGACCGAGGCGAAACGCACATAGGCGACTTCGTCCAGTTTCTCGAGCAGGGCCATGACTTTGGTGCCGAGCGCAGTAGAGGGAATTTCGCGTTCGTACTCGGCTTCGCTCTGCGTGATGACATTGTTCGTCATCTGTTCGATCTGCTGGATACTGATGGGCCGCTTCTGGCAGGCGACCACAATGCTTTGCATCAGCTTTTCGCGGGAAAGCTCTTCGCGGCGGCCATCCCGTTTAATGACCTGCAAAGCGGCGCGCAGCACCTCTTCATAGGTGGTGAAGCGATGTCCGCAATTCAGGCAGAGACGGCGGCGGCGGATAGCGGTACCCTCCCGCACTTCACGGCTGTCGATGACCTTGTTTTCACGATGTTCGCACTTCGGACATTTCATACGCGCGACCTGATTTCTGTTAAATTGGCGAGAGGATAGCCGGTGATTTTTTCAAAGGAAACGAAAAACTACGGATATAAAAAAACAGCCCCGGAACCCGGGGCTGTTCAGAACTAATCAGTCGAAACTGTTATTTCTTTTTCGCGACTTTTTTAGCGACTTTCTTCGCTACTTTTTTCACGGCCTTTTTAGCGACTTTCTTCGCTACTTTTTTTACGGCCTTCTTCGCTACTTTTTTCTTCGCCACTTTCTTAGCTGCCATTTCCAGTCTCCTTTGACTTTGGGTTAACCCTCTGCCGGCTGCCGGAAGTATTTCTCTATCTGCTTCACGTCAGCCTGTCCCTGTACGAACGAACATATAACGATTAAAAAATTTTCTTGCAACTAGAGTTTGTATAAAAACAAAAAAATTTTACTACCGGTTGTGGTGTTCGCTCTCGATGATTGCTGAAAGTTCATCCGCTGCTTTTTCAAAATCATCATTGATGACCGTGTGCTGATAGAGAGGTTGATGTTTCATTTCTTCCGTTGCATTACGCATGCGCCGTTCAATTACTTCGGCACTGTCGGTTGAACGTCCGCACAAGCGGCGGCGCAGTTCTTCCATCGACGGCGGCGCAATGAAGATATCAACGAAGCTCCGCTTGATCGCATCATCATCGCGCATCTTTGCGCACGCGGCGCGGATCTGCTGTGCGCCCTGCACATCAATATCCATAATGATATCGCGGCCCTGCGACAATGCATCATACACCGTCTGCTTCAGTGTTCCGTAGCGGTTGCCGTGTACCCGCGCGTGCTCGAGAAATTCTCCGGCAGTGATGCGCGCGCAGAATTCTTCTTCGGAAAGGAAGTGATAATGCACGCCGTTCTGTTCGCTGCCGCGCGGCGCGCGTGTCGTGCAGGAAATCGAATAGACCATCCCCGGAAATTTTTCAACCAGCCGGCTGCACAGCGACGATTTACCCGCGCCGGACGGCGCAGAGATCACCAGCAGCAGCGGCGTAACTTTATTCGACATTCTGAATCTGCTCCCGGATACGTTCGAGTTCTGTTTTGAACGCGACCACCTGTCCGGTGGTTTTCAGATCATTCGCTTTCGAACCGATCGTGTTGATCTCGCGGAAAAATTCCTGCGCGAGAAAATCGAGCGGCCGTCCCGCCGGCTCGCCGCTGCGCAGAATTTTTTTGAACTGCTGAATGTGACTCGCCAGCCGTGTAATTTCTTCCGAGATGTCGCTGCGTTCAGCGAACAGCGCGATCTCTTTGATGATCCGCTCATCCGCCGCGAGGTTTTTAAGCCCGGCAGACTCCAGTCCGCTGAAAAGTTTCTTCCGGTAGCCGGAAGTAATTTGCGGCGCGCGGGATTTAATAACGGCAAGCATCTGTTCGAGCAGTTTGAGGCGCGCCAGCAAATCGATTTCCAGCGTCTTGCCTTCACGCATACGCATTGCATTAAGCTTTTTCAGCGCGGCAATCAGCGCCTTGTCGAGCGTCTGTAAAATTCCTTCCGGATTCTGTTCGGCAGACGGCATTTTGATCAGCCCCGGAATCTGCAGCAGCACGCTGGCGCCCAAATCATCCGCAAGGTTCAGTTTCTTCGCGGCACGGCGCAATCTGCCGACCGTTTCCGCCGCGCGCTTTTCATCAATCCGGGTCAGCGCGCCGCCGGCGGCGGATTCCACCTGTACGTTTCCGCTGATCCGCCCGCGGGAAATATGTTCCTGAATGATTTTCTGAACGCGCGATTCCAGCGCGGCGATCTGCGGCGGCAGCCGCAGAACCAGGTCGAGCTGTTTCCGGTTTACCGAACTCAGTTCGACTGTTACCCGCGCATCTTCCGAACACGCGGAAGCCGCACCGAAACCTGTCATGCTTTTAATCGCCATTTTTTACCACCGGTATGTCACGCTGTCGCTTGATCCTGATGCGCGTTTTCCGAGGGCTTCCAGCGAAACGCGGCCCGCGGAATCGACCTTTACACGGAAAAATGCTTTGTATGCGATGGTGTTCGAATTTCCGCGCGCAGCAATTTCCATAAAGAAGGGTTTGCCTTCCGCGGCAAACGTCACGGGAACATATGCGTGGCCGGAGCCGCAGGAAATCGTTGTGCCGAAACCTGCCCCCGAATTTCTGATCTGTGCAGCAACATAAAACTCCGCTTCAACGATTTTCCCGTTGAGTTGATCCGGATAGAGCATAATTTCGGTGACGGACATTTTCAGCTTTTGATCCCATTCCGGAATATCTGTTTTTACAGACCAGAGGTATTCGCCTGAGTTTTTATCATATTCATCGCCCACTGCGGTGGGCGCCTTGGCGCCGGCGGCCCGCACATAAACTTCTCCCCGGGCGGAAGAGGTCACGATCGCAATAAAATCCGCCGTCCCGGGCTTGGGAATAAATTTGGAAAAGTATCCAAGACCTTCCGCCGGGAACCGGATCGTCTGCCCCGGGCTGTCCGAGTAAATGTCTCCTTCCGGAATGACCATGGACCGGATATTTCCGTAATAAAAGCCGTCTTTCTGTTTTGCCACACCGTATATCCGGTTGAAGCGCACTTTTACGATTCCGGCCGTCGGAAGCCCGTCGGCTCCGCCGGCGTCATATTCGGTTTCGGACGGCGGCGGAAGCTTTTCGGCCGCTGCAGTAAGAATGAAAAAACCGCTGAGAACCATCAACCACCGCGTAACTGCTTTATTTCTGCGCACTGCATCTCTCCTTTGTTTGATACTCATCGCTGATCTGCCGTTTTCAATTCACCCGGGTTACCACCGGTATTCCGCGCTGTCGCCCGATCCTGACATCCGCCGGCCCTGAGCC
>DAONGM010000026.1:11584-15340 GCA_035404105.1 Pontiellaceae bacterium
TTACCACCGGTATTCCGCGCTGTCGCCCGATCCTGACATCCGCCGGCCCTGAGCCGTCAGCACGGTTGTACCGTTTGCATTAATCGTCACAGATACATAAACGCGGCTGACCTGATAGCTTCCTTCGAGCTCTCTCTGCTTCAGCTCGATTTCCTTAAAATACGCCCGGCCGGCCGGAGGAACTATTAGCGGAACCGATAAACATCCCCGCCCGTCCGAAACGGAAACCCGGTATTCATTGACTGCTGTCTGTGTGATCTGGCCTATGCTGCGAAACTGCAATTCGACAGTTCTCCCGTTCAGATACTCAGGGAAAAGCCATACATCGCTGACCGATACAGTACGCCGGTCGGACAGATCAGGAGGCTCGGTTTTCACAGACCAGCGGTATTCCTCCTCCTCTTGATCATCCTCTCTGCGGTACTGATCGCCGATAGCAACGAAACCCGGACGGGCTTCGTTGCTGACCTGAACATACAGGGTCCCGGAATCCGATTCGTAGACTCTGTTTTCTTCTTCCTCGTAAGAAACGCCGGGTTTCGGGAGAAATTTCGAAATATAGCCAAACCCTTCCTGCGGGAATCGGATCTGTATTCCGGCGGGATCTGAATAATAATTGCCGGAGAGTGTTACCATGGAACGCAGATTGCCCGTGTACATTCCGTTCGGCTGTTTGCTCACATAATATATCCGGTTGAACCGGACCTTTATAATTTTGCCCGCCAGCGCAAACTGCTCCTCCAGAATTTCACCGGTCGAATATTCCTTCTTTTCCGGCGGCGGAAGGGTTTCAGCCATTGCATTCAGAATAAAAATTCCGCTGATTAACCCCATCCAGCAATTCATCGCTCTTCTTTTGCACATGGCACGCCCCTTTTATTGCTGATTCTCCTTTTTCCATTCCGCGATCTGCTGGACGTCTTTGTCGCCGCGGCCGGAGACGTTGATGATGATCAGGTCGTCTTTTGTAAACGTGTGCGCGTTTTTAATGACCCACGCGATGGCATGCGAGCTTTCAAGCGCGGGCAGAATCCCCTCCCACTGCGCGAGCCGGTCGAATCCGGCGACCGCGTCGGCGTCTTCAATATAGGTGTATTCCGCGCGGCCGGTATCATGCAGCATCGCGTGCTCCGGACCGACGGAGGCGTAGTCAAGTCCGGCGCTGACGGAATGCGTCAGCAGAATCTGCCCGTCGCCGTCCTGCAGAACGTAACTCTTCGTTCCCTGCAGCACGCCGACTTTGCCGCCGGCAAAACGCGCGGCGTGTTTGCCCGGCTCAATGCCGAGCCCGCCGGCTTCGACGCCGATCAGGCGGACGCCTTCGTCCTTTATAAAGGAGTGGAAAATGCCGATCGCATTACTGCCGCCGCCGACGCAGGCAACGATAGCGGTCGGCAGGCGGCCTTCGGCTTTCAGAATCTGTTTACGCGCCTCTTTGCCGATGACGCTCTGGAAATCGCGCACGATCATCGGGTACGGATGCGGGCCGAAGGCGGTGCCGAGCACATAATGCGTGTTCTTGAGATTGCTGACCCAGTCGCGCATCGCTTCGTTGATCGCTTCTTTGAGCGTCTGCTGTCCGGCGGTAACGGCGACGACTTTCGCGCCGAGACTTTCCATACGGAAAACATTGAGCGCCTGCCGCTCCATATCCACCTTGCCCATGTAGACGGTGCACTCCATCCCGAAGAGCGCGGCGGCGGTGGCGGTGGCGACGCCGTGCTGACCTGCGCCGGTTTCGGCGATCAGCCGGGTTTTGCCGAGCCGTTTCGCCAGCAGCGCCTGTCCGATGACGTTGTTGATTTTATGCGCGCCGGTGTGGTTGAGGTCTTCGCGCTTGAGATAAATCTTCGGGCCGCCGAGCTGCGCGGTCATCCGCCGGGCGAACCAGAGCGGCGACGGGCGGCCGACGTATTCGCGGAGGTAGTACTCAAGCTCCTTTTTAAAGACGGGATCTTTTTGCGCCGATTTGTAAACCCGCGTCAGTTCGCGGAGCGGTTCGATCAGCGTTTCCGGAACAAAAATTCCGCCGTACGGGCCGAAGTGGCCTTGTGAATCGGGCTGGACCGGTTTCATCGTCTCACTCTTTCTATAAACTGTTTCACTTTGCGGATGTCTTTGACGCCCGGTTCTTTTTCGACGCCGGAACTGACGTCCACGCCCCACGGCTGAACCGCAGTAATTGCGTCGCGCACATTTTCGGGCGTCAGGCCGCCCGCCAGCATGACCGGCTTGCCGGTTTCGGTTTTCATCGCCAGCGCGCGTTCCCAGCTGCTGAGTTTTCCGGTTCCGCCAATGGTGTTCGGATCAAACGAATCAGCCAGCAGAACCGACGGTTCGGGATCGACGGCATGTATGATATTGCGGCCGACGCCTTCGCCCATGCGCGGCGACAGCCAGGTTTCGAGTCCCCGGAAAAGCGGCCGGTCGATGCGCCAATCGTTGGAAATCAGATGCACCTGGATTACGTCAAGGTGGCAGGCAATCGCCACCGCTTCGACCTCGGCGGGCGGCGGTTCGACAAAAACGCCGACTTTTTTAATCTGCTCCGGGATGCTTCGCAGCCAGCTGGCGACCTGTTCAGGGCGCACATAGCGCTTGGCGCGCGGCCAGAAAACAAAGCCGATGGCGTCAGGCTCTAAAGCACAAATCTGCTCCAGGTCGCTTCTGGAGCAGATTCCGCAGATTTTAACAAAAACGCTCATAGGTCTGGAATCAACCCGCGGCGCTTTCCTCCGCGAGTTCTTCGGCCAGCTCTTCAGCGGCTTCAAACGCTGTTTCGCGGCGGACTTCGCTGTCATTAAAGAAAAGCGGGTTCTGGCCGTCGGCCCAGGCGATGCGGACATCGCTGATGCCGATAAATCCGAAGGCGGAGCGGACCTGGCGGGTCAGCGCGTCGCGGTCGTCATTTTCCTTATATACGCCGCCGGAGGCGACCAGCAGGATGATGCTGGTGACGTTATGCAGCGGTTTCGGGCCTTCGGCGTCGACCGTGAAGGTCAGGCCGGGCGAAAGAACCTGATCCATCCAGGCTTTCATCACGCCGGGGACGGTGAAGTTCCACATCGGCATGGTCAGTACCAGAACGTCAGCCGCTTTGAAGGCGTCGGCCTGCTTCTGGGCATAGTTCAGGGCGGACTCTTCGGCTTTGCTCGGTTCATAGGCGGGGTCAAAGACCGGCATCCAGCAGCGGCGGTAGAGGTCGTTGGAGTAGTACGGCGGTTTGTCCTGATAGAGGTCAACGTTGTTGAGTTCAACGTCGGGATTGAGTTCCATCAGTTTGCCGAAAAAGCGCGCGGCGAGCTGTTTGGAGACAGACTGCTCGATGGGCTTCGGGTTGGCGCACACGTGCAAAATATTCATTCGCTGATACTCCTTCGTTTCGTTCGGGTTATAAAATCAACCGCGCGACTGTAACAGCGGCGCGGGGCGCGGCACAAGCGTTTCTTATTAGGAAGCGGGCATGATTCTGATTTCCGCGGGGCCGGTCTTGCCCCCGGACGCTTTTTGTCTTACGCTCCCGGCTCTTTTCTTAACGATCTAGATAAGGAGCCGGCATGAAAAAGGATTACCGCGATTACCTGCAGAATACCCCGGACGCCAACGGCAACTTCGGACCGTACGGCGGCGCCTATATCCCGCCGCAGCTCGTCGGCCCGATGAAAGAAATCCACGAAGCCTACCTTAAGATCAGCCGCTCGCACCGCTTCATCGAAGAACTGCGCTCCATCCGCAAACACTATCAGGGCCGTCCGA
>DAONGM010000027.1:0-2751 GCA_035404105.1 Pontiellaceae bacterium
ACGGTGCGGCGCACCGGGTTCTAATCATGGGCGCTGGCTTCTTCCTCGCGTTTTTTTTGCTTACCTTCCAAGGCCGGAGAACGCGAATTCAGTTTCTGATATTCCGCTTTCAGACGGGCCACGATCTCCGGATGCTGTTTGGCGAGGTTGTTCTTTTCGCCGATATCCGCCTCTAAGTCATAGAGTTCATCCTCATTCTTCCGATCGTCCTCGATGCAGAAGATGCGGAAATACGCATTGGCCGCGATGAATTTCCATTTACCCATGCGGATGCCGGCCCGGTCGTAGTAGAAGCTCTCGCGGCCCTTGTCGGTTTTCCCCAGGAGCAAATCGGTTTGGTCAACGCCATCGATGACGCGATCCTTGGGCACTTCAAACCCGGCGAGAGCTGCAAACGTCGGCATGAAATCCACGGTCGCCCAGACGGCGTCGCTCACCTTGCCGGCCGGCACTTTTCCGGGCCAGCGCACGATGCACGGGGTCCGGTAGCCCCCTTCATACGGCGAGCCCTTGCCGTTGCGCAGCGGCCCGGATTCGCCCCAGAAGATGGTGCCCGCGGGATATTTTTTCGCCTTTCCTTCGTAATACTTCTTCTGATTCCACGGACCGTTGTCGGTGGTGTAAATCACGAGCGTGTTTTCGCGAAGCCCGAGTTCGTCCAGTTGGTCGAGCAGGCGTCCGGTTTCGCTGTCGAACTCCTCCACCACGTCCCGGTAAAGGCTCCCGCCGGATTTGCCTTTGAACGGCGCGGAGGCATCAATGATGGAGTGCATCATGGTGTGGGCGAGGTAGAGGACGAACGGCTTGTCCGGCGAGCGCTTGGTTTTCAGCCAATCGATCGCTTTTTGCGTGTACAGGTGGGTCAGTTCGCCCATCTCCTTCGTATCGCCGGCCGGTTCGTTGTTTTCGTGAAAAGCAACTTTGCCTGAGTCGTTCGCGCCCAGCGTGCCGAAGTAATAGTCGAAGCCCTTGGCATTCGGCATGCGGTTGAGAATGGCCTGGCGGTCGGAAACATCCCACTTGCCGATGCAAACGGTCTGGTAGCCGACGTCGCGCATCTTTTCGGCGAAGGTGATTTCCGTGGCCGGCATGCTGAACCCTTTGCTCAAGTTTGGGTAGCGCCCGGTCAGCAGCGCCGAACGGGAAGGCCCGCAAATGGCTTGCGCATAGAAGCTGGTGAACTTTGTGCCCTCTTTTGCCAGCTGATCCATGCGCGGCGTTTTGTTCTGGGGGTTTCCAAAACAGCCCAGATCCGCATACCCTTGATCGTCGGTGAGAATGATGAGGATGTTCGGCCTCTGGGGTTTCGTCTCTGCGGCGTGCGCAACCGGTCTGATGGCCACAAGTCCCAACGCGAATAACAAGTGATGTGTTTTCATAGTATGAGGTGTTTAGAGGTTAAGTTTCAGATTTTCCAACATTTTCGTTTATCAACTCAAAGGAGGGGGCCTAATCGCTGTCACCCGTTGCCTCGGGCGCCTTCGCCTGGTCGGCTTCAATTCCTGGCAGGCCGTTCTGCCACGTGATGAGCTGCTCAAGAAGTTCGGCTTGAATCCCTTTGTATTCAGGGGCTCCAAACAGGTTCTTCAGTTCGTTTGGATCGCTCGCCAGATTGTAGAGTTCGCTCGTCCCGCCCGGCTCATGAATGAGTTTCCATTGGTGGGTTCGGATCATGCGGAAACGACCGGCCAGCGAAACCGGGTTGCCTTCCCAAGGGACCCGGTTGCCGTTCACGTCAATCGGTTTGGTTTGATAGTCCGGATACGCTTTCTCCAGGCGTTCACGATTGAAAGGTTGTGCTCCAGGGACCCCGTATTCTGCAAACACAGCCTGGCGAATCGGTTTCGGAGCGGCGCCGTCGGCCAGGAAGCTGTTCAGTTCGATCCCCTGACACTGGTCCGGCACCTTTACCCCTGCCGCCCGGAGCAGGGTCGGCATAAGATCCACCTGAGAAATGAGTTCGGAACTCTTCACGTTGTCTTTCCAGTGTTTCGTCCACCGGAAGACAAGGGGTACGCGAATCAGGCAATCATACAGCGCAGGACTTTTCGTGTAGAGACCATGGTCGCCTTGGTAGTCCCCGTGATCGGCGGTGAAGACAAGGATGGTGTTCTCATTCATATTCCGGCTGTCGAGGTAGTCAAGGATGCGGCCGATCTCATAGTCAATCTGAGAGATCGAACCCATATAGGTCTTGCGCATTCTATCGGTAAGGTTCGCGTCAAACGGAAGCAGCCGGTTGTTGTTCTCCTGATGGAAGATCTGCCGAAAGGGCTTGTTGGCTTTTTCCAGACCTTCCGGTTCCAGGCTTACGGGCGGCAGATTGCAACTCGCGTAGATGCTGTAGAAAGGCTCGCTCGCTTCATAGGGGGTATGAGGGTACAGCCAGGAGACCCATGCGAAGAACGGTTGCTGCGATTCCTGGCAGGAGCCGATGAAGGAGAGCGCCTTATCGGTCACCTGATGCATCGGATTCTCATTGGCCGGCTTATTCGATTTGGTCAGCCGCTTGGATATTTTCGGCTGATCGGCCCCGCCTTTCTGCCGAACCTCCGGCTTCTTCTCGGGCGGGTTGATGGTTATTCCGGCCGCTTTGAACCAGGCCTCCGGATTGCCTGCGTCCAGGCCGGGTGCAACCTCCCCTGACATGACGTCGATATCTTTGCCCTTGGCAAGAAAGGTGTGGTTCTTTCCGAAGAGTCCGGTCTTGTAGCCGCGTTGTTTCAGCAAGAGGGCCAGATTGGTGTTCGG
>DAONGM010000027.1:2851-4205 GCA_035404105.1 Pontiellaceae bacterium
GCTGGAACCAGCTGGGCTGAAGCCAGACTCAGACCCGCCACACCCAAGAAACTGCGTCGTAATATCATCCTGCTGCTCCTATTGGTCGATCGTTTTCAACAAACGCTCATTGTAACGATCTAGTGTAATCAAAGCTGTTGTTTTTTGGAACGCAAAAATACCTTTGAGCGGTGCGGCGACCTTCTATTGGTCCGGTCTTGTTAATTCGCGGCCATTGGCGTTAATTAGCCGCTGTGAACCTGATCGAAAAAATAAAAGCGGTGATTGAGCGCGAAGGGCTGATTCCGGCGGGCGCGACGGTCATCGTCGGCGTTTCCGGCGGAGCCGACTCGGTCGCTCTGCTGCATCTTCTGCACCGGCTCGGTGTCCCGATCATCGCTGCGCACCTGAACCATTCCATTCGCGGTGCAGAAGCCGACGGCGACGAAGCGTTCGTGAAAACGCTCTGCCAAAAACTCGGCGTCGAGTGCGTCGCGCAAAAAACCGACGTTCCCGCGCTCGCCAAAGAAAAGGGTGTTTCCATCGAAATGGCCGCCCGGCAGGCCCGCCACGAGCTCTTTAAGTCGCAGGTCGAACGTCGAACGTCGAACGTCATAGTCGCACTGGCGCATCATGCCGATGACCAGCTCGAAACCTTTTTCCTGCGCGCGGCGCGCGGCACCGGCCCCGGCGGCCTCGGCGGAATGCGGGTTGTCCAAGAACTGGACGGACTGACGCTGATCCGGCCGTTGCTTGGAATCCGGCGGGCGGAAATTATCAACTGGTTGCGGGAAGAGAATATCGAATGGCGGGAAGACGCCACCAATACGGACGAAGCCATTCCGCGCAACTTTGTCCGGCATCAACTGCTTCCGCTGTTTGGAAAACTTAACGACCGCGCGGCGGAGAATCTTTTGCGCACGATGGAAATTCTGCGCGACGAAGAAGATCACCCCGGCAAGGCCGCCCGCCGCCGTGAAATCCGCGACTGGCTGATTGAGCGGGGCGTTACTCCGACTTTTGACGCAGTGGAACAGGTCGTTGCATTTTCTGAAAAAACAAACGGAACGCAGTTCCTCGATCTCGAAGGGCTCCGCATCGTCAATGAATACGGGGCTCTTAAAGTGGGGCAGGCTTTCAGCCTGCCCGGGCAGCCTGAAAGGCCGCCCCGCATTCGAATGGAAGAAGGCGCTGGAATCCTGCGCGGGCCGTGGTGCGCTTCCGTCTCGCTCGCCAAAGTCGCGGGCCGGGAAGTGATTGTTCGCACCGCACGTCCCGGCGACCGGATGGAACCGTACGGCATGGAAGGCTCGAAAAAACTTCAGGATATTTTCACCGACCTGAAAATTCCGAAAGCCCAGCGCGAAAACCGGCC
>DAONGM010000027.1:4305-15127 GCA_035404105.1 Pontiellaceae bacterium
TGTCTTTTCGTGGTTTTCGCGGCTATTCTCCCGCCCTTCAAGTTGATTTGGGCGGGGGCCGGTGTTAGGGTCTTCGCCAATAAGGATTTAATTATGGAAAACGAAAACGATAAACCGCTGCCGCCGGAGCCCGAAAAGGGCGGGGCGCCCCGTAAAAAACTGCCGCAGGTGAAACCGCCGATGCCGATGAAGGGCTTCGCCGCCTGGTTTCTGCTGATGGCGCTGGTGCTGATGGCTTTACAGTTCTTCCAGAAGCCGGAACAGACGGAGCAGACGAGTTATAACCCCGACTTTGTCCAGATGGTGAAGTCCGGCCGAATTATCAGCTGCGAAATCGTGCGCGATACATCCGGCAATGACTACATCGCCGGCGAACTGACGGCGGTGGACGGCAAGACCGGCGCGCCCAAGAAGTTCCGCGTAGATGTGGTGGTCACTGAAGACCTGCTGAAAATGCTTCAGGAAAACAACGTGACCTTTAAGGTGCGCGCGCATTCGCCGTTCTGGCAGGTATTCTGGAACGTGGCGCCGTTCATTATCGGCTTCCTGATCATCTACTTTTTCTTTTTCCGGCAGATGAAGATGGCCGGCGGCCGCGCGATGAGCTTCGGCAAGAGCCGCGCCAAACTGCTGCAGCGCGACGATAAAAACCGTACCACTTTTGCCGATGTTGCCGGCGTGGATGAGGCGAAGGAAGAGCTGCAGGAAGTGGTCGAGTTCCTGAAAAACCCGAAACAGTTCCAGCGGCTCGGCGGCAAAATGCCGAAAGGCGTTCTGCTGGCCGGTTCGCCCGGTACCGGTAAAACGCTGATCGCCAGAGCTGTCGCCGGCGAAGCCGACGTGCCGTTCTTCTCCATCAGCGGTTCGGACTTTGTCGAAATGTTTGTCGGCGTCGGCGCCAGCCGCGTGCGCGATATGTTTGAGCAGGGCCGCAAGAGCGCGCCGTGTATTATTTTCATCGACGAAATCGACGCCGTGGGCCGCAGCCGGTTTTCCGGTATGGGCGGCGGACACGACGAACGCGAGCAGACACTGAACGCGCTGCTGGTCGAAATGGACGGGTTCGATACGACCGAAGGCGTCATTATCATCGCCGCCACCAACCGTCCCGACGTGCTTGATCCGGCGCTGATGCGTCCGGGCCGTTTTGACCGTCAGGTTTTCATCGACCTGCCGAATCTCAAAGGGCGCGAAGAAATTCTCAACATTCACGTTAAGCGCGTTACGCTGGCTAAAGATGTGGATCTCACCAAAGTGGCGCGCGGTACGCCCGGTTTTTCCGGCGCGGACCTGATGAATCTCGTCAATGAAGCGGCGCTGCTGGCGGCGCGGCGCGGTGCGGAAGCCGTAGATCTTCCCGACTTTGAAGAAGCCCGCGACAAAGTGTCCTGGGGTCGCGAACGCCGCAGCCATATGCTCGACGCCGAAGAGAAAAAGCTGACGGCTTACCACGAAGCGGGCCACGCCATTGTATTGGCGAAAACCGAGCAGACCGAGCCGGTTCATAAAGTGACGGTTATTCCGCGCGGCCGTGCGCTGGGCGCCACCATGCAGCTGCCGGAAAAAGACCGCTACACGCAAGGCCGCAAGCGTCTGATGGGTATGCTGATCGGCCTGATGGGCGGCCGCGCCGCCGAAGAACTGATTTTCGGCGACGTTACTACCGGTGCGCAGAACGATATCGAGCGTGCCACCCGCATCGCCCGCGCGATGGTCTGCGAGTTCGGCATGAGCGAAACGCTCGGCCCGCGCAACTACGGTTCCGATCAGGAGCAGATGTTTCTTGGCCGCGAGATCAGCCGTAGTGAGAAGCACAGCGAGCAGATCACGCTGAAGATCGATGAAGAGATCGACAGCATTCTCAAAGAGGCTCATAAAACCGCTACGAATATTCTGAAAGAACACCGCGACCGGCTTGAGCTGATCGCTGAACTGCTGATCAAGTATGAAACGCTCGACGGCGAACAGGTGATGGAAATCCTGAAAACCGGTAAAGCTCCGGAAGAGCTTCTCAAAAACGGCAACGGGCACGCCGCCGCGCCGGTTTTGTCCGATGAAGTGAAGCCGGCAGAAGTTCCGCCGGCTGAATAATGTTCCTTCGGAAGATCCGGAACGAACGATCAGGCCCCGCTTTCCAAGCCGTTTGGAAGCGGGGCTTTTTTTATCTCAGATAACAAACTGGTTTTCTGCTGTTTTGAAATGCAAAATCCCGGTGTGAAAATCGGGATTAAGAAATGGCCGGAGCGATTCCGCGGGCTGAAAGATCCGGGCCGGGCGATGAAACGGAAAATCACGCGTTGTGCGATAGAGGCCGGCGTGATCAGTGTCGGAATTCACCTGCTGCTGTTTTTCTTTGCCGGTTCTGTGGTGGTCTGGAATGTGGTCCATAAGCCGGCCGCCGTTTTCAAGCAGGAAAATATAGAGCACCCCGTACTCGAACGACGGGCGGCACAGCTGCCGGTAAAGATTCGGGAGCAGCAGAGAAAAGGCCCGCCGGCCGGAGTTGCGCCCCGCGTTGTGAGCGCTGCCGCGCTGCCTTTTACGCTGCCGTCAATGAGTCTGCCGATATGGATTTCGGGCCGGTCGGCGGCGGGGAAACGCCGCTGAGTCTGGGCAGCCGCGATATACCCGGTGATCTTGATATCGGGGTTACCGGCGTAAATTTTTTCGGAACCCGTTCCAGCGGCGAGAAAATAATATTCATTCTGGACGCGTCCCGGCAGATGATGGAGGACGAAAAAGGCGGTTATTACACCTATAAATATGCCAAGGATAAAATTCATCAGCTGGTGGATGCAATGCCGGCGGCCACACTGTTCAATGTAATGGTGTATAACGATTCGAACGTCGATATGTTCCGGCCGCAGCCTGTACCGGCCACTCAGGCCAACCGGGATGCGCTGAAAGCCTGGCTGGCGCCGATTAACAGCGATCCGCATAACGTCGGACAGGTTGCCTCGAAATACCGTTCATCGGTTCAGTATAAATCCGAGATCGGCGGCAGAGCCCGGCACTGGCTGAAGGCGGTACAGGCGGCGATGGAGCAGACGGCGGATAATATTTTTGTGCTGTGCGCCGGGTTCGGCCAGTATAGCGCGCCTTCGGTCCGGGCAGACGGTCCGCCTCGCAAAGTCGAAAGAGATGAAAATCAAATGGCCGAATACCGTGAAAAAGTGGCGGCGGTGAATGAAAAGGCCCGGAAGGCTTTCGATGCGGAAAATGCGGCGCGCGCAAAGAAGGGGCTTCCGCCTAAAATTGTTTACGATTGGAATGATTACATGACGCAGGAACTGCGGCTTGTGATGCCGGATCCGCCTCCCGCGACCGGTGCGGAAAACGGCGGCTCCGGCCGCACGCCGACGGAGCCGGAGAAGCTGGTTTTGGATCACATGGACGCGGTTGTAGCTTGCCACTATACTCCGCAAAAAATAATGCCGCCACGGGTGCATTTCGTCTACCTGGTTGCAGCGGACGCCAGTTTGTCTGCGGGTTATCTGGATCTCATGGCGCTGGAGAAGACAGCGGATGCTTTCCGGGGCGAGTTTGAACTTCTGCGCGGCGCAAAAACCATGAAAAATCTGATCCGGTACAATCCCGAATTTTGATTTAACGGCGAGGGCCGCTGCGGCGCGGCGGCGGACCGCGGCGGCTGTCCCTTCCGCTGTCCGGGCGGCTTTCACGGAAAGGCGATTTGCGCATCGGCGGGGGCAGTGCCAGCATGTCCGGTTCGGGCTGGATGCAGGACAACCGTTTGCCCAGCAGTTCCTCAATGGCCGGCAGTTCGAACGATTCTTTTTCGCAGGCAAAGGTGACCGATATTCCTTTTTTACCGGCGCGGCCGGTGCGGCCGATGCGGTGAACGTAGTCATCCGGCTGTGAAGGGATGTTGAAATTGATGACGTGGGTGATGTCGTCGACATGGATGCCGCGTCCGGCGACGTCGGTGGCGACGACGAGTTTGCATCGGCCGTCTTTAAAGTCGGCCAGAATGCGCTGGCGTTTGTTCTGGGCGACGGCCCCGGAGAGAATCTCGCAGTCAATGCCGTAGCGGAAGAGAGCGTCGGCAAGGCGTTCGGTTTGGTCGCGACGGTTGGTGAAGATGAGCGCCGAGCTGTCGCCGACTTCTTTTTTGAGGATGTTGTAGAGCAGGGCGAATTTCTGGTCGTCGGTGACGATGTAGACCTGCTGGTCGATCAGCTTGGTGGCGTTTTGATCCGGTTCGATTTCGATTTTGCCGGGATCGGTCATCCAGGCGGAGGCGAGGCGCATGACTTCGTCGTCGAGGGTGGCGCTGAAGAGCAGAGTCTGCCGGTTTTCTTTGGGCGGGGTTTTGTAGATGATTTTGCGGACGTCGGGAATAAAGCCCATGTCGAGCATGCGGTCGGCTTCGTCAATGACCAGAACTTCGACTTCGCGGAGGTTGATGACGCCCTGACTGGCGAAGTCGATCAGGCGTCCGGGTGTGGCGACGATGATATCAACGGGCTGTTCCAGCATGCGGCGCTGCTTGTCGTAGTCGATGCCGCCGTAGATGGCGACCGTGCGGAAAGGGGTGTATTTGCTGAGCTTTTCGGCATCGTCGCGGATTTGCATGGCGAGTTCGCGCGTCGGCGCCAGAATGAGCGCACGGGGCGTTCCGGGCTTGGGCGCTTCCTGTCTGCTTTTGATAAAGCGGGTGAGGATGCCGAGCAGGAAGGCGGCGGTTTTGCCGGTTCCGGTCTGCGCTTTGCCGGCCATATCTTTACCCGCGAGGGTGAGCGGAAGGATTTCGGCCTGAATGGGCGTGCAGTACTGGAAGTTGAGGTCGGCAATGGCGTGGAAAATCTCGCCCGGCAGGTTCATGTCCTGAAAACGGGTTTTGCCTTCTTTCGGTTCGACCTGAAAGGTGGCGGGATCCCAGGGCTCAGCCGGTTTGCGGGGCTGGACAGGTTTCTCGGTGTGTCCGGGAAGGTGTCTTTGTCCGCCGCGATGGGTCTTATGTTTACGGGGGGCTTCCGCTTTAGGTTGCGGTTTTACAGCCGGTTTTTTTGTTTCGGCGTCCGGTTTGGGGGAAGCTTTAGACTGCGAGGGGCGGTAAGTTTCCTGTTTTTTGAACAGTTTTCCGATTTTTTCGATAAACGAAGGCATGAACTATATTTCCGGTTTCTGGTCTGTGATTGCCGATTGGAGCGCGGGAATGCGGCCGGAACCGGCAAATCTTTGAGAAGGGGTGGAATTAAAAAGGTTTCCGTATTATTTTGCCATAAATAAATTGGAATTTAAAATGGGGCGCTTTCGAAGGCTGAAAGGAAATTCATGCAGATTGCCTGTTTAGATCTGGAAGGTGTGCTGGTTCCGGAAATCTGGATCAATGTTGCCGAACGAACCGGCATTAAGGAATTGCGCGTCACGACCCGCGATATTTCCGACTATGATGTACTGATGCGCCGGCGTCTGCACATTCTGGATGAACACAGCCTGAAGCTTGCCGATATCCAGAAAGTCATTGCCGGTATGGGCCCGCTTCCCGGCGCGCACGAATTCCTGAACCGGCTGCGCGAAAAGTTTCAAGTCATCATCCTTTCCGACACCTTCTATGATTTCGCCGCGCCGCTGATGAAACAGCTGGGCCACCCGACCCTGCTCTGCCACCGTCTTAAAATCGACGCGGCCGGCCGCGTGGCGGACTATCACCTGCGCATGCCCGACCAGAAGCGCGAAGCGGTCAAAGCGCTGCATCACCTGAAGTTCAAAGTCGTTGCCGCCGGCGATTCCTATAACGACACCGCCATGCTTGCCGAAGCGGATGCCGGGATCCTGTTCCGCCCGCCGCAGAATGTAATTGATGAATTTCCGCAGTTTCAAGTCACCACCACTTACAATGAGCTGTACGATGCCTTCCTCAGAGCAGGTACAGAAATTTAAAGGAGAAATCTCATGGTTCGCAAAGAAGGACACACAGCAAAACACCTGATTCAGTTGCAGGAACTGGTCGCCGCCCGCGCCCAGCAGCAGGCCTCCATGCCGTCGCAGCGCCTGCAGCAGCTCGATAAAAATATCGCCACTCTCGCCGGAGAACTTCCGGTTGAACTCAAAACGCACTTCAACCGTCTTCTGCAGAAAAGCATTGAAGCCATCGTTCCTGTTACGGGCGGCAACTGTTCCGGCTGCGGGTTTGCGCTGACTAAAACCATGATCAACAGCATTCATGCCGGTGACGAACTCAACCGCTGCCCGAACTGCACGCGCATTCTTTATGCGCCCGATATTCCGCTCACCCGCCGCTCGCCGCGCCGCCGCTGGGGCGACCCCGTCAAACGCGGCATCGAACGGTTTTCGGCTCCCGAACTGATGATTGCTTCTCTTCAGGGCACAACCAAAGAAGAAGTGCTTCTCGAAATGTGCGAAAACCTGCGCGCTGAAGGGTATATTGAAAACTGCACCGATCTGCATGACGCGGCATTGCGCCGCGAAGCGATTGTTTCAACCGCCGTCGAACACGGCATTGCGTTCCCGCACGTACGCGGTGTTGAAGGCGGCGGACTGACGCTGACGCTGGGCGTCAGCAAAAAAGGCGTCGAGTTCGGCGCTCCCGGCGAAAAGCTCACCAAGATTTTCTTCTATATGGTCATTCCGACCGCCGCGAGCGCCTTCTATCTGAAGCTGCTCTCCGGTCTGACTCAGAGCTTCGCGACCAAAGAAGCGCGCGACTCGCTGCTCAAAGCCAAGACGCAGGAAGAACTCTGGAAGGCGCTGGTTAAAGCCACCAAAAAGATGATCCAGTAATTCCGGAGCCTTTATTCCGCAAAGCGGACGGTGATGCGGTAGTACCCTTTGGATCCGGCACTGTGAACGGTGTCGGTCCAGCTGTTCTGCGGCCGGACGAGTCCGGTCGCCAGAGGTTGAAAACTTTCCGTCAGCGATGGCGTCCATTCTATCGTGTAAACGCGGGCTTCGACCGGATCCCAGCTCAGTATGCAATGATCGGTTTGACGAAGTTCAAACCGGGACTGCGCATTCAGCGGGTCGGAATCGGCCAATATCTCTGCCGCATTGCTTAAGCCGTCATGGTCATCGTCCGGCGCCGGATCAATGACTGTGCAGGTTCCGATCGTGGCGCCGCCGCTGCGCACCAGCAGACCGGTTCCGGCCCGATCCGTCCAGAGCATGACCTCAGGTCCGGCGATGTTGGTTCTGACGTTTTCAAAACTGATCTGCAGCCAGCTCTCGCCGTTAGCCAGCCGGTACAGATTGCCATAGCGCATCCCGGTGAACGTACCGGCGGCAGTGCTTTCCAGTTGAACATTCAGTTTGTCAGCCGTAATGCACCGGCCTTCGTCAGGCAGTTCGAGATAGGAATTTCCGTTTTCATTCCGCACCAAAACTTTTGGATTCAGCCGTGTGACCCCGGACCGCTCGAATGAAATCTGTTTCCACCACGATCCGTCAGCGAGGCGGTAAATATTTCCGTGTCCGAAACCGTAAAAATATCCGTCGATTTTGCTGACAACCGGCGCTTCTGCCGGCGGCGTGTCTGCTTCTGCTGTGCAGGTTCCGATAACGGCGTTGCTGCGGTCGAGGAACCGCAGCATTTGCCGGCCGTTTTTAATCCAGCGCCAGGCGGTGACGGGCGAAGCGGCACTGGAAATATTTTCGAACGAAATCTGCCTCCATACGGTTCCGTCCGCGAGCTGATAGATGTTCTGGCAGTGCAGTCCGGAAAAGAAGTTGGTGACGGCGCTTTCTGCAACGCTCAGCGGAGCCGCAACGACATAGCCGGTGACGTTGGTCACAACCATTCGCCGTTGGCCGTAAACATTCGTGACCGTCACGTACGGACGGTACAGCGCGGGACTGATGGCCTTGGTGCCGGCGGCGCATTGCTGCCAGAACCGGCCGGTTTCGAGTTTAAAGATCGTGTCGCCGCTCCAGCCGTAAAAATTTCCGGCGATGCGCGAATTTCCGGCGGCTGCGGGGGTGACCGTGATGGTGATCGTTTCGCTGACCGTGCCGTCTTTATCGGTTGCATAAAATGTGACGGCATACGTACCGGCCGGTGCGGCGCCGGTCCAGGTGAACACGCCGTTTGTAAAGACAGCGCCGGGCGGCAGATTGGCCGCACTCAATGTAACGGGGTCGTTGTTCGCGGGGTCGCCGGCAGTAACGGTGAATGTGAGCGGCTCCGGCTCGGCAATTTCCCGGTTGCCGATGGCGTCCAGTACCGGCGGCAGATTGGCGACCATGCGGTCGCCCGAAACCATGACGCTGTCCAGTATGGATTTATCGCCGGTGTTCGGGTTGTTTATTCGCGCGACGATTTGAACGGTTGATCCATACAGATTGCTTTGCGCCGCCGTCGCCGAACCCCAGTTGCCGGCATTCACCGGATTAACCGCAAACGCTGTTTCTGCGCCGCCATCCAGCCGGTAAAAAAGCTTCACATATTTATTGGTGCTGGCGGAAGAGCCGGTTTCGGCGGCGCAGGCGGAAAGTAAAACGTTGGTATAGTCGCTGATGCGAATGACGGCCGATAACCAAACAGCTTCGCCGTCTACATTAACTGCCTCCATGCGTCCGCCGCTGGTGGCGACGGCCATAAAATAATCGCCGGCGCTGCCGCTTCCCGGATTCAGCGCGGCGCAGGCGCAAACATCAATGCTCCAGTTTGCAATGCTGCCGGGGTAGTTTGTCGGCCCCAGCCCGGTGATGCCGGCGCTGGTGTAACTGCTGAAATCTTCCAGCCATATGGTTGCGGCATTAACCGTCAGGCCGCACCAGAGAATACAAACCGACAGAAGCCGTTTCATAGTTCTGCAGCTTGCCGCATATTGTTTCGATGGCCGGAAGCGTCCACCTGGTTTGCGGTCACGAAAATCAGCAGGTTGCGTTTCACGTTACGTTCACCTTCCGAGCGGAAGAGGCGGCCGAGAATCGGAATTTTCCCAAGGAGCGGGACGCTGTCCCTGAAGGTTTCGAGCTGTTCCTTAATCAGTCCGCCCATCGCGATGGTGCTGCCGTCTTCGATCGTCACGGCTGTATCGACCTTGCGGGTTTTAAATACCGGGCGGCGGGCGATCAGCCGGTCGGCATTGATCGAACGGCTTTCTTCGCGGCGGGTCAGAAAGTCGATCAGGCTGCTGCTCGCCGGAGTATCGCTGTTCATGTCCAGCGATTCGTTGCCGTATTCCGGCCAGATGGTGCTGACATGCTGTTCGTCAAATCCGGCCAGCTCGCGGATTTCCGGCGAAAGTTTCATGTTGATGGTTCCGTTTTCGGGATCGAGTTCGGGGGTGACTTTGAGCATGACGCCGGTGCGCTCCTCCAGATAATCAAGCGGGACAAGACTGGGCGGGGCATAGCGCTCGATCTTTACATCGTATGCTGACGGAAACCAGTGCACCTCGCCGACGTGAATGCTGGCGGTTTCGCCGCTTTTGGTGAGAATTTTCGGCGCGGAAAGCAGATCGGATCCGGCGGTGCGTTCCAGTGCGCGAATGAGTAAATCGATCTTCAAGTCGCCTTTTACTTTCTGTACCAGAAGTTCGCCTGCCGTTCCGATCATGCCGGTGCCGGCCGGATCGGTTGTTGCGTTTGCATAGGTGTTAAACGACGCGGCCCGCCCGCCGGCATCAACTGATTTCCCAAACGCCTCCTGCCCGGTGCGCAGGCTGTCGGTGAAAAGCTTCTGCCCGCCGGGCATCGTCCAGGTGTCGGAGGTGATATTTTCGCCGGGAGTTCCGACCGTCCAGTCGAACCCCAGTTCATCAAGCGCGCCCTGCGCGACTTCGATAAATTTGGTTTCAATTTCGACCTGCCGTGACCGCTCATCAAGCGCCTTGCGGTTATACCGTCCGAGCAGCTGGCCCACCTTTGCAATGTGTTTTTGCGTATTGCGAACCAGCAGCACACCGAACTCCGGGTTGTACTGCGCGCTTGTATCGGGCGGAAAAGGAACGGTGCTGAAAAAAGCGCGCACGTCCATTACATCGCCGGGCTTTCCGACGGTGCGTGCGGCCATTTTCCCTCCGACCGACGGCACGATGTCGAATTCCGCTGATATTATTTGCTGAGGCGGTTCATAGTTAACCGGCATCAGGCTGACCGTATCGGAACCGATTTCATATTTCATCCCCGCTAGTTGCGTGACGATATCGAGTGTCTGAAGCGCGGAAAGATCGGTTCCGGAAAAAGTAACCGGCGGCGGAGCCGTTTCAGATGCGCCGAGCGCCACCAGATTAACGCCTTTGCATTCCGGATCGAGTTTACGGAACAGTGCGGACAGTTCCTGCACCGCCTGCTGAATGCCGGCGGCCTGAAATGCGACTTCCGGAACCCGGATCGCTTTCAGCCGCTTACGCAGAAGTTCCGCCTGTTTTTCATCCGCTGCCGGTTCATCCGTCCGGGCGGAAACTTCAGAATCAGTTCCCGCATTTTCCGGGGGGCTCCAGGCCGACTGTACGTTTTTCAGCATATGGGTGCGGACGGCTTCGTGGCCTGCTTCCCGGCCATTGCTTTGCGCGGACACAAGAACCGGCGCCGACAGCGCAAAGATCAGAACAACGGGCGCATAAACGGACAGGCTGCTCATAAAATTTCTCCTGAGGTTGCACCGGTGTTTTTCCGGTGCGCGGAGCATAATTTCATCTTTGGTAATTATTCAACACTTTATATATCTTACCTGAAAATATATACGGCCCGGCCGGTTGATTTCCGGGAAAGGAAGTGATAGCTTGACCGCCCTTATTCAAATGCGGAGGAGTGGCTGAGTGGTTGAAGGCGCGCGACTCGAAATCGTGTGTACCCTTTAAAGGTACCGGGGGTTCAAATCCCTCCTCCTCCGCCA
>DAONGM010000028.1:0-11970 GCA_035404105.1 Pontiellaceae bacterium
GGATGCCCGCCGAAGGGGCTGTTTCGGCGCGGGCCGGTGACTGGGCATACGATGGAAAAAGAAGGCTCCCGCGCCGTGGGCGACTGCAAAAAACCCGATAGATGCGCTGTTCGGCGAAGCCGTAGTTCAAGGCTGTCTGGCTATGATTCACCCTCATTTTTTCCGTGTAATCCGCGCAATCCGTGGTTAAATGTCCCGCCTTTTAACCGATGGGAGAGCTTTTGTGAATAAAACTGACTTTTTGAGGAAACTGTCTGGATCCGATGTCTGTTACTACAGCCTGCCGGAGCTGGAAAAACAGGGCGGCTATGATTTTTCCCGTATGCCGTTTTCTGTGAAGGTACTGCTGGAGTCGCTGCTCCGGATGCAGGGCCATCCGGCCTATACGCCGCAACATGTTACGCAGCTGGCGCAATGGTCGCCGCGCAGTGAACTGGTCGAGCTGCCCTTTATGCCGGCCCGCGTGCTCCTGCAGGACTTTACCGGCGTGCCGTGCGTGGTCGATCTGGCGGCGCTGCGCTCGGCGATGCAGAAAGCCGGCAAAGATGCGTCGCGGATTGAGCCGCAGGTGCCGGTGGATCTGGTGGTGGATCATTCCGTGCAGCTCGACGCCTCCGGTTGTGCCGCGGCGCTGGAGCTCAACGTGGCGCGCGAGTTTGAGCGCAACGGCGAGCGCTATAAGTTTCTGAAATGGGGGCAGGGTGCTTTTGAAAAACTGCGCGTACTTCCTCCCGGTCTGGGCATCTGCCATCAGATTAATATGGAATATCTGGCGGCCTGCGTAGCGTTTGAGGACGGAATCGCCTATCCCGACACGCTCGTCGGAACGGACAGCCACACGACGACGATCAACTGCATGGGCGTGCTGGGCTGGGGCGTCGGAGGGATCGAAGCCGAGGCGGCGATGCTCGGCCAGCCGATTCCGATTCTGACGCCGGAAGTGGTCGGCTTTAAATTCACCGGCGCGCTCAAGCCCGGCGTTACCGCCACGGATCTGGCGCTGACGGTCACCCGTCTGCTGCGCAAAAAAGGGGTGGTCGGGAAATTCGTCGAGTTCTACGGCGAAGGCGCGGCCAATCTGAGTCTGGCCGACCGCTGTCCGGTCGCCAACATGGCGCCGGAATACGGCGCGACGATGGGCTTTTTTGCCGTCGATGAAAAAACCATCGGCTATCTGCGCGAAACCGGCCGCAGCGAAGAGCAGTGCGCGCTGGTTGAAGCCTACTGCAAGGCTCAGGGAATCTGGGGCTTTGAGAGCGAGGCTGACTATAACGACACGCTGGAACTCGATCTTTCCACGGTCGAACCGGCGCTGGCCGGACCGAGCCGTCCGCATCAGCAGCTTTCGCTCGCCGGTCTTAAAGAGGAATTCCAAAAGGACTTCGGCGGGCAGGGTGCCGGGAGCACGGAGCAGGGGGGAGAAGAAGCCCGCTCGACGCTCCGGAACGGAGCGGTGGTTATCGCTTCAATCACCAGCTGCACGAATACGTCCAATCCGGGCCTGATGATGGGCGCGGCGCTGGTTGCGAAAAAGGCCGTCGAAAAGGGGCTGACGGTTCCGGCGTTTGTGAAGACCTCGCTGGCGCCCGGCTCGCAGGCCGCCACGCGCTATCTCGAAAAAGCCGGACTGCTCGAACCGCTGAACAGGCTCGGATTCCAGGTCGCCGCCTACGGCTGCGCCACCTGTATCGGCAACAGCGGACCGCTGGCGCCGGAGATTGAGGAAGAGATTAAGGCCAAGGATCTGACGGTTGCCGCGGTTCTTTCCGGTAACCGCAACTTTGAAGGCCGCGTGCATCCGCTGACGAAAGCCAACTATCTGGCTTCGCCCGCGCTGGTCGTCGCCTATGCGCTGGCCGGTACGGTCAACATCGATCTCGAAACCGAACCGGTCGGCAAAAATGCGTCCGGCGAAGCGGTATTCCTTAAAGACATCTGGCCGACGACGGACGAGCTGCAGGCGGCCATCGCGCTGGCCGCCGACCCGGCGTTTTACACGGAGGTGTACGGCGACGCGTTCAACATCAGCCCCGAATGGAACGCGCTGGAAACCGTGAAGAGTCAGGTGTTTGAATGGGACGGCGATTCCACCTATATCCGCGAGCCCACGTTCTTCGAAGGCTGCGGGCAGCCGCCCGCGCCGCTGGCGGATATCCAAAACGCCTCGGTGCTGGGGCTGTTCGGCGACTTCATCACGACCGACCATATTTCACCGGCCGGCAACATTTCGAAGAAGAGCCCGGCGGCGGACTATCTGCGGGCGCACGGCGTTGCCGAACGCGATTTCAACTCCTACGGTTCGCGCCGCGGCAACCACGAGGTGATGATGCGCGGAACCTTCGCCAACATCCGCATCAAAAATAAAATGGTCGAAGGCGAGGGCGGACGCACGGTTTATCTGCCGACCGGCGACGAGATGTTCATTTATGATGCGGCGATGAAATATGCCGAATCCGCCACGCCGCTGGTGATTCTGGCGGGCAAAATGTACGGGGCCGGTTCGTCGCGCGACTGGGCGGCCAAAGGCACGAAACTGCTCGGCGTCAAAGCGGTCATCGCGGAAAGCTTTGAGCGGATTCACCGCTCGAACCTGGTCGGGATGGGCATTCTGCCGTGTGAATTCATCAATGGCGAAACGGCGGACAGTCTCGGGCTGACCGGCCGGGAGAGCTTCACGATCACCGGTGTGGCCGATCATTTCGTGCCCGGCAAGATTCTGACGGTTCGTGCCGGCGGCAAAGAGTTTCAGGTGAAAGCGCGCGTCGATGCGCCGCTGGAAATTGAATACCTGAAAAACGGCGGCGTACTGAATTATGTGCTGCGGAATCTGATGGCGTAACACCCGCCGATCCACAAGGGGTGATGAGGATTCATCACCCCTTGTTGGATCAAAACCATTCCTGAGCGATCTTCCAGCCGATGAAGAGGCCGGCGATGCTGCCCAGGCCGCTGACGAAAAATTCGCCCCACAGGCCGAACCCCATGATTCCGCCGAGCCACCAGCCGATCCAGCCGCCGAGGGTGATGCCGACCCAGATGAGGAGTTTTGTCATTTCAGAACCTCTTCATAGATTTTCATGACGCGTTCCGCGATGGCGCTCCAGTCGTAGTTGGCTGAAACTTCGGCGAATCCGTTCGTTGCGAGTTTGGCGCGAAGTTCCGGCGAGCCGGCGAGCCGGTTCATTTGTTCTGTCAGCCGGGCGTCGTTGTTGTCGTCCGTGAGCAGAATATTTTCGCCGTCGGTGGTGAAGCCGGGGATGCCGCCGACGCGCGTGGCGATCACCGGCGTGCCGGCGGCCCACGCTTCGAGGATGACGATGCCGAACGGTTCGTTGGCGCTCGGCAGAACAAACAGGTCCGCCGCTTTATAAGCAGACGGCAGCAGCGGGTCGTCGGGTTTGAGCCCGGGGATTATCAGCACCGCGTCGTTCAGCCCCAGCCGTGCAATTTCGGCGATTATCTGGCGGTGGTATTCTTCGACCGAAACCGAGCCGATAAAGACGAGGTTCCAGTCGGGATGCGTTTTGCGGAATTCGGCGAAGGCTCTCACCAGCAGCAGCTGGTTTTTCTGGAAGTCGATGCGCGACAGGCAGAGTACGAATTTTCTGTTTTCCAGTCCATAGGCGTTGCGGAAGGCGTCCGGCCCGGCGGCCGCAAAGCGCCGGACGTGAACGCCGTTGGGCAGGTAGTGAATGTTGCGGCCCGGCGAGCGCCGGCGCATTTCATCCGCTTCGCTCTGGCCGACGCAGATGACGGCGGCGGCATCGTCAAACACCCGCCGCGAGCCGAAGAGCAGGCCGAAGAGTTTGCCCCACTCCCGCTTGCCTTCGACCGGCGCGACCATCTGGTCGTACTGATCCTGCGGAACGGTGTGGCGTCCGCCGTGGACGTGGATGACGTAGGGCACCCGGCGCAGGCGGGCGACGGTGCGGGCGATGCCGCCGAGCCGCCGGCCGACGTGCGTATGAATCAGCGTCAGGTCTTTCTGGAAGAGCAGGGCGAAGAAGAGCGGCAGCGAGAGCGGGCTGCCGCCTTTGAGCCGCAGTGCGCTTTTGGCTTCTTCACTCAGGCCGAACCACGGGAAGCAGTAGCGGAAGCGCCGGACGGTGACGCCGTCGATTTTTTCCGCGCCGGTTCGGGCAAACATGTCGGTGCAAAAAATCGGACTGTTGAGTCCGTTCTGTTCGAGTTCGCGGGCGAGGTTGAAGACCACGGTTTCGGTGCCGCCCCATTTGTCGGGAACAAACCGGCGCATGACGTGGGCAATGGTGCCGTGAAGTTTTCTCATGCGCGGAATCTACTCAAAACATTCGTCCGACGAAAGAGTTTTCCCTGGGGTCGGCAAGCTTTGGTCTTGCAACTTCGCGCCATTCCGCCGTTCCATTAGCGCATGGATTTCGACTGGCTCATTATAGACGGCTACAACCTGATGCATCAGGACGGCGCGATGGAAGGATCGCGCAGCGACCTGCCGACCGCCCGTCAGCGGCTGGTGCGCCGTATTGAGCGAACGGCGACTGAACTGGCTTCGCGTATTACCGTGGTGTTCGACGGACGCGAGGGCGGCCGCGATGCTGTTTTTGACGCGCCGCATCTGGAGGTGATCTTTTCGCCTTCCAACCGCACGGCGGACGGGTTGATCGAACAGATGGTTCATGATGCAAAACAGCCGGAGCGGATTCTGGTTATTACCTCCGACTGGACGGAGCAGAGGCTGGTCTCTGTTTTTGGTGCGTCGGTGATTTCCTGCCGCGAGTTTCTGCTGCGCTGTGAGCCGGCGCGGACGCCGCCGAAGAGGTTGAAGTCTGCGCCGGGTTCAAAACTTGGAGATTTTTTTCCGGAATAAAAATATGAAAAATACAAAAAAACAGTCCCGTTCTCCGGTGGTTGCTTTAGTCAGTCTCGGTTGCGCCAAGAATACCGTGGATTCCGAACTCATTCTCGGACGCTTCGTTGAGAGCGGCTGGATGATTGCCGAGGAGCCGGCGGACGCCGATATCTGTCTCGTCAATACCTGCGGCTTTATTCATGACGCGCGCGAAGAGGCCGCCGGCGTGCTGCACGAACTGCGCGGACTCAAAAACGGCGGCGGCCCGCGCGCCGTCGTCGCGGTCGGCTGCCTCGTGAAGCGTGTCGCCGACAGTCCGGAGCTGGAGAAATTTCTGGAAGCCGCCGACGCCCGGGTTTCGTTTCCTGATTACAGCCGTCTGCCGGAAATCTGCGCCGGACTTCTGGGTGAAAAAGCGGAAGCGTCCGAGCCGGAAGGCTACAGTGACTTCCTGATCCGCCCGCGCCTGCGGACGGGTTCTCCGCACACCGCCTATCTGAAAATTTCTGAAGGCTGTTCCAATCCCTGCACCTTCTGCTCAATTCCGAAGATTCGCGGAAAGCAGGTCAGCCGCCCGATGGATGATATTGTTGATGAAGCGCGGGCGCTGATGGAAGCGGGCGCGGTTGAGATCAACCTGATTGCTCAGGATACGACCGCGTACGGCAAAGACTGGGACGGCGAACTGCACCTCAAGACGCTGCTGTGCAGACTGCGCGACGAAATCGCGGAAGATATCTGGTTCCGGCTGATGTATGCCTGCCCGCAGCACTTAACGCGCGAGGTACTGGAGGTGCTGGCCTCCGACCCGCGGTTCTGTCCGTACATCGACATGCCGCTTCAGCACATTTCCGACCGGATGCTCGACGCGATGGGCCGCCGGGTTACTAAAGCCCAGACGCTGGAGAAGCTCGATCTGATCCGCGCGGTGCTGCCGGACTGCGCCATCCGCACGGCGTTCATCACCGGACATCCCGGCGAAACAGAAGACGATTTTGCCGAGCTGCTGGCGTTTATAAAAGAAGGCCGCTTCACCCATGCCGGCGTTTTCACCTATTCCGCCGAGCCTGGAACACTTTCTGCCAAACTGGAAGACGGCGTACCGCCGGCGGTTAAAGAACAGCGCCGAGCACTGCTGATGGAGGCACAGCGCGAAGTCTCCGCCGCGCGCTGCGCGGCGCAGGTCGGCAGAACGGTCGAGGTGATGATTGACGGTCACGGCGAAGAAGGACTGGTCAGCCGCTCACAGCGCGAAGCGCCGGAAGTGGACGGCGTGGTTTTTCTGCCGGAGTTTGACGCGGTTCCGGGAGACCGGTTTGATGTGCAGATTACCGGGTCGCTCGACTACGACCTGATTGCGGAATAACGGCGGATTTTATTGCGGACGGTTGTTGCCGTAGTTGAACGGATCAACTTTCCGCTGCCAGATATCGGTTGCCGCGTCGCGAGTGATCGTGGTTCCGAACATGGTGACGGCCTGTTTGACAACATCCCGGCAGAATCCGAATTTTCGCGGCACGGCGTAGACAATGTCTCCGGCCTGGAGGGTGACGTCCAGCGCATGGCCGCTGAGGATTTTGAAGACGCGCGCTTTCTTGGAGTCGAACTGCGACATATCCATGAGCATGACTTTTGGATTGGTCGTGTTGCCGCGGATGATAAGAACATGGCCGTCGCCGAGTTCACGGTTAATGCCGCCGGCCTGAACGACGGCATTCATGAGGGTTGTCTGCGAAGAGGCAAACTGAATGCCCTGCGGATTATTGAAAGCTCCCAGGGCGTAGATTTTGCGGTCCAGTGCTGAAGGAATAGTGATGATGTCGCCGCTGCGGATCTCGATATTCTGTGAAGCGTCGGCTTTATAAACGAGACGCTCAAAGTCGACCGGAATGACTTCTCCGCCGCGCACCAGTGTGGCGTGAGCGTAGTCGTGAATGTCGGCGCTGACATCGCGGATGACGCCGACTTTCGGACCGCCGGCCTGAGCAAGGGCATCCAGAATGTAGGTGCGGCCCTGCAGCGGATAGACCTGCGGCTTGTTGAGCTGTCCGAGCACGGTGAAGGTCTGGCTGCTGAAGCGGACCGGAATAACGCTGAGGATCGAATAGTTCAGTTTTTCGTTCAGGCGTTTGCGCATGTCGGCGGTGAGGTCGTCGATGGTCCGGCCGGCTGCGGGAATTGTGCCGAGAAGCATATAGGTGATGTTTCCGGACGGGTCGATCGGCAGTGTGCGCCGCGTTTCAGCATCACCTTCACCGTAAAGAGTGATTTGAATGACATCACCCACGCCAAGCAGATAAGGGCCTTCTTTCGGTTTGGTGAGCAGTTTGGTGTCAACCTGTTCATCCGGGTTGAGCTGAATCCATACGCCCGTTTCCATTTCTTTCAGCGTCAGATCGCCGGCATTGGGCAGTTCGAGTACTTCGGCGGGCTGAAGTTCCTTGTTGCTGTTCAGCCGCGGCTTGTCGCGCAACGTTGTGCAGCCTGCGGTGATGATTGCCGTCAGCAGAATCGGGAGAAGAATGAACTGTTTGATTTTCATGGGGTGGTCACCCTGGGTGTAGTGAACCCGCCGGGGAACAGGTATTTGCGGTTAAGGTCGCTGGCGAATTCGCTGGCAAAGGTGTTGACGAAGGTGCTGACCATCGCTTTGACGAGGGTGCGGGTGAACAGGAATGATTTTTCAGGAACGAAAACAATGTCGCCCGCTTCGAGGAACACGTTGTGTTCTTTGCCGCGCATAATGGCGTCCAGATTGACTTTGAATACTTTCGGATCGTTCATTGCGTCGCGCAGAATGACAACCCGTTTAATGTCTGCCGTGTCCTGCTTATAGCCGCCGGCGCCGGCATCAAGTCCGGAGATGAGCTGGGTGAGCGTCAGGCCGGCGGTAAACGGCTGCGACTGGGGCTGGTTGACTTCGCCCATGAGATAAATTTCACGGCCCAGCGCGGAGGCAATGTAAAGGACATCGCCGGGACGGACATAGATGTCTTCGGAGAAATCGTCTTTATCCATCAGGGCGGCGAAGTTGACTGGAATTTTTTCCTGTCCGCGGAGCAGCCAGCTGTCTTTATAGTTATGAATCGGAATCCAGCTGTCGTGATACTTACCCAGAGCGATGCCCTGTGCTTTCGCAATGGACTGCCTGACAGTGGTCGGTGTGTCGAGCGGATAAATGCCGCTCGACTCGACCTTTCCGAAGATGGCGAAGCGGTTGGAGATGAAGCGTGTGGGTATGATGGATACTTCGGGATTGTTGAAGAGCCGGCCGAGTTTGGACTCCATTTCTTTCGCCACTTCCTGGGCGGTGCGGCCTTCGGCCGGAACGCCGGGCAGGAACATATAGTAGAGTTTACCGTCCGGCGCGACCGGTACATTTTCGGCAATCGTGTCGCGCTGTCCGAAAACGCCGATTTCGACTTCATCGCCGACCTGCAGTTTACGGTCTTCCGGACTGTGCGGGACGAAATATTCCGGCGCAAACTTCGAGCGTTTTTGTGTCGCCGTAATCGGGCTGTCCGTGCTGACAGGAGCGGCAGACTCCTCGGCGGCCCGGGTCAGACCCGCCAGAAGCAGCAGGATGGCAGTAATGACGGGCTTATTTCTCATCGTGGTCAGCGTCCTTACCGGGAGTTTTTGTCTGCCGGTCGCCTGTTTTACCGAGCCATTTTTTGAAAGAGAGGTCTTCCGGTTCTTTTTCGGTTTCCGGCTCTTCGCTTATGTCGTCCAGCAGTTCGATTTCATCCAGTCCCCCGGAGAACCCGGATGATTCGTCGTCTCCGCCGATGAATTCAGGAATGTCTTCATCCTCCGGGAACCCGGCCGTTTCATCTTCGAACGGTTGACCGGAAACCTGTTCTTTCTGCGCTGTTCCGGCAGCCGGTTCAGCCGGTTTTCTGAAGCGGGCGAAGAGGCCGAGCAGCGGCTGGAGGCGGTCAAGAATTTCTGCCAGCGGATTGCGCGGTTCCGCCAGATTGCGGATGATGCGCTGCTGCCGGACGTCTTCAAGGTAGTACGGGTTGACGCGGTTGAAAATGATGGCACGCGGTGCAAGGCCGCGGTCTTCCAGAAATTCAAGGCCGGCATCGACAAGACGGCGGTCACTGACCGGCGAGGCCAGCACATAAATGATCTCATCCTGAAAACCGGCGATGGTGCCGGAGATCGGGTGGTCAAGAACGGACGGTGACTCGGTGATGATCAGGTCGTAGTTCTGCCGGAGCAGATCCCACAGGCGCGGCATGGATGAGCTTTTTGCCAGATCAAGCAGATCGGCGCGCAGTTCCTGCACGCGGATTACATCAACGCCGTTGATATTGGTAACCATGTCGGTCAATTCAGCGGTGCCGCGCAGATAGTCCTCAATTCCCATTTGCGGCCAGCCGGTTTCTGCTGCGCCGGGCAGACAGGGGTTGGGCTGTGCGTCGAAGCCGACAAAGAGCACCTTGATGTGCAGGGAGCTGTAGTAGCGCGCAAGGTTGAAGGAGAGGATGCTTTTGCCTTCACCATCGAGCGAGCTGAAGAAGCCGATGACTTTTGCGCGCTGGCCCTGCAGAATCACATTCAGCCGTTCTGAAATTTCACGCAGAGACGGCAGGAGAAGCTGGTAGGTGTCGTAATTCTCCAGGTTTGGAACTTCAATGATCGAGGCCAGGCAGGGGGCGCTGTAAGCATTTTCGAGCTGCTGCTGTGTGCGGATTTTCGCGTCGAGCAGTTCGATGATCAGCACCAGCAAAAGGCCGCCGAAAAAGCCGAAGATGAATCCGGCAATCGGAATGATTTTTCCGATCAGTGATGCGGCTGTAGGTTCGGCAGTTGTTGCAGGGCTGATGAGCTTAAAGTCAGACAGGCTGGAATTCATGGTCAGACGGGCGGATTCTTCGCTGGCTTTCAGAGATTTCAGCGAGGCATCCGTCTGGACGCGTTTTTCCAGCAGGGCGGCGTATTCTTTTTCAAGGCGAGGCAGATCCTGGAATTTCAGCTGGAGATCATTCAGGTCTTTTTGCAGAGCGGTTACCTGTTGTGCCGCGACATTTTCTTCGGAGCGCAGCTTGAGGAGTTCTCCTTCAAGCTGCCCCTTGAGGGGGTTTTTTACATACGTGCGTTCACGGGTTTCATCATAGCTTCCGCTCTGGAGCAGTTTGCGCAGCTCTGCGATTTCGCGTTCCTGCCGCAGAATTTTCGGGTTGTCGGCGGCGTACTGAATGCGGGCATCCAGCAGGGCGGCTTCGGCATTGGAGATGCGGCGTTTGAGCGGATTTTCTTCCAGTGATTCGTTCAGAACTTCTTCCGGAAGTTCGGAGATCATTTTTTCGTAGTTTTTGATGCGGACAAGAAGTCCGTCATGAGCGACCTGCGCAATGCTGAGCCGTTCGCTGGCGGCATTGACGGACGAAAAGTAGTTCTGATACTGCGTGTTGAGTTCCAGAATCTTGTTTTTCAGCTGGAATGCCTCAACGGACTGTACGGCCTCGTTGAAGTTCTTTTCAGCAACTTCGCGCTGGGTCTTATACAGTTCGTACGCCGAAGCGGCCAGCTGTCTGTAATACTGGTCGTTGTCGGAAATGATGATGTCGGCCAGCTTGTTGACCGCGGCAACTGCCGTTTTTTCATCCGGTATGCCGGTGACTTTCAATGTGACGATATCGGATTTGCTTTGCGAATCGAACGAGACGTTTTTCCGGAGCGGTTTTAATCCGACAGCATCTTCCAGAGCCTTGATGTGCGCGGGCGAAAGAAACATGTCAACGAGTGTATCCTGCGAGAGCGGACGCATCAGAAACGTCGAACCATGCGTGTCGATGTGTTTCTGCGTGGGCTTGGTGTAGATGAATACCGATTGAGCAGACCATGTGACGCCGCCCTGTAAAACGCGTGCTACAGGAATCAGCAGGATCATCATGCCGAACGCGGCCAGCAGAACGATCCAGAACTTGCGGTAGATACCGCGCACAATTTTGATCAGATCCAGATTGCGGAAGAAATCCTGAAAGGCGTTTTCCTTGCGGATGGTACGGCCGGGCCGTGCGGTTTCCGCCATGCCGGCCCCCGGAATGGATGCTTTGGACGGGCGGACGGTGTCGCGCGACAATGTCGGAGGGATGTCGCTGAGATCGCTGAACTGATCTTTGATGCGGAACGGAGGTTCTTCGCCGAACCGGGGTGCCGGCTCTTTTTCTTGATCCGGTCGTTTTCCGGCAGACTCTTCAGCGGACGTTCCGGCGGTTCCGGATGTTTCTTCCGGAGTTTTATCCGCAGGTTTATTTTCCGTAACTGGCGGAACGGCCGGTTTTTCTTCAGCGGGTTTTCCGAAGTGAAGGTCTTCGCTCGGTTTATCTCTCATAGTTCATCCCAGCTGTCTTTGGATAGTCACTTAGACCCGCGGACGTCTCCGCGCCGGTCATTTCGGCAGACTGTCGGTAAATTTTTTGTAAAGCCGTTTGGCCTTCCACTTCATCGAATTGATCACACGGTATGCAAAAGCTATCGCTATAATGGCCGGCTTATTACGCTTTTTAAGCGCGTAAGGCAATAAAGGGATTGCATATCCCTGTTCTTTTGCCAGATCCAGCAGACGCATGATCCGGTCAAAGTAGGGAAGATTTTTCTGAGTCCAGAACAGCCAGTATCGCGGTGCCGGTCCCAGGTGGGCAAGATAGGCTTCCGGATTGCTGTTGAGCTGTACTTCGCGAACCGGCGGCGGGTTTTCCGCGAACATCAGCCAGGCGCTCAAGACGAATTCTGCCGGCATGAAATAAGCGGTATCCGTTTTGGACGGCTCTTCATGCATCAGAACTTTCTGCATGATGTTTTTCCAGGTTCTGCAGAAGTCGAGGTAGTCCCGATGCAGGATCAGATTGCCGGAAAGCACCGTGGTTGCGCGGGCAGGGACGGTGCGCTGGCCGACATCTTCCCTCCAGCGCTTTAGAAACCGTTCCGGAATGCCGTTTGCCGATTCACCGGGACGGCGGTAGTAGCGGAAAATGCGGTCGTCTTCCTTGACGGAACGCGACCGGGCGTAGAGCGCAGGCTCATCCGGCGCCAGATAAGGCGTTATATCGCCGGTTGCAATGCAATCTCCGTCAAGCAGAGCGACCCACGGCTCATCACAGGTTTCTGCCGTCAGCAGCGCTTCGCCT
>DAONGM010000028.1:12070-15107 GCA_035404105.1 Pontiellaceae bacterium
GCGATGATTCTCATGGCGCCCGGCTTGTTGCTGCGCGGAATGGAGGCGTCAAAAACAAACACATTCTCAAACTGGGTGAAGAACTTTTTTTCCTCTCCGGAAAGTGAGATGCCGAGAATATGAATACGCTGTGCGGGTTGAAAAAATTTGAGTGACAGAACCAGTATGTAAACCGGGATGACAAAATTGCTGTCGGCAATGATGGTAATGACGGTTTTAGGTTTGTTTTGCATAGCCGGATGAATGGAACCTATTTTGGGCGTATATTGCGTTTTGCGGTATGCGGCGTCCAGTAAATAGCTTACGTAAGCACGTTTTAATGCGCATTGCCGTCAACAAAACCGATCCAGCTGTTTGTGCCCGTCTGATACAGGTCCAGCTGGTGCATCCGGCGGGCGTTCCATCCTGAACCGTCCGGTTTGAGAAGCGGGTTTTCTTTGATGGGCTGTTCGGCGTAATCGTCCGGAGTAAGCGTTGTCACTTCAAATCCGAGCAGCCGGTGTCCGTAACGGTCCAGGCAGTCCTGTGCGAAGCGGATCAGTTTCCCGTCTACCTCGCGGGCCCGTCCGCCGCAGCGTGCGCGGGTGCGGTCGCCGGCAATCACCGGATTCCGGGCGTGTGCGTGCCACGGGCCGGTCAGCACATCGGCATAAAAAACATCCATGGTTTCATTTTGCCCCCGGCAGGCAAACAGCCACCAGCGGTCTTTGTAGCGGACAATGGTCGGATCCTGATAATCACCCTGAACCAGATCGGCGATATGCGTCCAGTGCGTCGGAAACGGATCGGCGCGGTAGAGGCGGATGGCGCCGGCCTGATGGGTTTCCGGAATCATGTAATAGGTGCCGTCCCATTTGAAAACATAGGGGTAGGAAAGATGAAACGGCTCATCCAGTACAATCTGCCGGTATACCCAGTTTGTCGTATCTGTGCTGGTTGCCAGGGCAATTTCACCCTGATGGGTGGTGATGCTGTCGACTTCAAAAAAAAGATACCACTGTCCGTTTTCCTGCACCGCAAACGGATCGGCCACCATGCGTGCAGCGGTATCGGTGATGTCGCGGGCGCGCAGAATCGGCTTTTCAGGTACCGTCAGTGCAAACGGTTTTTCACCGCGGACAATGCCGATAGACCAAAGTTCGCTGCGCAGCAGATGGCTCGCGCGGATTTGATTGGTGTACTGCGCGGCAAAGAAAACATGATCAACAGCAACGGCTCCGACGAGAAGAAAAACAGCGGAGGCAGCGGCAATGAGCGCTTTTTTCATCGGTAACTCCGGTCAGCCGAAGTGCTTTTCGATGTCGCGCACGATCATGCGGATCATATCTGCATCAACCTGTTCTTTTTTCATCAGGCAGGCGCGGTCGACGGCCAGTTTACAGACGCGATTGATCTGACGGGGGCATCCGCCGGAAAATGAAAAGAGCGGATCAATACTGTTCGGGTTGAAAATGTCGGTTTTTTCAGCGCCGGCTGTTTTCAACCGGTGTTCCAGATAGGGGGCCATTTCCTCGTAGCGCAGGTTTTTCAAATAGCAGAACATGCCGAGCCGCTGGTAAATCTGCGGCAGGGCGCTCAATTTGGCTTTCAGCTCAGGCTGGCCGGAAAGAATAATGGTCAGCACCGATTCCTGCTGGTTGTAGTTGGTCAGACATTTCAGCTCGTCGAGGCATTCTTCGCTCAGGAACTGCGCTTCGTCCAGAATCAGGATCAGGTGTTTGCCGATGGAGCTGACTTTGTTGTGCAGAAGCTGTTCGAATTCTTTGAGCAGGTAATATTTGTCGTCATTGACTGCGGCTTCGCCTTTACCGCGCAGCTGCTGGTTGATCTCCGCGACGATGTGCTCGAAAGGCAGGTGGGCGGTGTGCAGTTTAATGGTTGTATAAAGGTCTTTGCGCAAACGGGATGTCAGCACATTCAGCACCATGGTTTTGCCGCTGCCGATTTCTCCGGTCATGGCGCCCATGCCCATCCCGCGATCGGAAACCAGATAGAGCAGGCGTGCCAAGGCTTCGCCGTGTGCTTCGCTTTCGTAGAAAAACTGCGCATCGCAGTTCGATTCGAATGGCGGCTGTCTCATTTTCCAGAAGGATAGATATTCCATAGCTCGTAACCTGCTTTTGCCGGGAGAGAATAGATCAAGTCACTCACGGTTTGAAAGAAAAACCTGCAACCAATTGATGTTCAATGGATTTACACGCCGGGGCAGGTCGCCGTAACTGACGCCAGGGTGCGGTAATCTGGATATCTGACCGGCTGCTAAAAAAAAGACCTGAACGAAAATTGCCGGAAGTGCAGAGCGCGCCGGTGCCTCGATGAAAAGACCGGCGCTGAGATGCACGAACAGATCGAAGAGGATATACTCCATTGTCAGAAATCCCTGAAACGAAAGGAAATTCTATATGGTTTTTATTCACACCATCGGTAACATAGGCGTCAGGTAAACCGGCAGAAGAGGAGAAACGAACGATGAAGAAATTACTGTTAATTTTAATGAGCACGATAATCGCCGGCGGAGCAATGGCCGGAACCAAACCGTTCAACCTCAGCCTCACTCCGGATGTTGCCGTCTACGACCGGAACACGGTGATCGAAGGGTTGACCCTCAGCATCTGGGGCGAAAATCCGCAGACGTCATTCGCGCTAGGGTTTGTCAACGGGTCCACCGGACAAAGCGCCGGACTGAGTCTGGGACTGTTGAACTACGCAGAAAACTATCGGGGCCTGCAATGGGCGCTGGTCAATTATACGGGACAGGATACTTCCGGCTGGCAGGGCGGTTTCGGTTTCGGTATTGCCATCAGCGCGTTGAACTATACCGGCGGCACCATGAAAGGGTTGCAGACCGGCGTGGTCAACTATGCCGGCAAACTGACCGGGCTCCAGCTGGGACTCGTCAACTACGCGAAAACAGCGGATGCCGGAGTGCAGATCGGGCTGGTAAACATTATTCCTCAGAACGAATGGTTTACCCGTCTGCCGGATGAGCTGGCGCCCGGAATGATCCTCGTCAACTGGCGCTTCTAAGACGAAAAAA
>DAONGM010000029.1:0-1969 GCA_035404105.1 Pontiellaceae bacterium
CGGTGGCCACAAAGTAGTGATGAATCAGCCGCGACAGCCACATGGCATGCGCATAATAATCGGTGACGGTAATCGAAAGCTGCGTGTCTATCTCTCCGTGCTTGATCAGGTGCGAAAGAATTTCGGACGGCAGAAAATGGGTGCAGATGGTAATGTCCGGTTTGAATTTTTTAATCTGCCGGACGAGCGGACCGGTATTCATCCGGTCAAGCATGAGACGCATTTTTTCCGTTTTCCACGGTTCATCCTGAGAGTCATAAAACCAGCCGAGAAGCGTGGGAGCGCTTTTGACCAGATCGATATAAAACTGTCCGTAGAACCGGCGGAACATTTTGTTGGTATAGCGCAGAGCATCAATATGCAGCACTTCGCCGGAGGCAGGATGAGCCGCCGCGGCTTTGGCGAGCGCTTCACCCGCGCGGATGTGACCGGTTCCCGCGCTGACGGAAAGAATCAGCACGCGATGCCCGGGCCTCTGTGGCCATGACTTCATATGATCTCCCGATAAACCAGCTCGTGAACCAGCCGGTCGACTTCGGCATGCGCGGTTTCAATGAACGCCTCGAAGTCTTCGGCTCTTCTTCCGGTCGGATCGGGCACGTCGAGCGTTTCCGCCGCGTCATCGCCCTGCGCGCCGTATTCCATTAACCGGAAAACCTTTTCTTTTGATTCCGGATATTTTTCGAGAATGAAATCTTTGTGTTCCTGCTCCATCACCAGAATCAGATCGGCCTGCTTCATCAGCTTGCCGGAAAGCGGCTCCGCCATATGCTGACGCAAACTGAACCCCTGTTTGCGGGCAATCAGCGCGACCACATCATTGATCCGTCCGCCGCCCGCCGCCTTCGTGCCCGCCGAAGTGATTTTAATTCGGCGGAGCGCGTCCGGACGGTATTGCGAAAGGTAGTGCCGGAGGCAGCCGGCGAAATAGGCGCTGCGCGTGCGGTTAGCCGTGCAAACGATGATCAGATGGAATTTCTTCCTGAAGAAAAACATGCGCTGAGTAATAAATTAAAACAGCCGTTTTAACAAGCTGAACATCCGTGTGTTGGCGGCTTCAAGCGCAGGAAAAAACGGCCGCATTTGTTCCAGCGTCTGGATAAACGGTCCGTCCGTGATTTCACCGGAGCAGTTTTGATAAAGCGACATCAGGCTTTCTTCCGTTGTTTCCAGATGGAACTGAAGCGCCAGCACGTTGTCTTTGAAACTGAACGCCTGATTTTTACAGGCTTCGCTCGACGCCAGATGAACCGCGCCGTCCGGAATGCCGAACGTGTCACCGTGCCAGTGAAACGCCATGAACTCCGCCGGAAATAAAGCGCCGTCACCGGCCAACGGAAAGAAACCGATTTCGCGCTGATCGTTCTTCCAGACCCTGGCACCCAGTACTTCGGCGATGAGCTGCGCGCCGAGACAGATGCCGAGCACCGGCTTATCCTGAGCAACGATTTGTCTGATGAAAGCTTTCTCATCCGCCAGCCATGGATAAACCGCCTCATCATAAACGCCCATCGGTCCGCCCATCACAATCAGTCCGTCGATTTTTTCAGCCGCCGGAAAACCATCTCCGGCCCAAAGCCGCGTACAGGTGACAGCGTGACGGCGTTCGGCCAGCCACGGCGCAATGCATCCGAGGCCTTCAAACGGAACATGCTGAAGCCAGTGAATTTTCATGCTTTGGAGCGAATCATAATCAGCAGCATTTTAAAAGGAGCGTCCGCTGCCTGCACGTCATGCGGAATGTTGGCGGGCATGATGATCAGTTCGCCGGCTTTGACCGTTTGCGGTTCGCCCGCGATGACGAAAGTTCCCTCACCTTCGACCACTTCGACCACGGCATCAAACGGCGAAGTGTGTTCACTTAACCCCTGCCCTTTATCGAACGAAAAGAGCGTAATGTTGCCGGTTTCTTTTTTGAGCAGCGTACGGCTGACGACCGCGCCGTCGGCATAGTTTACCAGCGTTTTCA
>DAONGM010000029.1:2069-15050 GCA_035404105.1 Pontiellaceae bacterium
TTGAGCAGCGTACGGCTGACGACCGCGCCGTCGGCATAGTTTACCAGCGTTTTCAAATTCAGCGCTTTGCCTTTTAATTCGTCCATTTCATACCTCCAGCGTTTTGATTTCTCTCAGTTCGCCATCGAGTCCGATTACCGCCTCTTCCACAGCCAGATCCGTCCGGCCGCTCCGTCGCGCGGCTTCTTGAACCATCATCGTCAGTCCTCCGCAGCAGGGAACTTCCATGCGAACAATGATAACTTTCGGAATGCCGTTCGAGGAAAGAATGGCCGCCAGTTTTTCAACGTAGCCTTCCGTGCGGTCAAGCTTCGGACAGGCAATGGCAATCGCCCGGCCGCGAACGAACCGCCAGTTGACATCCGGCGAAGCCGACGGTGAACAGGTGCTGAGTACGACCAGTTCACGGTTTTTAAAAAACGGCGCTTCGACCGGAACCAGATGCAGCTGCGTCGGCCACTGGTTAAGTTCCGACGGGATAACCTGCCCGGAAACGCCCTGCCCTTCGATCTTCGACTTGGCAACTTTTGCCGGCTCCGCAAAACGGAGCTTCATTCCGGGGCATCCGCCGGAAGGCTGTGCGGTTTTCTGTAAGTGTTTCTGTACGGCGGTTTCGCTGAATTCCGGCGCATCCCGCTCAATAATCTTCAGCGCTCCCGTCGGGCATTCCCCGATACAGGCGCCAAGCCCGTCACAGAAAACATCGTTCACCAGTTTTGCTTTGCCGTTCACAACAGCAAGCGCTCCTTCGGCGCAGCCGGTAACACAGGCTCCGCAGCCGTTGCACTTCTCCTCATCGATCTCAATAATTTTGCGCTTCATGCCGTTTCTCCATTTACTGAGACAGATTCTACCACACCTTAAAACGGCGGCATTGATCCGCGTCAAGTTCTCAAAAACGGCCCGTTTTGTAGGGAACAACCCGACAAGAAAAATCTTTTGTAGGCTTACTGGCAATGTATAGTCCGCCCTCAGAGTTTCGGAGAGGAAGACACTTAGGGGTTTGTTGCCGTCTTCTCTGATTCTTTCGACAACGAAAGAGCTCGACCTCCGCAGCCGGTTTTCCGGTTGCGGAGGTTTTTTATTCCGGAACTGCCCGGCTCTCTGGAAAATTTCCCGGAATGTCTTTGCCGGGAATGCAGACTGCAGGTCTGAGACTTTCGACGGCAGAGCGTATTCTAAAATTCTGCCGCCGTTCTTTTCTTCGTCCGCGGCTGCCGCTTTTCCGGCCGGCAGCTCCAAACAAAAAACCGCGCACGGATGCGCGGTTTTTTGCGTTTAGAAGACCGCCGCGCGGCTGCGCGGCAGTTGAGTTACTGTACTTTGATGCGAACAACGCCCTTCACAGAGGACCCGGCCGGAAGATTCCGTTGGTCGTCTTGCGACAGCTTCTGGATGAAGCCTTCGGCGCCGGCGTTCGAATAATCGGCCACCAGCACATAGACCGCGTCGGCCGTGCGCCAGCAGCGGATGTGCTGCTGACCGCCGCCGTCGATGACCAGGCCGTGTCCGTCGGCATCCAGCACACTGGCCCGCAGAACGTTGTGCTTGGTCGAACAGAAGTCGTTATTGCCGTACATCATCTTGTCCAGACGCCAGGGATGCGACGGCTGGGTGCGCGGGCCGAAAGCCGTCGCCTCAAACCCTTCCGAAGCTTTGACGCTGCCTTTCAGCCGGGCGATGTGATCTTCCGGATAGACATCCCAGTAGCCGGTGCGCTCCCAGCTCAGGACTTCACACGACAGCGGCAGCGTAAAGACCAGTCCGACCTGCCGGGGATTAATCGCTTTCTTCACGGTGAAGTCATAGGCGATTTCGAGCACGCCGCCGGGCTTCGCCGTGTAGCGGTAGCTGCCGGCTGCCTGTTCATAGCTTCCGCTGACCGCCTGCGGCGAAACGGCACCGGTTACCGACCAGCCGCTGCACGGGCTGGTAAAGGGAGTCCAGATTTTTTCCGGCCCGTTGCGTTCTTTCGTACCTTCCTTATTCAGCGCCAGAATCATCAGCTCCGGCCCGGCCAGTTTCAGCCCGTTGAGTTCGCTCAGCAGACCGGTTGCGGCATCTGTTTTATAATTCGCCACCGCACCGTTGGCGTCGCCAAACGGCGCCGGCTCAGCAGGCTTCATCATCAGACAGAATTCGTCCGCCACAAAACCGCGCGGATCGGTAAAGGTCAGATTCAGCGCCTGGCCGGGCTGCGGAACTGCCGGCAGCGTGATGGCCAGCAAACCGTTCGTCCGCGCCGGAACATTGGCGCTCACCTGGCCGGAGGCCTTGCCCAGAGTCCAGTTGATTTTCATCTCGCTCAGGTTCATGAAGACATTCCGGTTTTCGACCGCGAGCTCAACGCTCCGTCCGTTCCAGACCACGTTGGTGATCCGCACCGGAGAATAGGCTTTCTTCATATTCCAGTATTCCGGCTTCTGACGGCGCCAGCCGTCGAGCGGTCCCCAGGAACCGTATCCGGCGATATCCCCGTTCGGCAGGTAGAAGACGTCATCGATACCGGCCCAGATCGACTGTCCGATCACTCCCGGCAGGCTGTACTGCAGATCCCACAGTTTGCGCAGGTAGCGGCCCCAGACATCGCGCAGGCCTTGATCGGTAGCCAGCTCGAGCCGGTTATAGGCATTCAGATGCGCGTCTTCGCCGATGTAGATCGGCCGGTTTGTGTAGCTGGCCGCTTTTTCTTTAACGGTGTAGGCCGGATAGTGATAGGCCAGAATGTCCGCGAAGCCTTCATCCCCTTTTTTCGGTTTGATCCAATTGAACGTCTGCGGGCGTGTTGGATCGATGCTCCGCAGCAGCCGCGAGGACGCCTCGAAGGCCGGCATCCATTCGCTTTCATTCGCCAGCGACCAGAAAACAATCGAAGGGTGATTGCGATAAGCGACCGCCATTTCCGCCGTCTGCTGGCTGATCAGCGCCGTCGCAACTTCGACCCGGTTTGAAATCTTGTCCGGGTTGGCCCAGCAGAACGGTGCTTCGCATTCAATGAACATCCCCAGCTCATCTGCCGCCGCCAGCAGCGCTTCGTTCGGCGGATAATGGCAGGTGCGCAGCAGGTTGACGTTGCCGTTGCGGAAGAGCTCCACATCGCCCCGGTCAATCGAATCCGCCACGGAGCGTCCGGTCAGCGGATGTATTTCGTGGTGATTAATGCCGCGGACTTTGATCGGCTGGCCGTTCACAAACAGCTGCGTGCCGCGCACTTCAATCTGGCGGAAGCCGACCTTCTGCACCAGCGACTCCAGCAGCTGTCCGTTGGAATACAGTCCGATCGTCAAGGTATAGAGGTTGGGATGTTCCGGATTCCATTGTGCCGGAGCCTGAACCGGCAGTTCGATCCGCGCCGTCGGAGAACTGATCGCGACCTTCGCCGGGGCAAGGTCGACGTTCTTGCCGTCCGGAGCCGTCAGCGTCAGACGCGCTTCCAGCGGCGAAAAGCTCCCGCCGCCGTCCTGTGCGATTTCCAGCGCCGCCGTCAGCGTTGCGTTGCGGTATTGCGCATCAAAGGCAGTCGTCACCTGAAGCGAAGAGATATTCGTTTCGGGCAGCGCAAACAGACTGATCCGCCGCGAAATGCCGCCGATCGGGTGATAGGCATATTTGGTGCCGCAGGCCAGCGTATCGGCCAGCGAATCATTCTTCACGGCCAGCGCGATGACGTTTTCGGTCTTGGGCTGAACCAGCGCCGTGACATCCAGCTCGAACGGCGTAAAGCCGCCTTCGTGCCGGCCGGCTTCTTTCCCGTTGATGTAAACCACGGCATCGCTATAGACCGCGTCGCAGCGCAGTTTGATCCGGCATCCGGCCCACTCGGCCGGAACCGTAAACGTCCGCAGATAGGCGACGCCACGGCCTCTCGCTTCGGTGAATCCCTGCATGGCCCAATCGCAGGGGACCTGAATGGGTTTCCACTCGGCGGCGTCTTTGGCCGTCAGTCCGGCAAACGAAGCCGGCGCGGCCGGGTTGAACTTCCATGTACCGCCCAGATCAACCGTCAGTTCGCGGCAGCCTGCCACGGCAACCGGACGCGGACTCAGCCGCGGCAGCGGTGCGGCAGCTCCGTCACCCAGCGCCGTTCCGATCAGTCCAGCCAATAACCATGTCCCCAGCATTCCTATTCGTATCGGTTTCATTTCCATCATTCCTTTCGTTGGCTCACTTAATTCGTACGCAGTGCTTCTTCGTAATAGGCCATTACATTCTTAATATCGGTATCCGCCTGGATGTGGTGCGCCGGCGAAAGAATATAGCCGCCGCCCCGCCCGCACTCGGTCTTCAGCTCCCGCACGGCCGCCCGAACCTGCTCGACGGTGCCGTTCGGCATCGTCTGCTGTACACACAGTCCGCCGAACAGGGCAATATTCTTGCCGTATTTCTTTTTCATTTCAAACGGGCTGATGGCCATCGGCTGCAGCGGATTGAGCACATCGAGTCCGATTTCGATCATTTCCGGAATGATGGCCTCGCAGTTGCCGCAGCTGTGATAGGCCACCTTAATCTGCGGATTGGCGGTCTTATATTCGCGGATCAGCTCGGCATAGCGCGGTTTGAGATATGTCCGCCAGGTGTCGAGTGACATCATCATATTCTTCTGCGTCGCCACGTCATCGCCCAGCCAGATCATATCCACGCCGAGGTCGATGTATTTGCGCCCGGCCACGCGCACAAATTCCATCACCTTATCGAACAGTAACTGGGCGTACTCCGGATTGATCATCATATCGACCATGAAATTTTCCATGCCGCGCAGATACCAGGCCGCTTCGAACAGGCTGATCTGGCAGGACCCGACGATCCACTTTTCCTGTCCATAGCGCGCAATCAGCTGCCGCAGCCGGTCATACTGCGCATCATCATACGGGGAAGGAATCTGATAGGCCTTCAGCAGCTCCATCGACTCTTCATCATCGTCGGCCAGCGGAGAGCGGTGGATCTCCGTAAAGCTGCCGAACGCATTGTCGGCCCAGCGCCACGTCACGCCCCACGGGCAGACATACGTCGGCTTTTGCGGCCGGTAATAACTCATCTCAAAGCTGTTTCCCGCAACGCCCTTCACCAGATCATTGCCCAGTGCCGCGCCCAGATCACACTCCTGAATTCCGGTGGCCTGCCGCAGGCGGGCCTCGATTTCCGGCGTAAACGTCGCCGAGACCGGCGGACGGTCCGTCTGTTCAAAATTGAGTGCCGCGTAAACCCGTTCCTTACCTGTCATTGAATTTTCTCCTCGTTCATTACCTGTCGCTAAATCACTGCGCTTTGATGAGAACTTCGCATCCGTTTCATATTCACCGGCCCCTTCGTTTCTACGCAGCAGGCCCTTCCATAAGAATGAACAGCATCGCCCAGCGGTATTATCGGCCATTATTAAGCCATCGCCGAGAAACTGAACAGGTGTTTTAAAACCATACTTTGGAGAAATCGGGTCAAAACGGCTGGCGCAATCCCGCCAGAAGCCGTATGCTCGCGCCATGAAATCATCCAATCCTCCGCAAGTCGCCGTGCTGGCCGAGACAACCCACGCCGCCGGCCGCAACATCCTCAAAGGCATTGCGCAGTATGTGCAGGAGCACACGACGTGGTCGGTCTCCTACGCACCGCGCGCACTGGGCGATAATGCAACCTCGTGGCTGAAAGACTGGAACGGCGACGGCTTAATCGTGCGCATCACTGCCGAAAGCGCTGTGGACGAAATCCGCCAATACGGCAAACCCTTCATCGACATGATCGGCGGGCGGGCCGCGGAATACCAATCTCCGCAAGTGCTCGTCGCCGACGAAGGCATCGGACGGCAGGCCGCCAAATATTTCCTGAACAGCGGATTCCGGAATTTTGCGTTTTTAGGAATGGAGCAGGAAGTCTGGTCCGTCTGCCGGAAAATCGGCTTCCTGAACACCCTGCACGAACACGGGCAGACCCTGACCTCGCTCGAACTGCCGTCGTTTTACAGCGCTCCGCAATCGCCCTCCTGGGAGCATACCGGCCGGCAAATCGCCGCCTGGGCCCAAACGCTGCCCCTGCCCTGCGCGGTCTTTTGCGCGAATGATGATCTCGGCTGCCAGCTGATCGAAGCCGCCCGCCGCGCCGGACTCCGCATCCCCGACGAGCTGGCCCTGCTGGGAGTTGATAATGATGTCCTCTTCTGCGAGCTCTGCCGGCCGCCGCTCTCCAGCATCGACGCCAACCACTTCGCCGCCGGTTATCAGGCGGCCGCCATGCTCGACCGCCTGATGCGCGGCGAAAAACTGAAAGACCAGGTTCTCTATGTCCCGCCCGGCGAAATCACCGTGCGGCAATCCTCCAGCAGTCTGGCGATCACCGACCCCAATCTGATTGCCGCCGCACGATTCATCGAAAGCCAGGCCACCCGCGCGCTCAGCGTCGATGAGGTTGCCGAGCAGGCCTTTCTCTCCCGCAGCGTTCTCCAGCGGCGCTTCAAAGAGGCCTTCGGGCAAACCGTGCATGAACGGATCCTGCAGGAGCGGATCCGCTGCGCACAGAAACTGCTGACCGGCACGGCGCTCTCCATTGCAGAAATCGCCGAGCGGGCGGGCTTCAGCCACCCGGAATATCTCGGCGTCGTCTTTCGAAAACACCTGAACACCACGCCGGCGCAATACCGCAAAAATGCCGCGCGCCACTGAAGGAGACGCGCGGCCGGACCGAAGTGCCACGGATAGAAGCGGCGGCGGTTACGCCGGGATGCGCGCCAGCCCTTTCCGGGCGAGCTCCATCAGGCGTTCCGCGTTCTGCCGCTTGCACTGATTCAGATCGTCCTCAAAGACCAGCAGCAGCGGGAGCGAGGTGGCGAAATAATCAATCTTCGCCTCGGCCTCCATTTCCTTTTCCGCATATGCCTTCAAACTTTCAAACAGCTGGCGGGCATCCTCCGTGCGCCCCAGCTCCAGCAGCGACAGGCCGCGATAGTAGGACTGTTCGGAATGCTCGGTGACGGCCATCGCCTGAAAGTCCCCGGCCTCGTTGGCACTGGACTCGAATTTCGCCACCGCGTCCGCCTCCTGACCGAGGGCGCGCAGCGCTTTGCCCTGCCAATAGCTCACGTCGGCTTTGGCCTGCAGCAGGTGATAGGCCTCGCCCAGATTTTCCTGCATCTGCATGGCCAGTTCAAAATGCTGCAGCGCGGCGGCGGCATCGCCGGCCTCCAGCGCGTTCTGCCCCAGCAGCAGGCGGGCGGTGGTGTACTGCTTGAGCACCTTGCCCTCGCCGCCTTCCCACGGGTGGAAGCGGCGGTTCAGCAGCAGCTCCAGCGCTTTTTCGGGCGCACCGGTCTGATTGTAGAGCGACGCAAGCGCCACGGAGCAGTCGTCACGCTCCGCCACCAGCTCCGGATGCTCCAGCAGCGTGAGCAGACGCGCTTCGGCCGGGTCGCCCAGTTTTTCACGCAGCTGATCATATTCCGTGAAAATGCGCGCATCGGCGGGATCGAGCTTCAAGGCCTGAAGATACGCTTGGCGGGCGGCTTCGCCGTCGCGGCGGACATTCCAGTAGGCGATCCCGAGATTGCGCCGGACGGTCGCGAACGGTGCAACTTTTTCCCAGACTGCAATGGCATCTTCGTGCCGTTTTTTGTCGTAGTAATAATTGCCCAGCGCATAGGCGGCGTTTGAGTCGCCGCCCGGCTGCTGCAGCGCCCACTCGAGCACGAGCTGGTCGTGCAGCCGCGACGGAAAGAAATAATCCGGACCCAGCCGGCGCGCATTTTCCAATGCGCGCACATCCTGCGTCAGCCAGGCCAGAGCATAATGCGTCATCTGCGATTTTTGCAGCGGGTTGGGAACGGCGACGGCCGCCACGCGGTTCGCGTGGTGCAGCTCCAGCAGCCGGACGGCTTCCGCAGTGCAGCCGGCGTCGGCATAGTCGTATGCGATATCGAGCACGGTCTGCGCATCGTTACGGCTCTTGGCCAGGAAACCGTCGATATCGCCGGACTCAAAGCGCGCCCAGTGATCGAGCGGATCGACTGCGAGCAGGGCTTCCAACCCGCGGGAACTCTCCTGTCCGAGCTTCCGCAAGGCGATGGCTTTGAGGACCTGCGCTTTGTTGTGCTGCCGGTTGGTGTCGAGCGAGGCCTCGCAATGCTCCACGGCCTGGGAAAAATTTCCCCTGCGGCAGTCGAGCAGCGCCAGTTCGTAATAGGCGGCGGCGCGCCACTCATAACTCCAGGTTGCCTTGTAAAGTGCGGCGTAGGCCGCTTTTTCAAAGCCTTGGAAACGGCGGACGAGTCCGAGGTAATAGTGGGCTTCGCCGGTACACGGGTTCGGGTGGCGGAGGGTCAGCCGCTGGATGGCCGTCTCGAAATAGGCCGCGGCTTCGCTGAGCAGCCCCTGATTCAGTTTTTTGCGGCCGTAGGCGATGTTGGTGCGCGCATCCAGCGGATCGCGGCGCAGAATCTCGTCCCAGTAAATTTCCGGGTAGCGGGTCGGATGGCGGTACTGCTCCAGATGCTCGGCGGTCAGATAGAGTTCGTCGATCGACTCGATCGCATCCGGCATCGGCGGCTCGGTCGCCTTGTCGCGGTTCCGTTCCAGCTTGGAAACATCGACCGGCTGATAGGCGACAAACCCTTCCACAGAAATTTCCAGGGCCTGGAAATCGCCGGCAAACGGGAACGCCGGGTTGTGCCACGGCTGGTCGGGCGAAAGATCGACGGTTTCGTCGAGCAGCACCGCAGCGCCTTCGCGCAATACGATTCGCACGCCGGCGAGTTTGCGCGACGCCACCGCCCCGAGATCGAGTGTCCCGTCCGCGTTGCGCACCATGCGCACGGCGGCGTCCTTCGTGGCGTTCTGCACCGGGCCGATTTTTTTGTAGGGCCACCAGAACTGCGAGAAGGTTTTGGTTTCGTAGGGCAGCAGATAGGTGAAGTCCGGCTGATTGTCGGTGTAGACGCCGGCCATCAGCTCAATGTAGGGCGCGGGCCTTCCGGTGGGCCCGACGCGGTCGGTGAGCTCACGGTCCCAGGCCCAGCCGAAGTCGTGGTTGCCCCACGTCCACTGCTTTTTGCCGGGGGACAGGTACCGGTCGGCCACGTGAATGAATCCGCCGCCGGCGTCGTAATCGTAGCCGCCGAAAAAGTCGAACTGCGTGTCGCAGATCATATAGCTGGTCGGCACCGGAATGTTTTTGTAGCGGCTCAGGTCGTTGGCGCCGGGACGGTTGGCGTAATCCACACCGTAATAATCGTTGCAGGCGATCGGAAAGGCGCTCAGGGCGCGCACGGCGTGGTCGGCGACGTAGTGGACGTCCGGCGGAAAGAAGCTCTGATAGTTGTCGTGCACTTCCGCGGCGACGTTCGCCCACCACAGGAAGGTCTGGGTGAACGGCGTGCGGTTGTAGAGGCGCGCCTTGAGCTCCACGAGCGCGCTGCCCGGCTTCAGGCTGATGCCGTGCATGCCTTTCAGGCGGTTGAGCGGGTCGTGCTCGGAGAGCCAGACGATGCGCTCGCCGTCCTCTTTTTCCTCGATGTGCACGTCCGCGGGCATATAGGTGCCGGGGCGGTGATGTTGCGGCCAGTTGAACTCCACGCCGCCGGAAATCCACGGACCGGCCAGGCCGACCAGTGCCGGCTTGATCTCATCCTGCCGGTAAAAGAAATCGTAGTCCTGGTTGACCTTGTCCTGCCCCAGAAAAATCCGCCCGCCGATTTCCGGCAGCATCACCAGCCGGACATAGTCGTTTTCCAGCCGGACGGAGTCATAAGCCTGGTCCTCCGGGGTGTCGAACACCTTGTCGATGAACGGCACCGGGTAGACCTTGCCGCACGAGCCTTGATAGACGCGCTTTTCAAAAAAGAGCGGGTTTTTCTCCGGCGCGCCCAGCCCGTAGGTTGGAATGGTGATGGGTTCGCGTTCGGCGGTAACTTTGTTCATAACATCCGTCCTTCGGTTTGTATCACTTCAACAGCGAGTTGATGGCTTCGGGTGAAAGCTCCACCGCCGGGGCAAATGCGGCGCTTTCCATATAGGCAAGGAGTGAGCTTTTGAGCTGGCGGATTTCGAGCCGGCTTGCCAGATCGGTCTGCAGGTCGACGCTGCAGACGAGCAGCGACCCGCCGCCCACCTTCGCCTCAAAGGCGAGCGCCAGTTTTTTCGGCGCGAACCAGTCCGGCACCACCTGAATGATCGGCTTCAGCTCCTGCGGCAGACTGTCCAGCTCCAGGGTCGCCGCATGCTGGATCGGCACGGCCCACTGCCAGTTGCTGTGATATTCGGTGGGGAACGCCGCCAGAGCCGGGTGTTGCGGATTGCACAGAATTCCGAGCGTGTGCGGCGGCTGGTTGTCCGTCCAGGCCGTGTTCCAAAAAATCGAGGAGAACCCGAGGGCCACCGATGTTTTAACCTGTGCGGGCTTCACGGCCAGCAGCACTTTGCCTCCCTGCGCCAGCACACCGAGCGCGTTGGCATCGAGCGCATCGACCACCGTTACCTTGTCCGACTGGAGCGGAACCGTTTCGGGATAGACCCAGAGATCCCAGTCATTGACGGCATCGGTGCCGGCCACCGAGACTTCCAGCGAATATTTAGCCGGCGCAGGCAGATCGGCGAGATTGACCTCCACATTGCCCAGCCCCTGCAGGTCGCCGGCCGGCAGCAGATCTTTATGCAGCGAGCCCCGTTTCACGGCCCGCCCGGCTTTATCCTTCAGCGACCAGTCGATGGTCACGTTTTTGAGATCCGCCGGTCCGAATTGACTGAGCTCCAGCTGAGCCGACAGGGTGTCGGACGATTTGAACACCCGTTTCGGCAGGCGGGCGAGCGGAACGATCGGCGCGCAGAACCGGTGGTATTCAGCCGGCGTCACATACGGCTTGGAATCCCAGAACGGATCGAGCACACCGACCAGCGCGGTGCCCTGCCCGGGGAAGTCGTGCAGGTCGAGCAGCTGGAATCCGCCAAATCCCCGCGTGCGCAGGTTGGACTCAATCTCTTCCTTATAGCAGAGAACCTGCAGCTTGCCGGAGGCCATCAGGAACGCATCGGCCTGATCGAACATCTTTTTCTGCTTCAGAAAATCCATGAAAACTTCGAAGTTCCGGGGCTTCAACACCCCGGTGTATTTTTCCATCTCTTTGAAATTCGGATACACACACCACTGTCCGAGCTCATGAGTAATCACCGGCTGATTCGGGTATTTGGCCACGATCGGACTATAGTCCGTGACGGTCTCCGGAGCGCGACTGTTAATGCGACTGGTCAGCCCGGCCCCCCAGTTCTGAATGCGCGCGTCGCGGCAGAAATCCTGATAGTCGTTTTCGGGAAGTTCGGGCCATCCGGAGGAGCTGGTTACCAGGTGCCGGGAATCTTTGCTCCGGTAATGAGAAACCCACTTCCCGAGATATGGATCCCGCCCCTTTTTACCGCCCGGCTCATTGCCGGCGGCAAACAGCAGAAAGGAGGGACGGTTGCCATAGGCGCGGAGAATCGCATCGGCTTCCTCATACAGCCACTGGTCAACCGGCAGCCCGTCACCCAGCGACGTTCCCTGATTCGGCCAGGTGGAACATTCAACCTGATAATAGAAGCCGAGCTCATCGGCGGCATCAAAGGCCGCTGCGGGCGGACACCAGGAATGAAAGCGGATATGGTTGAGACCGTGCGCCTTGCAGATGCGGATGATGCGCTTCCACGACTCAACATCGGTCGGCGGATAGCCGGTCAGCGGGAAAATGCAGCACTCCAGCGTACCGCGCATCACGACAGGCCGGCCGTTGAGGAGTATACGGTTTCCGGCTTTCGTAATCTCACGCAGACCAAACACCGTGCGCTCTTCATCAACCCCGGCTGCGCTTTCGAGACGGGTGATTAACGTGTAGAGATTCGGATGAAACTCATCCCAGACTTTAAGCGGATCGTTGATCCGGATGATCGTCTCGCTGCCCCCGTCCGGGATGGCCCGGGTGGACACGGTTTCCGCCGCGACCGCTTTCCCGTCAAAAACCAGATCAAACCTCAGCCGCTCTCCGTCCGTTTTTCCGGATGGGCCGGCCAGACGGGTTATCACCTTGATGGAGCGTCCGGCAAGGTCCGGATAAATCTGCAGCTCCTCGATCCGCGTGGCGGCGCGGGCGATCAATTTCAGCTCGCCGATGAGGCCGTTCCAGTTGGACTGCGTATGGTCCGACATGCTGTGTGAATTCTGTCCGATATTGATGACCATCCGGTTATCGACGCGAATCGTCAGCAGATGCCGGCCCGGCTTCAGCACACGGCTGAGGTCATAACGATGCGGAACCGAAAGCGTAGTATTCGAACCGACCAGTGATGAATCCACCCAGACGGTGGTTTGCCAATGCGCGCGCTCGAGTTCGAGTTCAATGAATTTACCGTCCCAGTTTTCGGGAATCTCAACGGTTCTCTGATACCACACCACGCCTTTGTAATATTTGTCCGGCTGCAGCCAGAACGGCATCTTAAAATTTTCAGCCGTGCGGTACGGCGCATACTGGGGTTTCTCCCACTCTTTCTTTTTAATCTGGCCGATCCATGAGGTATTCATGCCGGGGGCATCCCCGAACCCCTGCGCCTGCATGGAGCCGGGCAGCGTAATCATGTCGCTGCCGGGCAGCGTCTCGCCAAACCACTTCTGCGGTTCACCGATATTGTCGCGGTCCATCGCAAGCCGCCAGCGGCCGGACAAATCAATCGTCTGCTCCTGCGCAACAGCGGTTGCAGCAAGGATAAAAAATAAAACCCGCACTAGCATGCTCTTCATATCCGGCTCCTTTGTACTACCCAAACATTCGCGTAAAAAATGCCCACTCATCGAATCACCGCACCACCAGCCGGACCCTCCCAAGCTGAAGTCCCTTGTCCTGCACAGTCCTCTGAGGCTCACCAGTTTCGCATTCGACTCGCCATGCTAAAACGACTGCATCATAAAGAAAATGGCCAAAACCATTGTTTTGGATGGACTATCTTATTCTGTAATTCATACCCTCGCCGCCATGACGCCTCC